>JBKHWB010000025.1:0-23415 GCA_046566745.1 Gammaproteobacteria bacterium
TCCCAGCCGCCGAAGTCGACAATGCGGGCCTTCAGGGCGAGATGTTCATCGTAGAGTGCAGTCTTGTGGCCCATGGCATGGCTTCCCGGATTACGAAGCCGCGCATTTTACACGCCGGCCGGGGTCCGCTCCACGGCTACAGGGCCTGAACGATTGACGGCAGGGCTCAGCGCACGGCCGCCGTGACCACCACCTCGATCCTCCACGCAGGGTTGGCCAGCTGCGCCTGCACCGTGGCGCGGGGCGGCGCATGGCCGGCAACCACCCACTTGTCCCATACCGCGTTCATGGCGGCGTAGTCCGCCAGATCGGGCAGGAAAATCTGCGCCATCAGGATGCGCGACTTGTCGCTGCCCACTTCGTTGAGCAGGCGATCGATGGTTTCCAGCACTTCGCGGGTCTGGCCCGTGATGTCCTGCGAGGGATCGGTGGGCACCTGCCCCGCAAGATACACCACGCCGTTGAATACCGCCGTGTCGCTGTAGCGGGCTGCCACATGCATGCGCTTGATGTCCGACATCACTTGCCTCCTGTTACGCGCAGCCGCTCCAGCTGCCCGTCATGAACCGTTGAAAAAAGCGCCAGCGCCGTGCCGGCGCCGAGCAGGCACATGAACATGTCCCACTGCGTATCCCAGACATCACCCTGTGTCCCGAGGAAGGACTCGGCCGCCTCTTCCGATACCGTGGCGACAAACCATTCGATGAGTTCGTAAAATGCACTGAAGGCCAGGCAGATCGAGATCACGAACAGCACCAGCCAGCCTCCGCGCTTCACCACCTTGTGCCGCAGCAGGATTTCGCGCGCCAGGATGGCGGGCTCCAGCCCCTGCACGAAATGACCGAGCCGGTCGTAATGGTTGCGCTCGAAACCAAACAGGTCCTGCACGTGGAAGCCCGCCGGCACCAGCGCATAGGTGTAATGCCCGCCCACGATCAGGATGACGGCATGCAGGAAGATGAGGCGGTAGAGTAGTTCGGTCAGCGGAAACGTCTTGTACGTCCACAGCAGCAGTGGCAACGCGATGAAAACCGGCAGCACTTCCAGCCACCAGGTGGGATAGTCATGCGGACGCACCGCCGACCAGGCCAGCACCAGGAGGGTCAGCACCAGCAGAACGGAAGGTTCCTTGCGATCAAACATGGCATTCGTCATCTCGGCATCCTTGTCGGTGAATGAAATCAGGCGGCCGTGCGAGCGGCCCGCGGCAAGTCGCCGCTCAGCCCCATGGCCACACGCGCCAGCTCCTGCTTGACCGGCAGCAGCGAATTTGTTGCCCGCATGCCGATATTGCGCGCCACCACCAGTAGCGGATGGTGACTGGCAAACAGTTTCTGGAAGCCGGTCATGCTGTTGAGGATGAGCGTGTTGTGGGCACGCCGCCGCCGCACATAGCGCGACAACGTGACTTCATCCCACCAGGCGATGTCGCGCGCGCGGGCGCGCAGGATTTCTTCGGCCAGGACCCCGGCATCCAGCAGACCGAGATTCACGCCCTGTCCCGCCAGCGGATGAATGGCATGCGCGGCATCGCCAATCAACGCCAGACCATCGCGCACGTAGTCCGCTGCATGACGGGCCTGCAGCGGAAAGCTGTAGCGGGGATCCACCGACTCGATGGCGCCCAGCGTGCGCTCGAAGGCCAGCTCCATCTCGCGCATGAAGGCGGCATCGTCCAGTGCCAGCAAGCGTTGCGCCTCGGCTTCGTCCTGCGACCACACGATGGAGCAGAAATGATCATCACCCTCCGCCGTGAGCAAGGGCAGGAAGGCCAGCGGGCCGGTCGGACTGAAGCGCTGCCAGGCCGTAAAGCCGTGCGGCTTCTCCGTGCGAACCGTCGTGACAATGGCACGCTGGTGGTAATCGGTGTTGCGGGTATCGATACCGATCATGCCGCGCACGGCCGACTGCGCCCCGTCTGCCCCGACGACAAGCCGGGCCTGCACGCAGGATCCGTCGGCCAGCGTGAGCTGCCAGCCTTGCGGCAGGCGTTCGAGATGGGTGAGTTGGGCCGGGCACTCGAAGGTGACATTGGCCGCCTGCACGGCCACATCCGTCAGTGCCGATTGCAGCAAGCGGTTTTCCACCAGCACGCCGAGATGCGACTCGCCAATGCCGGCGGCAGAAAATTCGACGCGACCGCTACCGTCGGCATCCCACACCGTCATGCCCGTGTAGACGCACGAGCGACAGGCCTCTACGGCTGACCAGGCACCGACATGACGCAAGAGGTTTTCCGATGCACGCGTCAGCGCCGACACGCGGGGCTCGAAGGCGGCATCGCGCGCCGGCGCCGTCACGGGGGCACGCTCCAGCATCAGGATGGACAGGCCGCTTTCGCGGAGCAGGGCCGCCAGCAGCGAGCCGACCATGCCGGCGCCGACAATGACGATGTCGTAATTTTTTGAAGGCATCACGTCACTCATTCGCGGCTGAAGCCGCTCCCACGAAAAACACAGGCATCAGTGGTTCAGTCCCATGGCATAGCGTGCCAGGGCCTGCTTGGCTGCGGGCAGCAGGTCAAACGTGACCATGCCGACGTTGCGGGCCAGCGTGAGGCCCGGCGTGTTGTTGGAAAAGCCGCGCACGATGCGGTCCGAAAATGCCGTCACGTTGTGCTGGTCCTGCAGGCGTGCAGTTTCATAGTCGCGCAGCAGGGCAAACTCGCCGACATCACCGCCCTCACGATAGCGCTGCACAAGGCGTTCGGTCAGCGCCAGGCAATCGCGCAGGCAAAGGTTGAAGCCCTGCCCGGCCACCGGGTGCAGCGTGTGCGCTGCATTACCCAGGATGACCGCGCGCGGCTGCGCCTGCGTCTGCGCTACCGTGAGCGCCAGCGGATAGGCAAAGCGCTTTGCTGTTTTCACGAAACGGCCCGCACGCTTGCCGAAGGCGGCCTGCAACTGCGCGAGAAACTCCTCGTCACTGCAATCGATCAGCGCCTGCTCGGTACCGGCCGGCAGCGTCCACACGATGGAACGGCGATCATCCGGCAGGGGCAGCAGCGCCAGCGGCCCGCTCTCGGTAAAGCGTTCGAAGGCGATATTCTGATGCGGCAGATGCGTGGCCACCGTAGTCACCAGCGCCACCTGCCCGTAGGGCGTGGTCGTGGCATTCACACCCAGCATCTCGCGGCAAGGGGATGTCGCACCATCGGCCGCCACCAGCAACGGGGCCTTCAGCTCAAAGCGCTCGTCGCCCTTCTTCAGCTCGGCAGTGATGTGCGTGGCCTGCTGGCGGATACCGGTCAGCGTCACGCCGTCGTGCACGGTGACATTGCTGCAGCGCTTCAGGGCGCGCAGCAGCACGAGCCCCATCCAGGCATTCTCGATGCACTGGCCAAAGCTCTCGACCTTTTCTTCTGCGGCGACCAGACGCGACATGCCGAAGTGGCCGCGCTCGGAAACGTGAATCTCGTGAATGGGCGTGGCATGCAGTTGCATGTCGTCCCACAGGCCCAGCTCGCGATAGGTGGCCACCGTGCGACGGGACAGCGCAGTGTTGCGCGCATCAAAACTGGGCCGGAACGGCAGCGGTGCATCCGGCTCCAGCGGCGGAAAGGAAATGCTTTCCACCAGTGTGATGGCCAGGCCGCGCTCGCGCGACAGCAGCAAGGCAAGGGTCACGCCCACCATGCCACCACCGATGATCAGAACGTCAGTGTCTTTCATGTCAGCGCGCCATCAGGGCTTCAATTTCGTCCACGGTTTTGGGCACGCCGTGCGTGAGCACTTCGTGCCCGGTTTTCGTCACCACCACGTCATCTTCTATGCGCACACCGATGCCGCGCCACTTCGGATCGACCGTTTCGCAATCGGGGGAAACATACAGGCCCGGCTCGACCGTCATTACCATGCCCGGCTCCAGCTCGCGCCACTGGTTGTCAATCTTGTAGTCGCCGACGTCGTGCACATCCATGCCCAGCCAGTGCCCGGTACGGTGCATGAAGAACTGGCGATAGCTCGCACTTTCGATGCACTCTTCTTTCGTACCGGTCAGCAACCCCAGCGACAGCAGCCCGTCGACCAGCACGCTGATCACGGTTTCATGCGGCGTATTCCAGTGCGCACCGGGCTTTACGCTGGCAATGGCCGCATGCTGCGCATCCAGTACCAACTGGTAGATGGCTTTCTGCTCGGGAGAAAACTTGCCATTGACCGGAAACGTGCGGGTGATGTCGGAGGCATAGTGGTCCAGCTCACCGCCGGCATCGATCAGGACCAGGTCACCGTCCTGCATGGCCTTGTTGTTCTCGACATAGTGCAGGATGCAGGCATTGGCGCCCGACCCGACAATCGAATTGTAGGCCGGCGCCTGGCAGCCGTTTTTCAGGAACTCGTGCTGGATTTCGGCTTCCAGCTCGTACTCGTAAAGCCCGGGCCGGGCGACCTGCATGGCACGTACGTGGGCGCGCGCCGAAATGGCCGCTGCCTTCCGCATGATCTTCAGTTCCTCCGAGGACTTGAACAGGCGCAGGTCGTGCAGCAAATGATCGAGCATCATGAACTCGCCCGGCGCATGCGCGCCGGTACGGGCGCGGGCACGAATGGAATTCACCCAGCCCATCAGGCGCTGGTCGAACACCGGCTGCGCGCCCATGGACACGAAGACACGCTCGCGGCCTTCGATGAGGCCCGGAATGATGTCGTCGATATCCGTAATGGGGAACGCATCATCGGCACCGAAGTCCGCCACCGCCCCCTCCGGGCCAGCGCGGTAGCCATTCCAGATTTCCATTTCACGGTCACGCTCGCGGCAGAACATCACGAACTCGCCCTGCGCACGACCCGGAATCAGGCAAATCACGGATTCGGGTTCAGTAAAGCCGGTGAGGTAATGGAAATCGCTGTCCTGCCGGTAGCGGTATTCGGTGTCGCGATTCCGCTTGTAGTGCGGGGCCGCCGGCAGGATGGCAATGGCGTCGTCACCCATCATGTTCATCAGGGCCTGGCGACGTCGGGCAAATTCGGCAGCAGAAAGCAGGGACATGGAAACGGCGTCTCGGTGTCGTGGGCAGGAATGTCAGTGCAGGGTGGGATTTTCCGGCACGTCTTCGTTGTGCGGATGCTGCTCCTCTGGCGGCGCCATCTCTTCGAACAGGTGGATGGCGGCCATGCGCACGAACTCGTAAAGCTCGGCATAGGCAAACTCGTCGCCTTCGTCATTATCCTGTGCCGAAGGATCGACGTTGGCGACGTGCACGATGTCCTGCAAGGTGTCACGCACCGATTCCTCGTGCACACGGGTATCGTTGGGGCGCACCGCTGTGCCAAATCCGATCAGGAAACCCTGGCACCAGTCGGACAGTGCCGTCACCCGGTGCGCGAGGTCATCATCGTCCTCGGGAATCATGGGTGCGAACACCAGCTCGCTGGCCCCCAGCTCCTCCAGCGTCTTGAGCTGCAACTGCCAGAGCTGCGCCATGAGATCGTCGCCAAAGGCGCTATCGCCCTCGGCATGGGCCTCCAGCACTTTCTGCAGCATGCTGCGGTTCAGGCGGGCGCCACCGGACAGCAGGCCGGTCATGACGCCATGCAGCTCCGGTGCCGTGCAGGCCGTGTTGAGGCGCACCAAAACAGAGGCAAGTTCTTCAAGGGTGGGTGCGGTGGCGGCGGGATGCATGGCTGTCCTTCACGATTGACCCTGATTCAGGGTAAAAACTATAGTACCCTCCATAGTAACTCCCGACGCCTCCAGACGCGACCGCCATGTCATCGCCCGATATCAAGACCCTGAGTGCCCGCATCGACAGCCTGGTCGACCTGGCCGAACGTCTCATGGCCGACAACCGCACGTTGCGCGAGCGCGAGCAGGCCCTGCTGGCCGAACGTGACGACCTGCAGAAGAAGAACGAGCTGGCCAAGGCCCGGGTCGAAGCCATCATCCTGCGCCTGAAGGCGCTGGAAGCCCAGGACCAGGACTAACCGCCTACCCAACACCACCGGGACCGCATGCGCATGAGTACCGAAACCAGTACGCTCGAAGTCTTCATCCTGGACAAGTCCTACCGCATCAACTGTCCGGAGAACGAGCAGGAGAGCCTGCGTGCCTCGGCCCAGTACCTGGACCGCAAGATGCGCGAGATCCGCTCCTCCGGCAAGATCATCGGCCTGGAGCGCATTGCGGTGATTGCCGCCCTCAACATCGCGCATGAACTGCTGAGCGCCTCGCAGAAGGCGGAAGTCGGGGCCGCGCAAGCCGCCGACCTGCAACGCCTGATCAGCCGCATTGACCTGACACTGGACAAGGGCCAGCACGCCTGACCGGACAGCCCCTCTACAAACCGCTGGTCCCGACACTGTCGTGCACGCCCGCGGTGTTGGTATACTGACCCCGTTCCCTGGGGTGTTTGCCAGCCGGTCCAGTCCCCTGAGCCGATATCATTACCCCGGGAAGTTCGCGCGATGGTTGTGTGCATGTCCGCCCGACGGAAAGCCTGATACTGTTGCCGTGCTTCCCCCTTGAACCATTGGGTTCAAGGGTTACGACTGGCAGCGGCACCCCGGAGAACATTCTTTTCATGTCCTCTCCCCTTCCTGTTCCCCGTAGCACCTTGCGTCGCGAACTGCGCGAGCGTCGTCGTGCCCTTTCAGGCTGTGCACAACACAAGGCGGCACACGCCCTTGCCTTGCGCCTGCGCCGGTTACCGCCGTTGTGCCGCGCCCGTCATGTCGCCCTGTACTGGCCCAACGACGGTGAAATCGACCCCCGCCTGCTGCAGCGCTACAAACCGCGTCACCAGCATCTTTACCTTCCGGTCCTGCAGGCATTTCCCGCCCAGACCCTGTGCTTCGTGCGCTGGTCCGGCACTACCCGCCTGGCCCGCAACCGCTTCGGCATCCCTGAACCGCGCCGCGGCGCCCGTCGGCCGGCCCGTGCCATGGACGTGATCCTGCTGCCGCTGGTGGGCTTTGATAGCCGCGGCAACCGGCTCGGCATGGGCGGCGGCTTCTACGACCGCACCCTGGCATTCACCCGTCGGCATGCCGCAAAAAAGCCTTGGCTGGCCGGCCTGGCCCATGCCTGCCAGCAGGTGCCGGCACTGGATGCCGCGCCGTGGGATGTTCCCCTGCAACTGATCGCCACCGACACCGGTTGCCTCCACCCCTGAACCGGCTTATTCGCCAGCCTTGCAAGGCGCATTCCTCGACTATGCTTTTCTTCATGAGACGACACGGCCCGGAGAGGCCGTCCGCCTGCCATGGAGACGCCAATGAAGGCACACGAGGCAACTGCAGGTGCGACAGCACCGGACAGGGAGTGGGTGCGCGCCGGCCCCGAGACCCAGTCCGACCCGCTGCTGGACTGTCTGGTGGAGCTTACCCGCCACCACGGCCATGCCCTGTCTCGGGACGCGTTATCGGCCGGCCTGCCGCTCACCGGACACCGACTGACCCCCGCCATCCTGCCCCGTGCGGCGGCACGCGCCGGCCTGGCGGCCCGGTTGCTGCGGCAGCCGCTGGATGCCATCGAGCCCGCCCTGCTGCCGGCGCTGTTGCTGCTGGAAAACAACATGGCCTGCCTGCTGCTGGGCTGGGCCAGCGACGGCCGGGCGCGCGTGCTGTTTCCCCAATCCGGCGGCGCCACGCTGCTGGCGCGCGAGAACCTCGCGGCGCGCTACACCGGCCTCTCGTTTTTCGTGCAGCCGAAATTCCGCTTCGAGGCCCGCACCCCGGCGACCGGTGAACTGCATGCCCGGCACTGGTTCTGGGGCGTACTGCAGGATGCCGCCCCGCTGTACCGGGATGCCCTGGTGGCCGCCTTGCTGGTCAACCTGTTCGGACTGGTGATTCCGCTGCTGACCATGACGGTGTACGACCGCGTGGTGCCCAACCATGCGATGGAGACGTTGTGGGTGCTGGTGCTGGGCGCGGCACTGGTCCTGGGCTTTGATTTCCTGATGCGCATGCTGCGTGGCTACATCATCGACCTGGCCAGCCGGCAGGTGGATGTCACGCTGTCAGCCCGCATCATGGAGCGGGTGATGGGCATGAGCCTGCATGCGCGACCACGGTCGGTCGGCTCGTTTGCCGCCAACCTGCGGTCGTTCGAAACCGTGCGCGACTTCATCGCCTCCACCACCGCCACGACGCTGATCGACCTGCCCTTTGTATTCCTGTTCCTGCTGGTCACGCTGTGGATACAACCCTGGATGGTACTGCCACCCGTGATCGGCTTCAGCATTGCGGTGGGCTATGGACTGCTCATCCAGCGCCGCCTGCATGACCTGGCGGAACTGACCCACCGCGCGGGCGCCCAACGCAATGCCGTGCTGGTGGAGGGCCTGATCGGGCTGGAAGTCATCAAGACACTGGGCGCGGAGAACCAGATCCAGACGCGCTGGGAACAGAACACGCGCTACCAGTCCGAGATCGGCTCGCAACTGCGGCTGGTGGCCGCATCGGCCACCAATGTGACCCTGCTCATCCAGCAACTGGTGCTGATCAGCATCCTGGTGCTGGGGGTCTACCAGATCGGCAACGGCGGTCTGAGCCAGGGCGGGCTGATCGCCTGCGTCATGCTGGCCAGCCGGGCGCTGTCACCCCTGGCGCAAGTGGCGGCGCTGCTCACCCAGTACCATGCGGCGCGCACCGCGCTGGAAGGGGTTTCGCAAACCATGGCGCTGCCACAGGAACGAGCGGCGGACAGGCAATTCCTGCACCGGCCCCACCTCAAGGGCGCCATCGAATTCCGGGACGTGAGCTTCAGCTATCCGGGGTCCGGGTTGCCGGCATTGAAGCATGTATCGCTGCGCATCCAGCCGGGCGAAAAGGTCGCGATCATCGGCAAGGTCGGTTCGGGCAAGACCACCCTGGAGAAACTGATCCTCGGCCTCTACGCCCCTGCCGAGGGCTCTGTCCTGCTGGACGGGGTGGACGTGCGCCAGCTCGACCCGGCCGAGCTGCGCCGCAACATCGGCTATGTGCCGCAGTCGGTGGAGCTCGTCTACGGCACCCTGCGCGACAACATCCTCTTCGGCAACCCGCTGGCGGATGACGATGCCTTGCTGGCCGCCGCCGAAATGACGGGTATCGACAGGTTTGCAAGCACTCACCCACAGGGCTTTGACCTGATGATCGACGAGCGCGGCGACTCCCTTTCCGGGGGCCAGCGCCAGCAGATCGCCCTGACCCGGGCCCTGTTGCGGGATGCCCCCATCCTGCTGCTGGATGAACCCACCAGTGCCATGGACCACAGCGCGGAAGAACAGTTGAAGCACCGTCTGCACGAGCATGCCCGGCACAAGACCCTGATCGTGGTGACGCACCGCAATTCGCTGCTGGACCTGGCCGACCGGCTCATCGTGATGGACGGCGGACGGGTGGTGGCCGACGGACCCAAGCACAAGGTGGTGGCGGCCCTGCAGGCCGGCCAGGTGGGGAGCGCAGCGCCATGACAGGGCCCGCACGCAAAGGACCAGTGCCGCCACCCCCCGCCGGCCAGGACAGCCCGGTCGGTGACTTCTGGGCCGATGCCAGCCTGCTGCTCGCGAGTCCGCGGGCGCGCTATGCCAGGGCGCTGGTGTGGGGCGTACTCGGCTTGCTGGTCGTGCTGCTGGTCTGGGCGGCACTGGCCAAGGTGGACGAGGTGGCACGCGGCCAGGGCCGGGTGGTGCCCTCCAGCCATGTGCAGGTAGTGCAGAGCCTGGATGGCGGCATTGTCTCGGAGATCCTCACCCAGGAAGGCAGCGTGGTGGAAAAGGGACAACTGCTACTGCGCATCGATCCAACCCGCTTCGCGTCGTCCCTGCAGGAAAACGAATCCCAGGTGGTCGCCCTGCAAGCCAAGGCAGCCCGTCTGCGGGCGCTGGCGGACGGCCGCTCGTTTGTCCTGCCGGAGGGATTGCAGCAGATGCACCCGGAGCTGGCCGAGGCCGAGCGCGCCCTGTACCAGTCCCGCAATCAGGAATTGCAGGGGACCGTCGCCATTGCGCGAGAGCAGCTGGAGCAGCGTTCGCAGGAACTGAACGAAGTGATCAGCCGGCGCAATCAGGCTGCCGAAAGCTTCACGCTGACGCAACGGGAGCTGGCCATGACGCGCGAGCTGAGCGGGTCAGGCGCGGTGTCGGACGTGGAAATCCTGCGCCTGCAGCGCGATGCCGCCCGCTTTCGCGGCGAACGCGACACCGCCAATGCCCAGATCTCCCGGCTGGAGGCGGCCGTCAATGAATCCCGCCGCAAACTGCAGGAATCCGACCTGACCTTCCGCAACCAGGCGCGGCTGGAACTGGCCGACACCATGGGCAAGCTGCAGGGCCTGCAGGCCGGCTCCACGGCCCTGCAGGACAAGGTCAACCGCACCGAGGTGCGCTCGCCCATGCGCGGCACCATCAAGCGACTGCTGGTCACCACCGTGGGTGGCGTGGTGCAGCCGGGCAAGGACCTGGTCGAGATCGTGCCGCTGGATGACAACCTGTTGCTGGAGGCCCGCATCCAGCCCCGCGACATTGCCTTCCTGCGCCCGGGACAACAGGCGAGGGTGCGTTTTACGGCCTACGATTTTTCCATCTACGGCGGCCTGGATGCCACGCTGGAGCACATTGCGGCTGACACGGTCACCGATGACAAGGGCAACGCCTTTTACGTGGTGCACGTGCGCACGCACCAGTCCTGGGTGGGCAGTGACCGGCAGCCCATCCTGCCCGGCATGGTGGCCGATGTAGACATCCTCACCGGCAAGCGCAGCGTGCTGTCCTACCTGCTGAAGCCGGTGATGCGGGCCCACAACTACGCCCTGAGTGAGCGCTGATGGACACCACGCCGCTTCCTCTGGTCCACCTGTACACGACCAACGCCAGCCTGCTTACGCACTGGCGCCATGGCCTCGCCGGCCGTGCCCGGCTGCAGGCCCACCCTGCATGGCTTCCCCCGGCGGATGACGGCAGCGTAAGTCTTGTCGACCTGCACCTGCCCGGGCTGCCCGCGGTGACCCGGCCCGAACACTGGCAGCAGGGCTGCCCGCCCCGGCTGGTAGCCTGCAGCAGCGTGCCGCATGACGACGAGGGCGTGGCCGCCCTGCGCGCCGGGTTTCGGGGTTACTGCAATGCCTGGGTGAGCGTGGACCTGCTGCCGCGACTGGTCCTGGCCGTTGGGGCCGGAGAACTTTGGATAGGAAGGTCGCTGCTGTCCCGCCTGCTGCTCAGCGTGGCAGTACAACCGGCTGCCGGCACCTTCAACAGCCAGTGGCGGCGCGGCCTGACCGAACGGGAACAGGAGGTCGCCTGCCTGGTGGCAGACGGCGCCTCGAACAAGGCAGTGGCGAGACAGCTGGGCGTCACCGAACGCACGGTAAAGGACCATCTCAGCCACATTTTCAGCAAGCTGCAGGTGCACGACCGGGTGCAGCTGGCGCTGCATGTGCACGGGGTGGAGCCCACCCCACACCCCTAGCCCGCACCCTTAGCCCCCCGTGGCCGGCGCTGCCGGCATCAATCGTCGGCCAGCGTGGCGACTTCGTCTTCGTCCTCGGCCGCAGCCAGCAGGTGGGCAAACGCGTCAGGTGGCAGCGGCCGGCTATAGGCATAGCCCTGGATCTCGTCGCAACCCAGCGCCTGCAGGCGGGCAATCTGGGATTGCGTTTCGGCGCCTTCTGCCACCACTTTGAGGTCGAGGCTCTTGGCCATGGCGATGATGGCCTGGGTGATGCGGTCATCGGCAGTTTCGATATCGCGCACGAAGCTGCGATCGATCTTGAGCACGTCCACCGGGAGCGTGCGCAGGTAGCTGAGCGAGGAGTAGCCGGTACCAAAGTCGTCGATCGCAATGCCGATGCCCATCGCATCCAGCTCGGCCAGCTGGCGCCGCATGTGTTCGGGGTCGTCCATGAGCAGGCTTTCGGTGATTTCGAGCTCGATCATGCGCGCATCAATGTCGTGCCGCAGCAAGGCCTCGCTGAAACGCAGCGACAGGTCGTCGTTCTTGAACTGCAGGGTGGACAGGTTAATGGCCACGGGCACCGACATCAGGCCTGCATCCCGCCAGGCAGCCTGCTGCCGCACCACCTCGCCGATAATCCAGTTGCCCAGCGGAATGATCAGCCGGCTCTCTTCGGCCAGCGGAATGAACTTGTCCGGCGACAGAAAGCCCAGCACCGGGTGGTTCCAGCGCACCAGGGCCTCGGCACCACAGAGCCGGCCACTGCGCAGATCAAGCTTGGGCTGGTACTCCAGGCAGAAATCCTCGGTCACCAGCGATTGCCTGATCTGGGCCTCGAGCTCGCGCCGCGCGAGTCCGACCTCCTCAAGGCCGGGAGAGAAGACCTGGAAATTGTTGCGCCCGAGTCCCTTGGCCCGGTACAGCGCAATGTCGGCCTTCTTGAGCAGCTCATCCGCATCCGTACCGTGCTCGGGGTAAAACACCATGCCCATGCTGGCCGTAACGGACAGCTCGCGACCATCCAGCCGGAAAGGCCGGGTCATGTGCTCGATGATCTTGCTGGCCACCACCTCCGCACCACTGCAGTCATGCAGCCCGGGGATGATCAGGGCAAACTCGTCCCCCCCCAGCCGGGCCACGACATCATGCTCGCGCAACACCGACTGCAGCCGTCGAGCGGCCGTCTTCAACAAGTTGTCGCCCATGCTGTGGCCGAGCGAGTCATTCACTTCCTTGAAGCGGTCAAGATCGAGGTAACAGATGGCCACCATCTCACGCCGGCGGTTGGCGCGCGCGAGCAGTCGGGGCAGTTGCTCACCGAAACTGTGGCGATTGGGCAACTGCGTGAGCGTGTCATAGAACGCCAGCCGGTTGATGGTTTCTTCCGCCCGCTTGCGCTCGGAAATGTCTTCCAGGTTGCCGACGACCTGCGTGATCGCGCCGTCCTCGTTGCAGATGGCAGACAGCGCCAGCATGCTCCAGACGCTCTCGCCGCCATGACGACGCAGGCACACCTCACCCCGCCAATGGGCATCGTTGCGCAGGGATTCCCACATCGACGCATACACCTCTTCGGGAACATGCTGACTGCGCACCAGCGGGCTTGGCAACCCCAGGCAGTCCGACTGGCCGATATCCAGCATCTTGCGGTAATGGAGGTTGGCGTACTCGATCCAGCCATCCGCATCCGCAATGAAGATGCCGGCGGCGGAATTCTCGACGGCCACCGACAACTTGCCAAGGTGAAGGTCCGTCAGGCGGGAGTTTTCCAGCTCGCACTCGAGATTGAAGCTGTGACCCTGCACCTCGTCCAGCAGGGCATTGAGCGAGCGCATGAGCACCGACACTTCGCGCACGTCGTCACGATCCGGCTCGGCAATCCGCAAGGCAAAATTGCCGCTGGCCGATATCGCCGACATGGTACTGCTCATGTCGTGCAGTCGCTCGGAAAAACGGGAAAGTCCCCGGTAGAGCAGCAGGGCGGCAATGGCCACGGCGAGGACCAGGGCGAACAATGACAGCAAGACCTCCTTCAGGAACAGTGCCATCAGATAGGCCGGACTGATGGCGAGGCGGAGTTCACCCCATGGCTGCCCGCCATGGTTGAGCGGACGAACCACCAGCGTGTCGCCGAACAAGGGTGCCAGCCAATGGGAGCCTGAACGGGGATGACCGGAGAGGGCCAGCAACTGCCCGTCGCGATCATGGAGCGATGCACCCGCCAGGTGGGCCTGCCCGGCCGCCGGCGCCATCAGTGCGGCCAGTGCCCCGGGACCGCCCGCGACATCCCTGGTCGCCAGCGTCACGGCGAGGCTGTCTGCCAGCAGCCGCGTTTCACGCTCCAGCCCGGCGCGCACCTCGGCAAAGTCGCGCATTGCGCTCACCAGCAGTAATAGCATGAGGGCGAGAGTCGTGGCCGTCACGGCATGACGCACCACCTTGCGGCGCAGGGTCGGCAGGAGGCCGGCCCGGGCAATGGCGGCAGACAGCCACGGCAGGCGCGGCAACTCCGCGATGACGGACCGGCTCATGCCGGCTGCTCCGCGGCAGCCGCCCGCCCGTCACGGGCAATAATCACGATGGGCATATCCTTTCCCCTTGTGCTCCATGGCCAGATTTCGCGTACCTGTTGGCACGCTTCCCGTGATGCCGTTCTCTAACACTAGCGGAGGCCGACCCTCCCACCCCGCCATCCGTCTTTGCTGGTCGCCGTCTGTCCGCGAACTACCACCCCCCTGTCCTTCAGTACGGTACCGGCACCGTGAATCCCCTCCTAGCCTGAACGCATCACCCGACAAGGCAGGCTTGCAGCGAGGTTGGTCATGAACACGTCATCCCTGGTCGCCGCCCGCATTCTCGCCAGCAGCGGCGACACCTGGCAGGACGCACAAGGCAGTCGCCAGCCCCTGATGGCCGGCGGCGAGTTGCAGGCAGGGCAATTGCTGCACACCGGCAGCGACGGTTCGGCCCTGCTGCAACTGGCTTCCGGACATGTACTCGCCCTCGGCCCGGACCAGCTCCTGCTGCTGGATGCAGACGTGCTGGCAGACACCGGGGCCGACAGCAGTGAATGGATGCTGGGGGCCGCCGCCAACCCGGCAATGGTGACGGAATGGCTGGCTCCGGCCGGCGCTCCACTGGCCTATGCCGCCGTCATCGATGTGCCCGGCGAAAGCCTCGACCAGTTGCTGCAGTCCACCGCCCCGGTCTCGGCAGACGGCGGCCGGCTGACGCAGCAGCTGCTGGCCGACATGGGCGATGACGGCCTGAGCTCACTGTTGCGCAGCCTGTACGGCCCGGAGAACTGAACCCCTCGCCCGGCATCACGAAAGAACGGACCGCCCTGCCAACGCAGGTCACCGGCCACAAGGAACTGGAGGTCACCATGAACAGTCATCAGCCCACTCCCGCGAGCACCGGCTCCACCCCGCCGGCCCCGGTCATTGCCGCCGAAACCTACATCCCGGCGGACCGTTTCCAGCGTCCGCCCGTGGTGCTGATGCCGGCAGAGGCTGCGCCGGACGCAGAACCTCCCGCCCCCCCGCAGCCCGACGAAATCCTGTCTGCGCTCGACAAGGAAAGCGAAGGCAGCGACCTTCCGCCCATGCTGCCCACGCTGTCGCCGGATGCGGCAGCCGAGGCGGTCCTGGAAGCCCTGCTGGCGGGCAGGGACATCAGCGCCGAGCTGGAAGCCACGGCGGCGGGCCTTGGGGGCACCAGCGGAGACGAAGCCGGCCATGGATTCCTGCGCCTGGGACGGGTCAGCGAAAGCACCACGCCGGTGGGATTCGACTATCCCACTGAGCTGGGCGGCCCCGAGCCACCACCGGAAGACCGCGTGCTCATCCCGGACAATGCGGTGGCCATCATCGGGCTCACCCCGGCGCCCGACGGCGATGCCAGCGTGATCACCAACGACGGGCCGATGCCGCTCAACGAGAACGACCTCCCCTCGGGCTCCGATCCAACACCCGAGGGCACAACTGCCAGTGGCAGCTTCATCATCTCGGCACCTGACGGCGTTGGCAGCCTGGTCATTGATGGCCATATCGTCATCCTGAACAACGTCTTCACACCCACGACCTTCATCACCTCCGGTCTGGGCAACAGCATCGGCGTGAGCATCACCGGCTATAGCCCGGCCACCGGAGAAGTTTTCTACACCTACGAGTTGCTGGCCAACGAAGACCATGATGCCCCTGCGGGAGGCAGCAACAGCGACACCAACAGCCTGTTCGACTCGCTGGAGGTGATACTGACCGATCGTGATGGCGATACCGTGACCGGCCAACTGGTCATCCGCATTGTCGATGACGTACCTGACGCAGGCGTGGCCGCGGATGCACCTTCGCTGCGCGCCCTGGTGGACGAGAGCCTGCCGGCACTGGGAGGCAATGATGATGACGGCATTGCCTCGGCCACACTGTCAGCCGGGCAGGTTCAGGCCCAGTTCGACAGCGTCATGGGCGCCGACCAGACAAGCAGCACCGTTGTTTTCAGCCTGGTGCTGAACACCGGTGAAAGCGACTCGACCGGCAGTGGACTGTTCGCGGTGGACGCCTCGCAGGACGACGGCAAAGGCGATGAAATCCTGTTGCGACAGGATGGCTCTACCATCATCGGCTTTGTCGGAGAGCAGGAATTCTTCACGATCGGCATCAACCCGGACACCGGTGAAGTCACCCTCACGCTCCTGGACAACATCTGGCATGCCGACGACGCGAGCGGAGATGACCAGGTGCGTCTGTTGCTGGAAGAAGGCACGCTGCTGCTGCGGCAGACCCTGATCGATGGAGATGGGGACCTCGACAGCGCCGACGTGGACCTGGGTGCCGCCGGCGTGTTCAGCTTCGACGATGACGGCCCGACCCAGTCCGTAACGGCCGATGCCGAAGCCGCCGCCGCGCTCGCCACCACACTCGACGAAACCACCGGCGACAGCGATCACTACGCCGAGGGTGAAGCGACCGACGACTACGTCAACGACGACAACGGCTACCTCGCCCGCACCACCTCCACCGTGGAAGGCGGCCTCACCGCCCTGTTCTCGGCCAGCGGCAGCGACGGCGCCGATGGCGCCGGCAGCATCACCGAATCGCTCCACTTTAGCGGCGTGCCGGAAGACGGCCTCGCCACCTCGCTCATTGCCACCGACGGCGGCGCCATCACCCTCTACAGCAACGACGACGGCACCGTGCTCACCGGCCTCGATGGCGATGGCCACACCGTCCTCACCATCGCCCTTGTCACCGTGGATGACGTGCCGCAGTTGCAGACCACGCTGTACGAAGCGCTCGACAACGGCGATGACGATACATTCGACGAAGCCGTCCGCCTGCTGCTAAGTGACGGCGGCTCGCTCACCCTGGACTACAGCGTGACCCGCACCGATGGAGACGGCGACAGCATCACCGTCGACGACCGCATCGTGCTCGCCGACAGCCAGAGCTCCGTGTTCAGCTTCGATGATGACGGCCCGGCCGCCATTGACGACACCGCGATGCTCACCGAAGACGACGACATGGTGTCGGGCAACGTCGCCAGCAACGACAACGCAGGCTCGGACGGCGCCAGCAGCAATGGCCCGGTGACCGGCATCTCGTTCGGCGCCAATCCGGTCAGCACCAGCGTCAGCTTCAACGGCAGCACCTGGGATTACAGTGTCACCGGGGACTACGGCATGCTGTACATGAACAATGACGGCAGCTGGGTCTATGACCTCGACCAGGAATCCATCAACGCGCAAGGCCTCAACTGCACTGACGCGATAGAGACCTTCAGCTACACCATTACCGACGGCGATGGCGACAGCGACACCGCCTCACTTGCGA
The DNA here is from genome assembly GCA_046566745.1 of Gammaproteobacteria bacterium. Lineage (GTDB taxonomy): Bacteria > Pseudomonadota > Gammaproteobacteria > Pseudomonadales > Moraxellaceae > UBA2031. The sequence continues at coordinate 17,207 of JBKHWB010000025.1, forward strand.
TCACCATTGACTCGCTGGATGACGCCACCACCAACCTGAACGGCCACATCTGGATTCCGGTGGATGACACCCAGATGAGCCCAGAATTTATCGATGGCTACCCGTTGCAGTTCAGGCTGCCACAGGATATCGACAATACGCTGGAACCGGACATGAAGGTCCTGACCATACCGGATCCGGATCTTGGCACCATTTACTACAATGGCATCGCCATCGACGCAGGCGACATCATCCCCATCTCGGCACTTGATGACATCGTTCTGGTACCGAACCCCGATCTTGACCTGGAAGGACTGGATGGCGATCCGAACACCGCCGACTTCTACAGCGGCACCTTCGCCATCGAATACACGCTGACCGACGACTGTGGCGAAAGCCACACCGAGATCGCCACCTACAACTTCAGCCTGGCCACTCCCGAACAGGTGGCGTTCCAGAACGAACAGGTGGGTGACGGCTCGTCACCCCTGACGTCGGGCAACGACCAGGAACAGGAATTCCTGGTCAGTGAGGAACTGGCAGATGCCATTGCCTCCAGTAGCGACCTCGGCAGCCTTCAGGTCATCCTGTACACGGACTACCAGAAAGCACCCTTCGAGGACATCGAAGCCGGTGATGCCCAGGACCCTGATCCCGCGACCACCCAGCAGCAACGCGAGAACGAGGTCACCGCCAAACTCATCATCAACGGCGTAACCTTCTATCTGGTCATCGCCGGTGATGCCAACGCCGACACGTGGAGCATCATCACCGACCCGGACGACCCCAACACCGGGCTCGCGACCACGTCAGTCAGCTATGACCAGATCATGGCCGACACCAACAACGACAGCGTACTCGACACGACCCTGGAGCAGTACCTCATCGACAACCCGCAGTTTGCCGAAGCAGGCACCTCGTGGAACCTTGTATACGAAGACAACGACGGCGGCAGCTACCAGGCACGCTTCCTGCGGGCATCATTCTACTTTGATGATCCCGGCAACCAGTCCATCACGGTAGACGGCAGCAACGTGCAGGACACCGTCTATGGCACTGACGGCAACGACTCGCTGAGCGGACAAGGGGACTTCAACATCCTGCTTGGCCGCGCCGGTGACGACGAGCTGCATGGCGGCCCGCTGGAAGACACCCTGATCGGTGGTAGCGGCAATGACACCATGACCGGTGGCACCGGTGCCGATGTCTTTGTGTGGAACCTGAGCGATGGCGGCACGACGGTAAATCCCGCCATCGACACGATCACGGATTTCACGACAGGGGCAGACGGCGATCAGCTCGACCTGCGCGACTTGCTGGTGGGCGAGGAGAGCGCGCCGCTGACGGATTACCTGCACTTCGAGGATGACGGCGCGACCACGACCATCAGCATCAGCACTACCGGCCAGTTCGATGGCAGCAATTACGCCACCGCCACTGACCAGCAGATCGTGCTGGAAAGCACCTTGCTGGCAGGCGCCACCGATGCCGACATCATCAGCAGCCTGCTCAGCACCAGCAACCTGCGCATCGATCCCTGACGACGCCGCATCCTCGTGGTGTCTCCCTTGCCCCTGCCAGACGCAGGGGCTTTTTTTGCCTAGATTACTGCGCCAGCTTCTCCAGCAACTGTTGCTGCGCCATTTTTTCCTTGCCCGGATCGGCGGACAGCTGGCGGTAGCTTCCATCCGGCTGCAACAGCCAGCTCTGGCGGTTATCTGAGAGATAGACCAGTAGCGAGTCCTGCTTGACGCGCTTGGCCAGTACCGGATCAGAAACCGGGAAACAGGTCTCCACGCGGAAGAACATGTTGCGATCCATCCAGTCGGCGCTGGAGCAGTAGATGACCTCCTCGCCCCCATTGGCAAACCAGAACACGCGCGAGTGTTCCAGGAAGCGCCCGATCACCGAACGCACCCGGATATTGTCGGATACACCCGGAACGCCCGGCCGCAGCGAGCAGATGCCGCGCACGATCAGGTCCACCTTCACCCCCGCCTGGCTGGCACGGTACAGCGCCTGGATCAGCTGTCTTTCCGTCAGCGAATTCATGCGCGCAATGATGGCCGCCGGCTTGCCTTCATGCGCATTGGCAATTTCAGTTTCGATATGCTCCATCAGTCGCGCATGCAGGGTGAACGGCGCATGCAGCAACTTCTTCAGCTTGGCGAGCTTGCCCATGCCGGTCAGCTGCTGGAATAGCTTGTGCACGTCTTCGCACAAATCAGGGTCGGCCGTAAGCAGGGACACATCGGTATAGATACGCGCCGTGACAGCGTGGTAGTTGCCCGTCCCCAGGTGGACATAACGCTTCAGGCGACGCCCTTCCCGCCGCACGACCAGCAGCATCTTGGCATGGGTCTTGTAGCCGACAATACCGTACACAACGATGGCGCCCGCCTCCTGCAGCTTGGCCGCCACCTCGATATTGGACTCCTCGTCAAAGCGCGCACGCAGCTCAATGACCGCCGTCACTTCCTTGCCGTTGCGCGCCGCCTCCGCCAGCAGGTTGACCATCTCGGAGTTCTTGCCGGTGCGGTAGAGCGTCTGCTTGATGGCGAGCACCTGTGGGTCCCGCGCTGCCTGCCGCAGGAACTCCACCACCGGCGTAAACGCCTCGAACGGGTGATTGAGCAGCACATCGCCCTGCGCCAACACCTCGAAGTAGTTGTCGGCATGCGCCAGGCGATCCGGAATCGACGGCGTCATCGGCTTGTAACGCAGGCGCGGGCGGTCGATGTCCGCGATCAAGCGGACCAGGTTGACCGGGCCGTTCACGCGATACAGGAACTCCTCGTTCAAGCCGAACTTCTTCAACAGGAAATCCACCAGATGCCGCGGGCAGTTGTCGGCCACTTCCAGGCGCACGGCATCGCCGTAGCGGCGGGACAACAACTCATCCTTCAGCGCAATCGCCAAGTCATCCACATCCACTTCATCAATCGAAAGATCCGCATTCCGCGTGACGCGGAACTGGTAGCAGCCCTGCACCGTCATGCCGGGAAACAGCTCGCCGGCATGCTCGTGAATGATGGAAGACAGGAAAACATAGTCATCCCCCCCGCTGCCCACGTCGTCCGGCAGGCGAATCATGCGCGGCAGTGAGCGCGGCGCCGGCACGATGGCCAGGTTGAGCGCACGCCCGAAGGCATCCTTGCCTTCCAGCGAGACAATGAAGTTGAGGCTCTTGTTCACCACGCGTGGAAACGGGTGCGCCGGATCAAGCCCGATCGGCGTCAGTACCGGATACACCTGTTCACGAAAATACTTCTTGACCCAGGCCGCCTGCTTGTCGGTCCATTGGTCTCGCTTGAGGAAACGGATGTTCTCCTGGCCCATCGCCGGCAGCAGCACGTCGTTCAGGATGCGGTACTGGCGGTCGACGGCATCGTGGCAGATATCGGAAATACGCGTGAGCACCTCATGGGGCAGCATGCCGTCCGGACCCGGGCTGGAGCGCCCCAGCGACAACTGGCGCTTGAGGCCCGCCACGCGAATCTCGAAGAACTCGTCCAGGTTGCTGGAAAAAATGCGCAAGAAGCCCAGCCGCTCCAGCAACGGATGCGCGTCGTCCAGTGCCTGCTCCAGTACGCGCAGGTTGAACGCAAGAATGCTGAGTTCGCGATTGATGTAATAGTCAGGGTCGGCGAGATCAATCGCGGCATCCGCGGACATCGGGTCTTGCGTGGCCATAAGAAAAAATCCTTGTCATTCCCGCGCATTGCAGCGTCAAACAATGACAGTCCGGTTAAAACGGCGGGGATCAGGCCCCGGTTTTCAGCAGCTGCGCTGCTTCCTTGGCAAAGTAGGTCAGGATGGCATCGGCTCCGGCGCGCTTGATGCACAGCAACGACTCCAGGATCACCGGTTCGCGCTTCAGCCAGCCGTTCTGGATCGCGGCCATGTGCATGGCGTATTCGCCGCTCACCTGGTACACGAAGGTCGGCGCCCGGAAGGTGTCCTTCACCGCCCGCACCACGTCCAGGTAGGGCATGCCTGGCTTCACCATCACCATGTCGGCGCCCTCGGCCAGATCCAGCCCCACCTCGTGCAAGGCCTCGTCCAGGTTGGCCGGATCCATCTGGTAACTGTACTTGTTGCCGCCCTTGAGATTGCTGGCGCTACCCACCGCATCCCGGAACGGGCCGTAATAGCTCGACGCATACTTGGCGGAATAGGCCAGGATACTGGTGTTGATGTGGCCTTCCTGTTCCAGCGCCAGCCGGATGGCGCTGATGCGGCCGTCCATCATGTCCGACGGGGCGACAATGTCAGCCCCCGCCTCGGCATGCGAGAGGGCCTGTCGCACCAGAATCTCCGTGGTGACATCGTTCAGCACGTAACCGTCCGCATCGATGATGCCGTCCTGGCCATGCGTGGTGAACGGGTCCAGCGCCACATCGGTGATCACGCCCAACTCCGGCACGGCCGCCTTCAATGCCCGCACCGCCCGTTGCGCCAGCCCCTCCGGATTCCAGGCCTCTTCTGCCAGCAAGGACTTGGCCTCCGGCGGCGTCACCGGGAACAGGGCCACCGCCGGCACGCCCAGCGCCGCCAGTTCCTCGGCCTCTTTTACCAGCAGGTCGATCGACAGGCGCTCGATGCCGGGCATGGAAATGATGGGCTCGCGGCGATTCTCCCCCTCCAGCACGAACACCGGATAGATGAAATCATTCGCGGTCAGGGTATTTTCGCGCACCAGGCGACGGGAAAACTCGTTCTTGCGCAGGCGGCGCAGGCGGGTCGCCGGGAAGGCGCCGCGGGCAAAGGAAAACTGGGTCATGCACACTCCGGGCCCTGCGGCCCGCCCTATCGGTCAGCAAGGCCCTAGAGTAGCCCAATCATCGCGCGGGCGCATGAGACAGATCATGCCGCAGTCGCCCCACTCTGCTACGCTCCGCACATTGCTCACCTGATTCAAAAGGAGTTGCTCCATGAAAAAAGTTGCCGTGATTCTCTCCGGCGCCGGCTACCTGGACGGCAGCGAGATCCACGAGGCCACCCTGACCCTCCTGGCGCTGGACCGCCACCATGCCCGCATCCAGTGCTTTGCGCCGGACATTGCACAGGCCCAGGTCATCAACCATGTTACCGGCGAACCGGCGGCCGAGTCCCGCTCGGTCCTGGCCGAGGCTGCCCGCATCGCCCGCGGCGCCATCAAGCCCCTGTCGCAGGCCCACGTGGACGACTTCGATGCCCTCATCATCCCCGGCGGCTATGGCGCCGCACGCAATCTCTGCGACTTCGCCACCAAGGGGCACGACATGACCATCAATTCCGAGGTGGAGATCTTTGCCCGCTCGCTGCACCGCGAAGGCAAGCCGGTCGGACTGATCTGCATTGCCCCGGTCATGGCGCCCGCCATCGGTGGTCCCGGCACCCGCTGCACCATCGGTGATGACACGGCCACAGCGAACGCCATCGAACACATGGGCGGCGTGCACGTGCCCTGTGCCGTGACCGACTGCGTCATCGACGGGGAACGCAAGATCGTCAGCACCCCGGCCTACATGCTGGCCGACCGCATCAGCGAGGCGGAAGCCGGCATCAACAAGCTGGTGGACGCCGTGCTCGCCATGGCGTGAGGCGGAACTGCCGTAACAATCGGACCCGCTGTTGACTTGCCCCTTCCGGCGCTACACGGGCTACGCTTGACGGTAGCGATGGAGGAATACGCATGAACCGATGGCTGGCCCCGCTACGCGGCACAAGCATGGACGTGCAGGGCGGCCTGCTGCTGATTGCGGCAGCCGCGCTGGCCATGATCTGTGCCAATAGTGCGCTGTCGCCGGCCTACCACGCCTTCCTGTCCGTCACCGGGCAGGTCCGGCTGGGGGACCTCAACGTCGAGAAGCCCCTGCTGTTATGGGTAAACGATGGCCTCATGGCGCTGTTCTTCCTGGCCATCGGGCTGGAGATCAAGAAGGAATTCCTGCAGGGTCACCTGTCCGATCCGCGCCAACTCCTCCTCCCCGGCTTCTGCGCCCTCGGCGGCATCCTGGTGCCGGCAGCAGTCTATCTCGCCTTCAATCATGACGACCCGCTGTACCGCAACGGCTGGGCCATTCCGTCGGCCACCGACATTGCCTTCGCCATGGGCATCCTCGCCCTGATCGGCTCCCGCCTGCCGCCCGGACTCAAGGTATTCGTCATGACACTGGCGGTGCTGGACGACCTGGGTGCCGTGGTCATCATCGCGCTGTTCTACACCAGCGAACTGTCCACCCGCG
>JBKHWB010000026.1:0-22982 GCA_046566745.1 Gammaproteobacteria bacterium
TGGTCGAAACTGATGACCCAGTAGCCCTCGCGCCAGGCCCGGCGCACCACGTCGCCCGAGGTGAGCACCTGCGTCAGCGGACGGCGCGGACCAGCAAAGCGCCAAAGGCCGAAGGGATGGGTGTGCAGGATGAGCGGAGCAGTGGCGCCAGCGGGCAGGGCGGGCTGGAACACGGTAAAGCGGATCGGCGTGCCGTCCTCCGCCTTGAGTTCGCCATGGTAGACCGCTTGGCGCAAGCCGCCGACCTGATCCGTGAGGGCGGGTGCGGAGGTATGCAGCGTGGTGCAACCGGACAACAAGCCAACCGATATGGCGGACAGCATGAACAGGATCGTCCAGATAAACGCGTGCATGGCTGATAACCATCTTCTTGTTATTGCGGGACGCAACCGTTCAGCGCCGCAGCAGCGCGCCGGATTCCGCCCCGGGGGCAAGGAGTCTAGAATGCCCACCCTGCCGCACCCGCGTCGAATGACGTCAGTCATTGTCATCAGGCGACACAGACGGTGCGCGGCGACAGACGACGCCGACAACAAGAAACGGATTCCCGAACCCGGGGCCTGTATTTTCAGGCAGCCATCGGGAACCTCATCACGGAAGAGCCCACATGAAGGCGCACGCCCAACATCACCTTGCCCGACTGGCCCTGCTGTTGGGCCTGTTCATCAGCCCCGCCGCCCCGGCGGCCCTGTCCGGAGACGACTGGGTCGGCCTGAGCCAGCAGGCCGTGACCCTGCAGCAACAGGGCGACAGTACCGAGGCCATCCGCCTGGCACGACGGGCACTGGCCATCGCCGAGGCGGCGAAGAATAATGACGACATCGCAACGAGCCTGAACAACCTGGCCTACATGTACCGCTCGGTCGGCGAATACGATCAGGCCCGCCCCCTGTACGAGCGCGCCCTGACGCTGCGGGAAACCACCCGGGGTCCGGCGCATCCGGACACCGCCACCGCCCTGCACAACCTGGCCCAGCTCTACCGCCTGCAGGGCAAATCCGCCGAGGCACTGCCGCGCTACCAGCGCGCCCTCTCCATTCGCGAGAAGGCACTCGGCTCAACGCATCCCGACGTTGCCATCACGATGGGCCAACTGGCGGTGCTGCAGGCCAGCCAGGGCCAGTCCGCCGAGTCGGCGGCGCTCTACCGCCGGCTATTGGGGCTGCGCGAAAAGCGGCTGGGACTGCAGCACCCGGACGTAGCCAGCACCGCCCAGTTGCTGGCGGCACAACTCACCCTGCTTGGCCGCCACGCCGAAGCCGAAGCGCTGCTCAAGCGCGCGGCACTGATCCGCCAGCAAACCGCAGGCCGCGACCATCCGGAAACGGCAGCCGCCCTGCAAGCGCTGGCGGCAAACCTGCAGGCCCAGGGCCGGGTGGCGGACGCCCTGCCGCAGTACCGGCGCGTGCTGGCCGTCCGCGAAAAGACGCTGGAGGCAGGGCATCCTGACATTGCCGCTGCCATGACCGACGTGGCGGCCAGCCTGGAGGCGCTGGGCCAGTGGCCCGAGGCACAGCGCCTTCTGGAAAGGGCTCTGGTGCTGCGGGAGGAGGCACTGGGACCGGACCACATCGACCTGGCCGCCAACCTGGCGGCACTGGGACGTGTCGAGGAACGGCAGGGGCGTCCGGCGGCGGCCCTGCGCCACTATCAGGATGCGCTGCTGATCCGCGACAAGCGCAAGGAGACCGGACGGGAGACGCTGGAGTTACTGCAGGCACTGGCAAACCTGCACCGGGCCTCGGATCGTCCCGACGAGGCCCTGGCACTTTACCGCCGCCTGCTGCCGCTTCAGGAGCAGCAGCTGGGCCCGGAGCATGCCGACCTGGCAGCGACCCTGGAGTTCATCGGAAACCAGCTGGACGCCAGGGGGCAGTTCGCCCAGGCCGAGCCCCTGCTGCTGCGCGCCCTTGCCCTGCAGCAGAAGCATCTGGGCGCCGACCACCCGGCGCTGGCGCGCAGCCAGACCAGCCTGGCCTTCCTGTATCGCAGCCAGAAAAAGTATGCGCAGGCCGACAGCCTGTTCCGCCAGGCGCTGGCAGCACTCGAGCGCCAGCACGGCCCGCGGCACCTGGAGGTCGCCGCCGCCCTGGGCAACCTGGCCATGCTGCATGACACGCAGGGTCAGCTGGCCCTGGCCGAACCGCTCTACCTTCGCGCCCAGGCCATCCTGGAGCAGCAACTCGGCCCCTACCATCCTGCCGTGGCCACCGGACTGGACAACCTCGCGCAGCTGTATCGCGCCCAGGGCCAGTTTTCCAAAGCCGAACCGCTGTACCAGCGCGCCGTTGCCATCGCCGAGCGCAACCTCGGCCTCAACCACCCGGACGTAGCCCGCAGCCTGTATAGCCTGGCGTCACTCTACCGGGCCATGAGTCGCCCCGACGAGGCCCATGTCATCGAGCTGCGCATTGCGCGACTGGTGGGCGGGGTGCCCTGAGATGGGTATTGTCCAAAATGTCAGCCGGAATGGTGTTTCCGGTCAGTGACCCCGGCGACGGGCGACGTATAGTCCGCCCCATCGTCTCCGGAGGTTTGTACGATGCCCGCCACCGCCCCTGCCACCGCCCGCCGGCGTCCGCTTGCGCACCGCGCCCGCCACGTGGTCCGCAACGCGCGCGACCGCTTCCTGCGCACCGACAGCCTGGTGCTGGCCAACCAGACCCCCTACGACATCGTCCATGACAACGGGCTGGTGCAGTTGCGCCACTACCGCCCCCTGGCAACGGACCACATCCACGTGGATGGCACCGACCTGCCGATGGCCTCCGTCCGGCATCGCGTGCCGCTGGTGATCGTGCCGCCGCTGGCGGTCAACATGAGCATTTACGACCTGTTTCCGGATCGCAGCCTGGTGCGCTATTTCGTTGCCCGCGGCTTTGACGTCTACCTGATCGACTGGGGCGTGCCCGGCCTCCGCCATACGCACTACACGTTCGAAACCTATGCCGCCCACCTGATGCCGGAATTCATCCAGGCCGTACGCACACACAGTGGCCAGCAGGACCTGTCGCTGCATGGCTGGAGCCTCGGCGGGGTGCTGGCGCTATGCTATGCGGCACTCACGCATGATGCGCACATCCGCAACCTGGTCATTCTCGGGGCGCCCATCAACACGCACGCATCGGGTGCCATCGGCCGGTTCTACCAGTCAGTGAAACGCCAGGCCGACCGCATCGAGCGCGCCACCGGCTGGCGCATCCACGATGTGCCTGCGGCAATGCTGCACACGCCGGGCTGGATGAACGTGGTCGGCTTCAAGATGACCAATCCCGTCGGCAGCGTGATGGGCTACTGGGAGTTGCTGCGCAAGCTGGGCGATCGTGAGTTCGTCACCGACCATGCCACGCAGTCTGCCTTCCTGGACAACATGGTCCCGTACCCGGGCGGGGTGGTGAAGGACATGATCGGGCGCCTGTGGATTGCCAACGAGTTCTCCACCGGCACCTTGCATATTGCCGGCACGGAGGCGCGCCTGAAGGACATCCATGCCTCGCTCTTCACCATCGGCGGCAAGAGCGACACCATGGTGACGCGCCCGGCCATCGAAGCCCTGAACGGGCTGGTCGGCACGAACGACACCACCTTCCTGCATGCCCCCGGTGGCCACATGGGCATCCTGTCCGGCAGCAAGGCCCCCGCCACCATCTGGCAACCGGTGGCGAACTGGCTGGCGGAACGTTCGGGTTGAGGCCGGGCGGGTCGGCTACGCCACCCGTTGCCCTCGCTTATCAGCAAAACAGAATATGAGTATTCCAATTTATTATTTTTTCTAACTAACACTTTCTCCGTAGACTCGCGCTCCCGATCCAGCCGCCCACCATGGTACCGGCTGATACCCTCTATCTGCATCCTGGAGTCTGCATGTCCCGCTTTGCCTTCGCCCACCTCCCACTGGCTGTGGTCCTGGCCGGCAGCTCACTCGCCCATGCCACTAACGGCTACTTTTCCCATGGCTACGGCGTGCAGTCGAAAGGCGTTGCCGGGGCCGGCGTGGCCCATGCCCAGGATTCGCTGGCAGCCGCCACCAACCCGGCCGGGCTGGTGGATCTGGGCAACCGGCTGGATGTCGGGCTGGAAATCTTCACGCCCAGGCGCGGCGCCTCCATCACCGGCAACGCCTTCGGCCCGGACCAGTCCTTTGACGGCAGCGACACCAAGCGCTTCTACATCCCCGAATTCGGCTACAACCGCGTCCTGAGCCCCACCCTGGCGGCGGGCGTGGCGGTCTACGGCAACGGCGGCATGAACACGGATTACGGCACCAATCCTTATGCCCGCTTCATGGCCACCGGCCCGGCAGGGATCAATCTGGAGCAGCTGTTCATTGCACCAGCCGTGGCCTGGCGCTTTGCCGAGGGACAGTCCGTCGGCCTGGCCGTGAATCTCGCCTACCAGACTTTTGAGGCCAAAGGCATCAGCATTTTCGGCATGTACTCGGCCGACCCGGCACATGTGAGCGACAACGGCACCGACAGTGCTACCGGTGCCGGGGTTCGCCTCGGCTGGCAAGGCTCCCTCGGCAGGCATGTCACGCTGGGCGCCAGCTGGCAGTCGAAAACCTACATGAGCGAGTTCGACAAGTACGCCGGCCTGTTTGCCGACCAGGGCGACTTCGACATTCCCGAAACCTGGACCCTCGGCGCTGCCGTCAAGGTCACCCCGAAGCTGACCCTGCTGGCCGACTTCCAGCACATCGCCCTGAGCGACATTCCGGCCGTTGGCAACAGCGTCAGCCGTCTGTTTGCCGGCCAGCCCCTGGGCAGCAGCAACGGTCCCGGCTTTGGCTGGGACGATGTCGACGTACTCAAGCTGGGCGTCATCTACCAGGCAACACCACGACTGACGCTGCGCGCCGGCTACAGCGACCTGGACCAGCCGATTCCCCCGGGTGAAACCTTCTTCAACATCCTGGCACCGGGCGTGGTGGAGGAGCATTACACCCTGGGCGGCAGCTTTGCGGTGAACGAGAACCACACCATCAGCGTCTTCGTGGCCCACATGCCCGAGGTGTCGGTGCAGGGCAACAACTCCATCCCGCCAGGCTTTCCTCCCGCCGGTTTTGGCGGCGGCAATGCCAACCTGAAAATGGAAGAAAACTCATTCGGCATCGCCTGGCAGCGCAAGCTCTGACCAGCGCCCCCGGCACTGTCGCATGTAACAAGAAGGGCACCGCAAGGTGCCCTTCTTGTTATTACCCTTACATTCCCCGTCGATCAGAGACGATCCCTGACCTGCAGCAGCGGGTCGGTTTTCTCCGAGTCACTGCGATACTCGCCGGGCGCGCGCATGTCGGGTCCAAGCAGGGCATCAAGCATGCGCGTCACCTCATCAGCCGTCATTCCCTGCTGCAGCAACAGGTCACGCAACAGGTCGCGCTGGGCTTGCAGGCGTGCAGCCGAGTAGCCATGAGCGGCCAGCTCGTCGCGTAACGCGTCGGCACCACTCAGGGTTTTTTCTGCCACCACGCGCCTGCGCTCGGCCTCGAAAGCGGCCGCTTGCTCCCGGCGAGTCTTGTCTTCGGCGTCGATCTGCGCCCTCAGGCCTGCAATCCTCGCGGTGCGGGCCTGCTCGTCCAGTGCCATCGCTTCGCGCATCTCCACCAGGCGGGCATCCTGCTGCCACTGGGCCTGCCACGCAATGAACCTGGCACGGATGTCGTCCTCTGCCGGATCCTTCAGGCGCTTCATCCAGAAGCCATCGGCCCGCTCCGGTGCCGGCTGCTGTCCGGCCAGCGCCAGCGGTGGTGCAATTACCGTATTCCAGCTGGCGGCGACAACCGGCAACAGGGTTCCGGGAACCGCCGCATAGGCGGCACTGCCGACCGCCGGGGCCACGAAATACCAGGCGGGCACCGCCGTGTAGGCCCCCACGGCCGTCGCCACACTGCCGGGAATGCCAATCCCGGTTCGCAGCAGCGACTCCGTCGAGGCCTCCAGCAGCGCCCATGGGTAGGCAAACCACCAGCCAAACACCCGTCGCTCCACCCGCCGGTGGGCCGTGCCCATCGCGTCCGCCCAGGCAGTGCGCGTGCCCTTCAAGGCAAAATCCTGCAACAGGTCATGACGGGCAAACCGCAACCACTGGCGCGACGTTCTGGCCAACGCCCGGTAGTGGTCCGCCTGACCGTAGGCATCCAGCTGGTCGCCCGCCTGGTGCCAGCCCTTGCGGGCATTGCGGGCCGGCGGCACATAACCCGGCACGATCCAGACGTCATACTGCGCCCCGTCATGCCCCGTCATGCGGCCAAAGAGCAACAGCTCCTTCTTTTGCCCGCCGTCCAGAAAGTACTCCCCGGCCCATCCCGCCGTGGCCACACCCAGTCCGGCCACTACCATCAGTGCCACCCTCAGCCACTGCTTCATCATTGCCCTGCGCCCTGTCACCGTGATGTCCCGCCCACCCGCCATGCTACCCCACCCTGACCGACGAGCGGCATTGACCCGCGCCAGACTCACCCACATCATTGTGAACATATGTTCACTTTGGTGATGGCACTATGACCACCCCCGCAGAAGCACCGCGTCCCGACACCCCGGCAGTGCCCGCCAGCGCGCTGCTGCGCCGTGGCGTAGCCCTGACCCATCTGGGACTGCTCGGTGCCACCGAGGTCACGCGGCTGACGGCAGAGATGCATGCCACCATCAGCGGCTTCCCGTTACCCTGGAAAGCAGACGCCACCCGGCCCGCCGAGAAAGCCCCGCTGCCCTACCACGTGGTGCTGCAAAGCCTTCGCTACCTGGCGCGCCTGACCGGCCAGTATGTGGACAGCCACGACACCGAACCGGCCGGACGCCGCTGGACGATGTTCCGCAGCATTCTCAACGGAGTGGCGGGCGACGTGGTGCGTGACTGGGACAGCCCGCTGCAGCAGCGCATGACGCTGGTGGACGCCGAGGGGCGGCCCCTGACGCCCCAGGACTGGCGCGAGCAGGCCTCCCGCGGCGGCGTTCTGTTCCTGCATGGCCTGTGCCTGTCGGAGCTTGAATGGCAGACTGCCGCCCACCACGCCTTCGTGCAGGAGCTGCGCAACTCCGGCCGCGCCGTGGCATGGCTGCGCTACAACACCGGTCGCCCCATCCACGAAAACGGCCAGGCACTAGCCAACCTGCTGGAACGCGCCGGTTTCGGCCAGGGCAGCGAACTCACCCTGATCGGCCACAGCATGGGGGGCCTGCTCATCCGCTCCGCCACCTACCATGCACAACAACTCGAACAACGCTGGCTGCAGCAACTCCGCCATGCCGCCTACCTGGGCAGCCCGCACCACGGCTCCCCCTATGAGCGACTGGGGCACCGCGCCAACAGCCTGCTCGGCCTCATGCCCTACACCAAGCCGCTGATGCAGCTGGGCAACCTGCGCAGCAGCGGCATCATGGACCTGCGCCATGGCCGCGTGGTGCCACCTGGCCGGCCGCACCCGGCCAGCCTGCACGAAGGCGCACGGCACCTCCTGCTGGCGGCCCATATGGGGCAGGATGCCAGCCGGCAATGGATAGGCGATGGCCTGGTGCCCGTGCCCAGCGCCCTTGGGCAGCACCCCGACCCGGCCCGCGCCTTGGCCGGCGATACCGTGACACGGGTGACACTGCCCGCCTTGGGGCATCTGGCCATCCTCAGCGATGATCGCGTCTACCAGACACTGCGGGAGTGGCTGGACAGCGCCTGAGTCCAGCCCCCACCTGGCGTGGCCTGCGCCAGTCCCGCGCTGGCCGAATCTGTTCATGTCGACGGCCACTACGGTTATTCACCGTCCATCCCTTTTTTGACTACGCTTGTCGGTGATTACCACTGCAAGCCAAGAGGCAGCCACTTCGGTCTGCCTGCATCCTGGCCAAAAACCACAAAAAACACCGGATGCCTCAACATGAAAAACACGCTTACTTCGCTGCTGCTGGTGGCCGGCGCCACGTTTGCCACGCTACCCGTACATGCCTCCACCTACGCCATGACGAAGCACCCGATTGTGCTCGCACACGGCATGGGCGGCTTCGACAACATCGGCCCGATCGACTACTGGTACGGCATTCCGCAAGACCTGCGCAGCAACGGCGCCTCGGTGCATGTGACCCAGGTGTCGTCCTTCGAGTCCTCTGAAGTGCGCGGAGAGCAGTTGTTGGCGCAGGTGCAGGACATCCTGGCCATCACCGGCGCCGCCAAGGTCAACCTGATCGGCCACAGCCACGGCAACCAGTCCATCCGCTATGTCGCCGGCACCATACCGGGCCGCATTGCCTCGGCCACCTCGGTGGGAGGCGTCACCAAGGGAACTCCGGTCGCCGACCTTGCCAAGCAGGCCTCGGAATTGGCGGTGATTGGTGCCCCGCTGACATCGCTGCTCACCTCGATAGTGGACGGATTGGGCAAGATCATCGGCCTCGCCGCCGGTGAAACGCTGTCGCAAGATTCACTCGCCGGCCTCACCTCGCTGACCACCGCTGGCGCCGCTGCCTTCAACGCCCGTTTCCCGGCCGGTGTACCGACCACGGCCTGCGGTGAAGGCGCCTACACCGCCAATGGCGTGCGCTATTACTCCTGGAGTGGTACCGCGCGGTCGACCAACCTGTTTGACCCGGTGGATGCCGCCATGGCCCTGACCGGCCTGGCCTTCATCGGCAAGGCAGACTGGCAGAACGACGGTCTGGTAGGTCGCTGCAGCAGCCACCTGGGCAAAGTGATCCGCGACAATTACTACATGAACCATTTTGACGAAGTAAACCAGGTGCTCGGTCTGGTCAGCATTTTTGAGACCAACCCGAAGGCCCTGTACCGTCAACACGCCAACCGCCTGAAGCTGGCCGGCCTCTGAGTCCTCGACGGAGTGCACTAGACGCTCCGTCATGGACTCACCTAAAAAAAATGGCGACCTGAAGGTCGCCATTTTTTCTTTGGTCACACGGTCAAAGCACACGACGCATTACAACCGCTCCAGTTTCACCGGAAGGCCGTCACCCGGCACCGGCAGTGACGTGAAATCCACCGGCATGGTGTAGTCCTGTGGGACGCTCCAGCGATACTGCTGCACGACATGATGCAAAATGGCCTTGATCTGCATTTCGGCAAAATGCAGACCAATGCACATGTGTGCGCCACCACCGAACGGCACATACATGTAAGGATGCTTCTTGTGCTCGCTGCGTGCCTCGGTAAAGCGTTCCGGATCAAACACCTCGGGCTTTTCCCACCAGTCCGGCAGGTGGTGCGTGATCATCGGACTGAGAGAAATGAAGGTGCCGGCCGGAATGTGATGCCCCTTGAATTCGCAATCCTTCACCGTCTTGCGCGGAATGCCGTGCACAGGCGCCAACATGCGCAACGCCTCCTTCATCACCAGCCCCATCGTCTCCAGACTGGCAAGATCCTCGTGCACCAGATCACGCTTGCCCAAGGCAAAAGCCTCCTCGCGCACGCGCTCCTGCCACTCGGGGTGCTTCGCCAGCTGGTAGAAAATCGAACACAGGGTGATGGTCGACGTGTCGTGCGCCGCCATCATCAGAAAGATCATGTGATTGATGACATCATCGTCGCTGAAACGCTGGCCATGCTCATCCTCGGCCTGGCACAGGCGCGAGAACAGGTCCTCCCCCGGATGCGCACGCTTGGCGGCGATACGCGAGCGGAAGAAGTCCTCCAGCACCCGGCGGCCGTCAAGGCCTTTCTTCCAGCGGCCGCCCGGCACCGGAAAACGCACCAGCGCCGTACCGGCCCGCACGCAATCGACAAACGCACGATTCACCTTGTCCGCTTCAGGACCCAGCTGCTCACCCATGAACACGTCGGTCGCCATGTCCAGCGTGAGCTGCTTGACCTTTTTCAGCACGGGAAACCGTGAACTTTCGTGCCAGCGCCCGATTCCTTTTTCGATAGCCGGATTCATGCGTTCGAGATACTGCATGAGCACCGGCTTCTTGAACGCGGCCTGCATGATGCCGCGATGATGACGGTGTTCCTCGAAATCGAGCAGCATGATGCCGCGCTTGAAGAACTTTCCGATGTAGAAATCCCAACCCTGATTATTGGAAAAGATATCGCCCTGGTTGCGGAAAACAAACTGGTTGGCCTCCGGCCCCTGCATCTGCAGGAAAGTGATGCCGAAGGCATTGATCCAGTAAACCGGGCCGTATTTCTGGTACAGCTTCAGTCCCATGCCGACCGGATTGCTCAGGAAGTCAAGGCTGTAGCCCACCAGCGGCAGACCGGCATTGCCCGGCAGTGTGCGCCGCACCGTGCGGTTGGCCTCGGAAAAATAGGGCAAGGATGGCATTCGTTTCTCCCGTGCAGAAATCTGGTGGTCGTTGTGTACCGTCGCCCGCGCGGTTGCCACGGGCCGCTCCAGTGTCGCGCTCAACGGATGTGTGCCGGGTGATGCTCGCCCGGCTTGATGATGCCATGCTCTTTTTCGCCAAACATGCTGGACAGCGCCCGCACCTGCTCGGCGCGTCCTTCCCGCTCCAGTCGCTGGCGCGTACCGGGCAGCAGGCTCTTCACCGAATAATTCAGAAAGCGCGGCCCCGCCGTCAGCAGCGGAAACCAGGGATAGACGTTATCCGGCAGCCCCAACTGGCGGCGCTGTGCCTTGCCGAAAAACAGGCTGGTGACACTGAGGTGCTGCTGGTAAATCGACTTGAGGCGCCACTCGTGCAACCACGGCCACTTCTGCCATTCCGGCAACTTGCGACCGAAGGGCTCGCGCGACAAGGCCACGCCCAGCTCCTTGCTGGTCCAGTCCGGACGGCTTTGTGTCATGTAGGTCTGGTACAAACGCACCAGCCCGTCGCGCTCGTCATCCACCAGCCACTTTTCCTGCACACCCATCAGCCAGCCCGCGTATTTCCACAGGTGCATGACCGCCTTCGAATCCCTCGGCAACACCGGTATGCCGAGCGCGCGCATACCCACCAGCATCACCGGACCAAACGCCAGATAGGTGGCGACCATGTCGATCTGGTTGACGGGCAGGCCGTCCACCTCGTTGTTCCATTCCGGATTCTTCGGCAGGTGCCGGCGCACCATGGCATGCACCATGCGCACATGAATGGTGGATTTGAAGCCGTCACCGAAACGCTGCAGTCCGCCATGCCCGGTGCAGTCAATCCACCACTTGCCGGTCTCGGCAATGCGTTGCGCCGCACTCTTGTTGAGCGCGCCGGTCAGGATCAGCGCCTTGTTGAAACCGGACAGCAGGTAGCCACCCATCAGGGCAAAGTCGCGCAGCACATACGGCCCGGCCAGCCCGGTACGGTGGATGAAACTCACGCCCTCCTCCAGCAGTTGCCGGTCCAGCCAGGCTGGTTCGCGGTCGACGATGGCAAAGAAATCCTTCAGCGCCTGCGGGGCTTCCGGCACGCTGGCAATGCCCTGGTTGAGGGCGCGGTCGATAAGGATCCGGGCCTCGCGCGGGTTGCCGGCGAACATCCAGTCCACCAGGTCGTCCATCGGCTTGTCCCCTTCCCACAGGGCATCGATCATGGCCCGCCACTCGGGCTCGGTCGGGGCCATGTCGCGCCCCACCAGCAGCTTCATCCAGGCGGGCTGGCGGCGTGCGGCCTTGTGAAAGGGACGGGCCCGGGCAGGGATGGGGCGTTCATTCGCAGGGATGGCGGCAGTCATGCAGATACTCCAGGCTGGCATGTTCCCGACCTTAATGCGAATATGTCTTCGCATTCAATTCGCATTCCGGCAACCCGTCGCCGCGACAACTATCCTGACCTGGTGGGGAGACCTCACGTGCGCAAGCGCCCGCAGCAGCAACGCTCCCGCCAGATGGTGGACACCCTGATCGAGGCCACCGCCCGCACCATTGCCCATCATGGCCTGGATGGCACGACGACACCCCTGATTGCAGAGGCCGCCGGCGTAAGTGTGGGCTCACTTTACCAATACTTCGAGGACAAGGACGCACTCATCGCCGCGCTGCTCGACAAGCTCGCCCATGACGTCACCCAACTGCTCAACCGCACCATCCACCCGGAGGCCGCCATGGCGCTGGAGGACATGGTACGGCTGTCCATCCGCGTCACCCTCAACCTGATGCACAACAACGAGGGCCTGTACCTGGAGATTGCCCGCAATTGGCACCGCCTGCCGGTGCACCGCGTCGCCGATGTGCTGGAGCAGCACGTCATGGATATCGGCCGCCGCTACTTCCTCAAGCACTTGCACACTTACCAGGTGCCCGACCTGCAGGTACGGCTCTTCGTGACCTACAACAGCGTCATCTTCACGCTGGTACGCTTCATCAGCCAGGAGCGTGCCCTGCTCACGGAAGACGAGGTGGTGGAGGGCCTGACGGCCATGGTCACCGGCTACCTGCAAGGCTCCGCGGCAGGGCCCCAGTACCCGTCCGTCAACGCGGCATGCTGATACGGGTCAATCCGCCCGCAAAGCTCCCGTCGTACAATGACGCCGCTCTTTATCAGTCCTTCTGTATGGTTCAATAAGAAATATCTGTTTGAGCTTATAAGAGGGGACTGGTACAAAGCGCACCCTGACTGAATTACCCGATGAGACCGGCCGTATGTCCTCCGCTTTCGCCACTGAAACCGTCCTCAGCGTGCATCACTGGAACGATACGCTGTTCAGCTTCACCACCACCCGCGATCCGGCCCTGCGCTTCAAGACCGGCCAGTTCGTGATGATCGGCCTGGAAGTGGACGGCAAACCGCTGATGCGCGCCTACTCCATCGTCAGCGCCCATTACGAGGAACACCTGGAGTTCTACAGCATCAAGGTGCAGAACGGCCCGCTCACCTCGCGCCTGCAGCATCTGCAGGTGGGTGACACCATCAAGGTCAGCCGCAAGCCGACCGGCTCGCTGATCATGGACAACCTGAAGCCGGGCAAGAACCTGTACCTGCTCAGCACCGGCACCGGCCTCGCCCCGTTCATGAGCGTGATCCGTGATCCGGAATTCTACGAAGCCTTCGACAAGATCATCCTCACCCACGGCGTGCGTGAAGTGAGCGAACTGGGCTACGAGGACTACATCACGAAGGAACTGCCCGCCAACGAATTCTTCGGCGAACTGGTGAAGGACAAGCTGATCTATTACCCGACCGTGACGCGCGAGGCCTACAAGAACCAGGGCCGCCTCACCGACCTGATCGAGAACGGCAAGCTGTTCACCGACATCGGCCTGCCGCCGCTCGACCCGGCCGTGGACCGCGTCATGATCTGCGGCAGCCCAAGCATGCTCAAGGACTTGGTCGATATCCTGGAAAAGCGCGGCTTTGTCGAGGGCACCAGCAACAAGCCCGGCGACTACGTGATCGAACGCGCCTTCGTGGAAAAGTGACGTCCGCCCCCTGAAAAAAAACCGGCCATGTGCCGGTTTTTTTGTGCGCTGCCGACAGGTCAGCGCCGGAAATCGCGCGGCGTCTTGCCGGTCCAGCGCTTGAAGGCCCGCGTGAAATTCGAGACATCATTGTAACCGGTGCGAAAGGCAATCTCGCTTACCGGCAGGTCGGTTTCCATCAACAGGCGGGTGGCACGCTCGCGCAGCACTGCCTCGACGATCTCGCGGTAGTTCGCGCCTTCGTCCTGCAGTCGCCGCTTGAGCGTGCGGGACGACATGTGCAAGCGATCCGCCATCTGCTCCAGCGACAGGGTACCGTCTTCCATGTCTACAAGGCGTTGGCGCACCTCCAGCAACAATGATTCCGGTGCCGCGAACAGCTTCTGGTACTCCGCCTCGCACTGCTCGCGCGCGAGCGCGGCAATGGCCGGATCGGCCAGCCGCGGCGTCTGCTCCAGCACCAAAGCGGAGGCCTGCACCATGCAACAGGGCGCGTTGTAGTGCACCGGCACCGGCAAGCTAGCCGCCAGCGTGGCGTAATGTGCGGGCGGCGGGCCGGTGAGCCAGACCGCCGTGTCTTGCAGCGCATCCTCGTTCAACTGCTGCATCATGTAGACCAGCCCCATCAGCATGGCCTCCATGAAGAAGTCATGCTGGCGGCCGAGCGGAAACCGTTCGCGCACCTCCAGCATGACGCGGGAATGGTCGTTCTCGCCCGGCCCGGTCTGCCAGACAAATTCCAGAAAGGGCGCGCGCAGCCCGAGGTAGCGGGTACCGGCCTCCAGCGCATCGCGCACCGTCGGGCTGGACAGCGCCAGCAGGCCGACCGACCCGTGCAGCGTGACCTTGAGCGCCGCGGCAAAACGGAACCCCAGGCCTTCATGACCCGCCACTGCCAGGCCACGATGCAGCACCTGAGCGGCATCGGTGACCGACACGCGCGCATCCGGCGCCAGCAACTGCGCACGACTCAACTCCAGGCCCTCCAGCAACCGCTGCTCGTCATAGCCCAGTTGCCTGACGAGATCGCAGAACAGCAGCACATACACGCCAGGAATGCCCGGCAGGGTCTGGCGACGTCGCGAGGGTGAAAGTCCGGACTTCACGGGAAACGGTCTCCTGCAACCATGGGACGGAAGGCGGTCACTTCCACTGAAGCCGACCGCGCACGCATTATTTCATACACGGCCCAACACCACCGCCATCCATGCCATCAGGCGGCCACGCCCAGCGTCCGGCAGAGGAAGTCGCCTTCCATACGCACCACCCGCTCAAAGCAGTCGCCCACATAGGGATCAAAGTGCCCGCCCGTGATCAGTTCCAGGCGGCAATCGCGAATCTGTGCCGCGGCACGCCGCGTGGCCGAGAACGGGATCAAGGTATCCGTGGGCGATGCGACCATCAGCACCGGGCAGGCTATGCGGGCCACTTCGGTCACCGGCCGGTAGGTCATGAGCGTAAACAGGATGCGTGCCGGCACGGCGTTCATCCAGTCGGCACCTGCGGGGATCATGCGCGTGTAGCCGTCATAGCAATCGGCCATGGCCAGGGCGCGCACACCCTCCTCGGCAACGATGGGCATGCGCACCGGCTCGGCACCCCGGGCCGTAGCCAGCATGTCCTGCGCGGCCAGCCAACTGGCCTTAGGCAGCAGCCGCTTGGGATAGCCCAAGGCGCTGGCCAGGCCATCAACATGCGGCACCTGCGCCACCACCGCCTTCACGCCAGGGTCGCGCGCCGCCGTCACCAGGGCGTGCCCGCCGCTGTAGGACGTCCCCCAGACGGCCAGCCGCAGGCCATCCACCTCGGGGCACTGGCGCGCCCACGCCACGGCGGCTGCATAATCTTCAAGGTGGCGATGGTGGTCCACCAGGGCTCGCGGCTGACCCTCGCTGTCGCCAAAACCCCGGTAGTCAAACAGCAGCACTGCCAGTCCATGGGCGGCAAAGAACTCGGCAAAGGCCGGCAGGCTGAAGCGGCGCTCGCCGCCAAAGCCATGAGCCATGACGACCACCGGTGGCTTGCGACTCCCGGCAGGCAGGTAGAAATCCCCGCGCACGCGATCACCCTGCACGGCAAACCCCACCGCCCTCCTGTCAAATGCCACCGCCATGCCGCTCACTCCTGTCTGGTTGGTCACTGCTCGCCCGGCTCAGGACTTGTCGGGCTTCTTCTTTACGCCCCGCTGCGCCTCGGCCGTCAGCGGGTCCTCCGGCCAGGGGTGACGCGGATAGCGGCCCCGCAAATCCTTGCGCACATCAGGGTAGGCGTTTTTCCAGAAACTGGCGAGGTCCTGCGTGACGGCGACAGGGCGCTGTGCCGGCGACAGCAGGTGGAGGGTGAGGGGAACCCGGCCACGGGCCAGTCGCGGCGTCTCCGTCAGCCCGAACATTTCCTGCAGCTTCACGGCCAGCACCGGATCATGCTCGCCGGTGTAATCAATCGCGATGCGCGAGCCGGTCGGCACCACGAGGTGTGTGGGCAACAACTGGTCCAGCGCCTGCTGCTTCGGCCAGTCCAGCAGGCCGGCGAGGGCGTCGTGCAGCGGGAAGCGGTCGAGATGCGAGAAACGCGACATGCCAGCCAGATACGGAGCTGCCCACTCCGCCATGCGGGTTCGCAAGCCGTCGTCACTGACATCGGGCCACTGCTCCGGCTCCAGCGCATGCAGGAGCTGCACGCGGGCCTGCCATTGCCGCAAGTGTTCCGTCCACGGCAATACCTGCAGGCCGGCATCGGCAATGGCTTGTGCCAGCACGGACGCGATGTTCTCCGGTGAGGCCGATGCCAAGGGCTTGTCCTCCAGCACCAGCGCCCCCAGCATGCGTTGCTGACGCGCCTGCACGGCCTGCGTGCTGCTGTCCCAACTGACAAACTCGCGCGACTCGACCGCCGGTGCCAGCGTGGTTTCCAGAGCAGCCTGAGATAAACGTGCAGCGAGAAATATTCGCGCTTCGCGCGCCTGGCCATTCAGATCAGCAACGACCAACCAAGGCTCCCGGGCCAGACGATCCTCTTCCGGCAACACGGCCCCGCGACCGTTGGCCAACACGTATCGCGCCGCATGGCCGGGACGACGCTGCGCGATGCGATCCGGGAACGCCAGCGCCAACAACCGCCCGGCGTCATCATCTTCTTCTGCGCGGGCGACCGCACTCCTGTCCTGAAGACGTCGCATATTTTCGCGCACCAATTGCAGGCGGCCGCGATCCACACCCGGCACTTGCCACTCGCCACGCAGGCACATCAGGCGATCATGCAGGTCGGTGCCGCTGTCACGCGGCAGGATGTCGCGCTCGGACAAGAGTGCCGCCATTTCTGCCGCAAGTTTACCCAACCCCAGCTCGCGACCGCGCACCACCAGATGACCGAGACGAGGCGGCAGGCCCAGCGCGAGAATGGCGCGACCATGCGCGGTCATCGCACCGTTGGCATCCAGCGCTTCCAGTGACTGCAGCAACTCGCGCGCCTGCGCCCAGCTCGCCGCCGGCGGGACATCCAGCCAGCACAACGTGGCCGGATCGCGCACGCCCCACTGCGCCAGCTCCAGCACCAGCCCGGTAAGATCGGCCTGCCGGATTTCCGGCACGGCAAACGGCTGCAAGCGCGAATTTTCTTCTTCGCTCCACAAGCGGATGCAAATGCCCGGCCCCAAACGCCCGGCACGACCACGACGCTGCTCGGCATTGGCCGCCGCCACGCGCTGCGTCACCAGCCGTGTCATCGCACTGTTGGGATCGTAAGAGGGTGCGCGCAGGAACCCTGCATCGATGACAATGCGGATGCCTTCGATGGTGAGACTGGTTTCGGCAATCGACGTGGCCAGCACAATCTTGCGCTGTCCGGCCGGTGCCGGTGCAATGGCCCGGTCCTGCTCATCTCCGGACAGCTGTCCGTAGAGCGGTGCCAGCACGACATCTGCCGGCAGAGAATCGAGACGCTCCATGAGACGACGGATTTCCACTTCACCCGGCAGGAACACCAGCATCGATCCGTCTTCGGACTTGAGCGCATCCCGGATCACCTGCGCGAGATGATCGAGCCAGGGCGTACGGCCCGGTGCGTTGTAACGTGTCTCGACCGGAAAGACTTGTCCGGGACAGGACAGTACCGGCGCATCGCCCAGCAGTTGCGCAATCGGTTGCACATCAAGCGTGGCCGACATCACGAGCAGGCGCAGGTCGTCACGCAGCACCTGCTGGCACTGACGCACCAGAGCAAGACCGAGATCGGCTTGCAGCGAACGCTCGTGGAATTCGTCGAAGATCACGATGCCGTAATCGGCGAGTGCCTCATCACTTTGCAGCAGGCGCGTGAGGATGCCTTCGGTCACCACTTCGATGCGGGTGTCGCGCGAAATTTTCGTGTCGAGGCGTGTGCGGTAACCCACGCTGCGGCCGACCTCTTCGCCCAACAGGGTCGCCATGAAGCGCGCGGCCGAGCGCGCCGCCAGACGTCGCGGCTCCAGCATGACGATCTTTTTTCCCTGCAGGAAATCCGCCTCGCGCAGCGCCAGCGGCACACGCGTGGTCTTGCCGGTACCCGGCGGCGCCTGCAGCACAACAGCAGTGTGGGCCGCCAACGTCTGCACCAGCGACGGCAATACCGCGTCGATCGGGAGCATCATGGCCGTCAGGCAAACACCGTGATGGTCTGGCGACTGATGGCCACCAGACGGCCGTCATCGTCCCAGACGTGGGCCTCGGTGTGGGCATAGCCTTCACCGCTGGCGTCCGTGCGCACCTGGTACTGCCACCAGTGCTCCCCCGTCTTGCCCTCCGGAAAGTGCAGGAACTCGAGCGTCCAGCACATCGAACTGGCCGGGGCCGGCGTGCGGAACATCGGCAACACCGCCGGGGGCCAGGCATCAATCAGGCCGAAAAGATGGGTGAGCGTGAAATCGGGAATGTCATGGCGAAACCGCATCCAGCCACCAAAATCCGGTTGCGCCGCGCCGGCAAAGGGCATCGCCCCTTCGGCCCAGCGCATGTCGAGCTGCTGCAGGAACTCCGGCATCACCCCTGGCACCCAGGGCATGGACGCGCTGTCTTCGGGGCGGCGGAACACGGGAGTGGCCACCCGCGGCGCCACAAGGATCTGCGAGACGCGCGTGGCCCCGAAACTGGCCAGCAGCACCGCCTGCACTTCGTCACTCTGGTACAGCCGTGCCTCGGCCTGTGTCACGCTCTTGCCACTGCGCAGCACTTCCACCACCAGCCGGGCCGCCCCCACGGCCACCGGCCCCACGAAGGATACCGTGGCCGACCGCAGCACGCGCTCCTCGCCCACCACGTGGCGCAAGCGGGCACACAGCAGCGCCGCCACCAGCCCGCCATAGCAGGCACGGCCCTGGGCCCAGCCCTCCGGAATGGCGACAGACTCTTGCAGTGCAGCAGACTTCAGCAGGTCATCCAGCATTCGTGTTCTCCGCTCCCATGAAAAGGCCCACTCGAAAGCGGGCCTGAGATGATACGGGATGACGCCGGACAAAGGGCAATCAGGGGTGCGAGGCCACCAGCTCCGGGATCACGCGACGGGCACCGGTGATATAGCGCTGCCAGTAGTTCTTGCCCAGCACGTCCACGCGCACAAAGCCGCCCGTGGAGGGCGCGTGCACAAACCGGTTCTCCCCGATGTAAACCGCCACATGATTGATGCGCTTGGACTTCACCTTGAAGAAAATCAGGTCGCCCGGCACCAGGCTGTCCAGACTCACCGACTTGCCCCCCATACGGAACATCTCGGCCGAGGTACGCGGCAGGGTGAGAGTGCTGGACAGACCGAGCACATAGCGGACCAGACCACTGCAGTCAAAGCCGGTATCCGGCGTGTTACCGCCATACTTGTAGGGCGTACCGATCAGGCTCAACGCCACCACCACCATGTCGTCAAAGGGCATGAGCGAATTGGCCTGAACCGGGGCGGACGACTCGTCATCGGTCAGCATCTCGGCCGGGATCGGTGCCGCCCGTGCTGTGGCGGACAGCACCAGCATCCCAAAAATCAATATAAGTGCTTGAAAACGCATAAGAATCAGCCGTTTTTCCTTTCTGTATGGCCGCGAGTGTCGCAAAAGACGCCGGCCGATACCATCCCGGTTTGTAACTGCGCGATACAGTTCGCACATTTTTTGACCAATCCCTGCGCCTGCCGGACCAGGTCACGGAGCCACCGGGGCCACGCTGACCGGCACCCCGTTCAGAACCGCGGTCCCCGTGATGACATCCACCACCTGCTCGTCCGTGATGTCGTTCAGGCTCGCGCCCGCCGCCTCGCGCCGGGCCACGTGCAGTTGCACTCCTTCGCGGCCATGGCCAAAGCCGTGTGGCACGCAGACCACACCAGGCATGACAGCCTCGGTCACTTCGGCCGGCAACTCGATGGCCCCGACACGCGAGGACAGGCGCACCTGCATGCCGTCGGCAACGCCCAGCACCGCCGCATCATCGGGATGCAGCATGGCCGTACACCGGTTGGGCCCCTTCACCAGGCGATGCGAGTTATGCATCCAGGAGTTGTTGCTGCGCACATGGCGGCGGCCGATCACGCGCAACTCGCCTGGTTGCCAGGACTGCAAGCGCTCCATTGCACGCGGAATGTCGTCGAGATAGAGCGGTGCCGCCAGCGGAATGCGACGCCCCCTGGTCTCCAGCCGCTTGCGCAGTTGCCGGCGAAGCGGTCCGAGGTCGATACCGTGCGGATGCTCGCGCAGCTTCTTCAGGCTCAGGCCGTCTTTCGGTCGCAGCACTGACAATATCTTCTGCACTGGCGAGGCACGGCGATCCGCCAGCGCCGCATGGGTGCCATACGGCCCCGTGCGCAGCAACAGATCCAGCCCCGCATCCAGCCCCAGCCGATGCACCACCGCATGCACACCCTTGCGCGCCATCCGGCTCAGAGGTCCGTCGCCGCCCATGCGCTGCGTCAGCTCGGCCAGAATCTGCCAGTCCTGTCGTCCGTCCTCCGGTGCCTCGAACAAGGCTGGCGACCACTTGGCGGCATTGCGCACCATCAGCGGCGCCAGCCCCACCTCCATATGCGACCGCTCCAGCGGACTTACCGGCGGCAGGATGATATTCGCGTGACGCGTGGTTTCGTTGACATAGATGTCGATGGACACCATGTAATCCAGCGAGGCCAGTGCCTCGTCCATGCGTCGGCCGTTGGGCGTGGACAGCACCGGGTTGCCCGCATGGGTAACCAGCGCACGGATCTGCCCCTCGCCCGGCGTCAGGATTTCCTCGGCCAGCACGGCCACCGGCAACTCGCCACTAAACGCCGGCAAGCCGCGCACACGCGACCGCTGGCGCCCGTAGGCGCCCGGCGAGGCCAGGCCCAGCAGGTCGAGCGGTGGCGAAGCGAACATCATGCCGCCTTCACGGTCCAGGTTACCGGTGAGGATGTTCAGGATGTGCAGCATCCAGGCCGTGAGACCACCAAACTCCTGCGTGCAGGCACCGACACGCCCATAAACGGCGGCGCGCTCGGCCAGAGCCACGTCATTCGCCAAGGCACGGATACGCTCGGCACCGACCCCCGTCATGTCGGCCACCCGCTCCGGCGTGAACGGCGCCAACGCCTGCTGCAGCTCGTCGAGTCCGTCGATGTGGTGCCGCAGGTCGCCCGGCTTGACCAGACCGCCCTCGAACATCGCGGCGGCCATGGCCGCGAGCAAGAAGAAGTCGGTTCCCGGACGGATAAAAAGATGGTCGTCCGCCTTCTGGGCGGTCTCGGTCAGGCGCGGGTCCACCACCACCACGCGCCCACCGCGGTCACGGATACCCTTGATGCGGCCCATGACATCGCCGGCACTCATCAGGCTGCCGTTGGACGCTGCCGGATTGCCACCAACGATCAGCAGGAAATCGGTCCGGTCCAGATCCGGCACTGGGAACAGCAACTGGTGTCCGAACAACTGGTGGTTCGCCACCATGGTGGGCAGCTGATCCACCGAGGTGGCACTGAAGCGCTGCTTCGCCCCCAGGGCATGCACAAAGGCCGGCACGGCCAGCAGCGCCGGTGTGTGCACGGTGGGATTGCCCAGGTACACCGCCAGCGCCTCGCCGCCAAAGTCCCGGCGGATGCGCTTCAGGTTCTGCTCGATCTCTTCGAAGGCCTCTTCCCAGGAGATCTCCACCCACCCCGTTGCCATACGCTTCACCGGGCGACGCAGGCGGTCCGGGTCTTCGTGCAGGTCCTTCAGGGCAATGGCCTTGGGGCAGATGTGGCCTTTCGAGAACGGATCGGCCTTGTCGCCCTTGATGGAGAGGATTTCACCGTCCTGGTGTTCGATCACCACGCCGCACATGGCTTCGCAGAGATGGCAGATGCGGAAATGCTGGGCGGGTTGCGACATGGCGGCCTCCTTGGCAAACAAGCCCCGATCATAGCCCCGTCCCCCGCGATTGGGGGAGAAGAAGTACGCAACTTTAACGACGCGGGGCTAGACTGAAGGCCTGACCGGTCACGCCCTGGCACTGTTGCGTGGCCCCCTGACAAGGAGCCGCCCCATGTCCCTGCCTGCCACCCGCCAGACCTTCACCCTCCGCAATGGCCAGACCCGCGAGCTGTACTCCCTACCCGCGCTGGAAGCAGCCGGCGTCGGCCGCCTCTCGCGCCTGCCGGTATCACTGCGCATCGTGCTGGAAGCCGTGCTGCGCAATGTCGACGGCAAGAAGATCACCGACGAGCACGTCAGGCAGCTCGCCAACTGGCAACCCAATGCCCCGCGCACCGACGAAATCCCGTTTGTAGTGGCGCGCGTGGTGCTGCAGGACTTCACCGGCGTGCCCCTGCTCTGCGACCTGGCCGCCATGCGCAATGTGGCCGCCGACATGGGACAAGACCCGAAGAAAATCGAACCGCTGGTGCCGGTGGACCTGGTCGTCGACCACTCGGTAATGATCGACTACTACGCCACGCCCGACGCCCTGCGCAAGAACATGGAACTGGAATTCCAGCGCAACGGTGAGCGCTACCAGTTCATGAAATGGGGCATGCAGGCGTTTGATACCTTCCGCGTGGTGCCGCCAGGCTTCGGCATCGTGCATCAGGTGAACCTGGAATACCTGTTCCGTGGCGTGCAGCAGAAAGACGGCGTGTGCTACCCGGATACGCTGGTCGGCACCGATTCGCACACCACCATGATCAACGGCGTCGGCGTGGTGGGCTGGGGCGTGGGCGGCATCGAGGCCGAGGCCGGCATGCTGGGCCAGCCGGTGTACTTCCTGACGCCGGATGTGGTCGGCGTGGAGTTGCGCGGCAAACTGCGTGAAGGCATTACCGCCACCGACCTGGTGCTCACGATTACCGAAATACTGCGCAAGGAAAAAGTGGTGGGCAAGTTCGTCGAGTTTTTTGGCGAAGGCACCCGCCACCTCACCGTGACCGATCGCGCCACCATCGCCAACATGGCCCCCGAGTATGGTGCCACCATGGGCTTCTTTCCGGTGGACGAAGCGACCGTGCGCTACATGAAGGGCACCGGCCGCACGGACGACGACGTCGATGCCTTTGAGTCATACTTCCGTGCACAGCACCTGTTCGGCATTCCGGCGGCGGGTGACATTGACTACAGCCAGACCGTCATCCTGGACCTGGACACCATCGTGCCGTCGCTGGCCGGCCCCAAGCGTCCGCAGGACCGCATCGAACTGCCGGACATGAAGCGAAATTTCGACACCCTTTT
>JBKHWB010000027.1:0-22393 GCA_046566745.1 Gammaproteobacteria bacterium
GACGCTGCTCAACCTGATCGCCGGCCTTACGCTGCCCACCAGCGGCGTGCTGATCTGCAACAACCGTGAAATTTCCGGTCCGGGCCCGGAGCGGGCGGTCGTGTTCCAGCACCACTCGCTGCTGCCATGGCTGACCTGCTTTGAGAACGTGTACCTGGCGGTGGAGCGGGTATTCGGCGAAAAGGAGACGCGTGCCCAGCTCAGTGAGCGAACCGAAAAGACGCTCAATCTGGTGGGCCTGTCCCATGCCATGAAGAAAATGCCCGGCGAAATTTCCGGCGGCATGAAGCAGCGTGTGGGCATTGCCCGTGCGCTGGCCATGGAACCGCGCATCCTGCTGATGGATGAGCCGTTCGGTGCACTCGATGCGCTGACCCGTGCCCACCTGCAGGACGAGCTCATCAAGATCGTGGCGGCGACCGGATCGACCGTGGTCATGGTCACGCACGATGTGGACGAGGCCGTGCTGCTTTCGGACCGCATCGTGATGATGACCAACGGCCCGGCCGCCACCATTGGCGAGATCCTCGACGTCAAGCTGGCGCGACCGCGTGATCGCATGCAGCTCGCCAATGACAGCGAGTATCACCACTACCGCACGGAAGTATTGCGGTTCCTGTACCAGGGGCAAAAGCACCCCTCCGCGGCCTGATGCCTTAACCCGTCACTGTTTTTCAAGGTGGCGTTCCCGTCGTGAGAGGTCGGGAACGCCACCACGGGCCCGGCTTGCCCGAAAAAATGCCGAAGCTGTGCTCACAGGTAGTTCTTCATACAGTCAAAGAGGTGTTGTGATGAAGCGGTCGATTCTGGTGTCGTCGATGATGTTGGCAGGCATGACAGTCGGTGTGGCACATGCCGAGCCCATGGAGGTGGCGCTGTTGCAGGAAGCCATCTACAGCGGCAAGACCTTCCTGGACTTGCGCCTGCGCGCGGAATGGGTGGATTTCGATAACGCCACCAAGCAGGCGCATGCGGAGACGCTGCGTACGGTGCTGGGTTACAAGACCGGTGATTACCACGGCGTCACGGCGTTCCTGGAGTTCGAGAACGTCAGCAACATGGGGCATGAAGACTACAACAGCACGATCAATGGCAAGACCGGGTTCGGCACCATCGTCGATCCCGAAGTGACGCAGGTGAACCAGGCGTATCTGGAAGGCTATGGCTTCAAGGTCGGTCGCCAGAAGATCATTTTCGACAACGCCCGTTTCGTGGGTGACGTTGGCTGGCGCCAGAACGACCAGACCTTCGACGCCATAAGTTACTCCAACAGCACACTGGTGAAGGACCTGAGCGTGACGCTGGATTACGTAAGCAAGGTGAATCCCATCAACGGTGTTCGTCGAGCCGTGCGTGCACCCATGGTCAACGTAAAGTACTCCGCATTCCCGGCCGCGAAGGTGGCGGTGTTCTATTACGGCGTGGATGAACAGCTCACGCCGGCCACGGCGTGGGAGCACACCGGCGTGCGCGTGGATGGTGCGATCAAGGATTTTCTGTACGAGGCCTCGTATGCCGACCAGTCGGACTACAAGGACGGCACCACGGCAGGCTCCAGCCATCACGACCTGCAGATGGGCTACAAGTTCGGCCCGGTCACCGTGAAGGCGCAGCAGGAAGTGCTGAAGCAGGGTTTCAAGACTCCGCTGGCCACGCTGCATGCGTTCAACGGCTGGGCTGACCGCTTCCTGGCAACGCCAGCGGATGGACTGGAAGACCTGAACGTGAAGGTGATGGCGAAATTTGCCGACTACACCTTCGTGCTGGCCGCGCATGACTTCAAGACCGACGCTAATGGTGACGACCTTGGCCAGGAAGTGGATTTCTCGGTGAGCAAGCCGCTCACTTCCAAGCTGACGGTGATGCTGAAGGCGGCGGATTTCAATGCCGCCGGGGATGTGGCTGGCTTTGCCAACGATACCTCCAAGGCCTGGCTGCAGTTCGCCTACAAGATGTAACCGGCGAGATCCAACCCTGTGCGCAGGCGGGGCCGGTCAGTCCTGCCTGTCGGTTGACGCTTTAGAGATAGCGTGCCCGGAGTCTGCTGGTCCCAGGCTCCGGGTTTTGTTTTTCAGGGGAGACGGGCGGGGCCGGTCGCGCGCGGAATTGGCAAGGCCCTTGCACTGTTACTGAGCAATGCGGTTTTTTCGTGCGAGTGAGGTCGTCATGTCTTTCATCGGTGCAGTCTTTGGCAAAAAGCGGGGCAGCGTGCTTCTCATTGGTGCGGGTCCGGGGGATGTCGAGCTGCTCACCCTCAAGGCCGTGCGTGCCCTCGGCCGTGCCGACATCGTGTTGCTGGATGATCTGGTCAATCCGGCCATCCGCCAGTTCTGCCGCGACGATGTGCGCATCATTCCGGTGGGCAAGCGCGGGGGCTGTCGCTCCACGCCGCAGGACTTCATCAACCGGCTGATGCGACGCTATGCGCGGCAGGGCCTGACGGTTGCCCGCGTGAAGGGGGGCGACCCCTGCATGTTCGGTCGCGCCGGTGAAGAAAAGGCCTTTCTGGAGGCGTCGGGCGTGCTGGTCGAGATCATCAACGGCCTGACCGCGGGTCTTGTCGCGGCCACCAGTATTGGCGTGCCGCTGACGGACCGTCGCCATACCCGTGGCGTCACCTTCGTTACCGGCCATACCAAGGAAGGCGGCACGCCGGACTGGCGTGCGCTCGTGGCAGGCGGAACCACGCTGGTGATTTACATGGGCATGAAGCAGATGCCGTCGATCGTGGCGGGTTTGCAGGCAGCCGGCATGTCGCCGTCCATGCCGGTGGCGGTTATTGCCAATGCTTCACTGCCGCACCAGGCGCAGGTGGTTACTACGCTGGCCTGTATGCAGGACGACGCCCGCCGCGAAGCGCTGGCCAGCCCCGCTGTCATCGTGGTGGGGGAGGTGGTACGTGAGGCGAGTGTGCTGCCGCTGGCAGACATGGCATCCAGCGGACTGGAAATGGCGCTCTGATCGGGGCCGTTCACTGTTGCAGAATCATGATGCCTCTTGTTTCGTGCCAATAAAAAAGGCGCAACCCTGTAACCGGAGTTGCGCCTTTTTGCTGCCGTCAGACGGCGTAGTGCATTAGAACAGGTTGCTGAAGAAGCGTTTGATGCTGTGCCAGATGCGCACGAACACGTTGGCCTCTTCCACGGCTTCCATGGCCACCAGCGGCGTGCTGGCGATCACCTTGCCATCCAGCACGGCATTCAGCGTGCCGAGCTCCTGGCCCTTGGCAATCGGGGCTTCCACTTCGGCATTGGATACCATCTCCATCTTCACCTGGTCGCGCTGTCCGCGGGGGAGGGTGACGGCGAGATCGCTGGCAATACCTGCTTTCACCAGGTCGCTCTTGCCGAACCACACCTTTGGCGTGGCGAGTACGCCACCGGCATTCTGCAGCACGGCGCTGTCATAGTTGGCAAAGCCCCAGCTGAACAGGGCACGGGTCTGGTCGGCGCGGGCCTGCATGGAGTTGGTGCCCATTACGACCGAGATCAGGCGCATGTTGCCGCGCTTGCTGGAGGCCACCAGGCAATAGCCGGCTTCATTCGTATGGCCGGTCTTCAGGCCGTCCACGGTCGGGTCGGTGAACAGCAGTGCGTTGCGGTTGCCTTGCTTGATGTTGTTGAAAGTGAATTCCTTCTCGGCATAGATCGGGTAGTAATGCTGGCTGTCGCGGATGATGGCGCGTGCCAGCACGGCCAGATCGAACGCCGTGGTGTAGTGGTTGGGGTCGGGCAGACCGGTGGCGTTCATGAAGTTGGTGCCGGTCATGCCGAGGCGCTTGGCTTCCTTGTTCATGAGCTCGGCAAAGGCGGGCTCGTTGCCGGCCATGTGCTCGGCCAGGGCCTTGGAGGCATCGTTGCCGGACTGGATGATCACGCCACGCAACATGTCGATGACCGAAGCCTGGCTGTTCAGCGGCAGGTACATGCAGGATTCTGCGCTGGTGCCGCGACACCAGGCATACTCGCTCACGAACACCGGGTCGGTTTCCTTCAGGCGGCCGGTCACCAGTGCCTGTTCGACCAGATAGCTGGTCATCATCTTGGTCAGCGAGGCCGGGGCCACACGGGCCTGGGCATTGCTTTCGGCCAGCACCTTGCCGGAATCGAAGTCGACCAGCAGATAGGCCTTGTTATCCAGCGCAGGCGGATTGGGGACAAAGGCGAAGGCGGGGGCGACGGCCAACAGCAGTGGCGCAATCCCTGCGAAAAGACGGTGCATGGGCTTCATGACGAGTCCTGTAGACAGCAATAACGGAAGGAAATGGGCGGGGAAACCCGCGAGCGGCGCAAATTGTATCACCGGCGTCCCAGCGGAACGTGCCGCTTTGTCGGGCGATTGTGGTCGGGACGTAAAAACCGGTGCCGCCGCGCCAGGGCAGGGGCGGCACCGGTCGGGCGATTACTCGCCCTTCACGATGGTGCAGAAGCGGGCGTAGTAGCCCAGCACGCGTGTCGAGCTGTGGTCGACGGAGGCTACCCGCGTGATGCCCGCCGTTTTCTTGGCGGTATCAATCGAGGAGTCTCCCGTGGCCACCAGGCCCAGGATGTTGCTGGCGCAGGCTTCACCGCGCTTGGAGGGAGCGGCGCTGTCGTGCGGACCAAGGGCGACCGGGGCGGCGTAGAACGAGAGGGCGGCAGGAACCGGACCACTCACGTTGGCGCATCCACCGAGACCCATGGCCAGCAGTGCGGCTGCCGTCAGGGACATGGCTTTCATGATGGCGTCCCCGGGGCTCAGTTGCCCTTCACCACGGTGCAGAATGTACCGAACAGGCCGAGGATGCTGGTGCTGTCGTGGTCGACGCTGGACACGTCCTTGATGCCGCCAGCCTTTTTGGCGGCATCGATGGACGAGTCGCCGGTGGCGATCAAGCCGAGGATGTTGGTGGCGCAGGCCTGGCCGGTCTTGGCAGTGTTGGTGCCGTTTCCGGTCACGATCGGGCCCTGTACTTTGGTGTAGAGCAGGCCGGAGGTTGGGGAGGCGACGACGGCACAGCCACCCAGGGTGGCAGCAGCGAGGGCGACGACGGCAATGTGAGACAGCTTCATGGGAGCTCCTTGTTGTCCTGTATGGATCCTGCCGGATCAAGTTACCCCGTTCCGGGGCGCAGGCAACTTACCGCGTTGTCACGGAATTGTCATGACCCGGGTGATCGGGACAATGGGCAATGGGCAATGGGCTGTGCAGGCAGCCCGAGGCCGGGCTACTTATCGGGAGATCATCGCGTCTGGAAAATGATCACGCCCAGCTCCAGCAGCGCCAGTAGCGACAGGGCAAGCGCCAGTCCGCGCCAGAAGCCGGCGGGATCGCGCTCCAGCCAGGGGCGTGCACTCACGGGGGCCAGCATCGGGTTGGGCGATTCCAGATCCATCAGGAACTCCCCCAGTGCGGCGTAACGGTCGTCCACCATCAGCGAGCACGATTTTTTAAGCGCCGCATCCAGCCAGACCGGCACGTGGGGGTTGTGGCGGCAGGCACTGGTGTATGTCAGCTTCTGGAAATCAGCCGGGGATTCGGCCCGGACATAGGTCTCGCCATAGGGATGCTGGCCGGTGAGCAGTTCGTACAGGGTCACGGCCAGCGAGAACTGGTCGGAGCGCGCGTCGCGCGGCAGGTTGAGGGCGTATTCCGGTGCCGCGTAATCGGCCGCGCCGGGACGATCCCGTGTGGCGCCTTCCTCCAGGCCGGCCACTCGCGCGGCGCCGAGGTCGATCAGCTTGAGGGTGCCGTCCGCGCACAGGAAGAGGTTGTCCGGCTTGATGTCCTGGTGCAGGGTTTCGCGCCGGTGCAGTGCGCGCAGGCCCTTGATGATCTGCGCGGCGAAGCCGGTCACGGTCTGCACGGGCGGGCGCGGATTTTTTTCGGCCCAGGCAGACAGCGTTTCACCGTCCAGATATTCCTGCAACAGGTACAGGCACTGGCGTTGCCGTGGCGCCGGCCAGCCCTTCACCACGTTCGGATGATCAATGCGTTGTCCGATCCAGTCTTCCAGCGCAAAGCGGGAAAGGTGGTCGGCATCGTCGCCCAGTTGCGGCGACGGCATTTTCAGTGCCATGGTGCGGCGCGTGATGGTGTCATGCACGCGATACAACTGGCTGCGCGGGCTGGCATGCAGCTCGGCTTCCACCAGCATGCCGTCGATGTGCTGACCGATGGCCAGGCCTGGCAGCAATGGCAGGCGGGTGGCCTGCAGGCGGCTGTCATCGGCCGCCGGACTGTCGAGACTGTCGACCACCAGTACCTGGCAGGAAATGTTGTCGTCGCTGCCGGCTTCATACGCGGCATCCAGCAGCGCCTCGCAACAGGCATCGGGATTGTCGCGCGCCTGTGCCAGCAGCGTTTTCACTTGGGGGACAGGCAGGAACTCATGCACGCCATCGGTGCTGAGCAGGAAAATGTCGCCGGCCTGCACCTCCACGGCGCGGTAGTCGATATCCACTTGCCAGTCCATACCGAAGGCACGGGTGAGATAGGTTTTCTCGGCGCCGACTCGCGTAGCGTGATCCAGCGTGAGCGGTTCCAGCGTGCTGTCACGCAAGCGCTGGATGCGGGTGTCGCCGACATGAAACAGGTGCGCCGTCTGCGAACGCAGGATCAGTGCGGAAAACGTGGTGAGAAATCCCT
This sequence comes from Gammaproteobacteria bacterium, assembly GCA_046566745.1. GTDB lineage: Bacteria > Pseudomonadota > Gammaproteobacteria > Pseudomonadales > Moraxellaceae > UBA2031. Next base: position 6,628 of record JBKHWB010000027.1, read on the forward strand.
GGTGCATCTGCGTGTACTGCTGCCCCTGGCCGTAAAGCCAGCGGTTGAGGGCAGACAGCACGCGGAACGCGGATGTTTTCACCGTCCAGGTTTCCGGCGTGGCGTAATAGTCCGACAGGAAACCCTGCACGCTGACTTCGGCAGCGCGACGGCCCTCACCCGCACCGCTCACGCCGTCGGCCAGTGCCAGCGCGAGTCCCTTGCGGGTTTGCGCATGATCGACCGGCAACCGGATGCCCATGGCATCCTCGTTCTCCGGCTTGCGACCCGCCCGGCTGGCTTGTGCGGCACGCACGCGCAGGGCGGGGGTGGTGAGGGCCATGTTCACGGCATTACTCCACCGCAATCATCTGCACGTTGCCGTGCTCGTCCACTTCCACCATGTGGCCCTTCGGCTCATCGATGAAGTTGGCGGCGAGGAAGGCCAGGGCAGACATGCCGGCAATCACCACGAAGAAGGTGTGCGGGCTCACGAAAGACAGCACGGTCAGGAACAGCACCCCCCCCACGTTGCCGTACGCACCGGCCATGCCGGCAATCTGGCCGGTCATGCGGCGCTGGATGAGCGGCACGATGGAGTACACAGCACCGCAGGCGGCCTGCACGAAGATGGAGGTGGTCAGGGTGACGGCCACTGCCAGCACGATGCCCCAGCCTTCGTTGACGTTTGCCAGCAGCAGGTAGCCCACGGTCTGCGCGGCCAGGCAGGATACCAGTACCTTGCGACGGCCGATGCGGTCGGACAGCCAGCCGCCACCCGGGCGGGCCACAAGATTCATGATGGTGAACGAACCGGCCATCAGGCCCATTGCCATCGGCGAGAGGTGGAACATGTCACCGAAGAACATCGGCAGCATCGACACGATGGCGATTTCCGAACCAAAGCAGGCCAGGTAGGCGATGTTCAGGATGGCGACCTGCTTGAACTTGTAGCGCTGCATCACGGGCACGGTTTCGTGCATCAGGTGCTTGTTCACGCCCCAGATCTTCCACGACTGCCACACGACCAGGAAGGTGATGATCGCGTAGCACAGGTAGGCAAATTCCTGCGAGATGATGTTCAGGCCGGAGGGTGCCAAACGCCACGCGAGCACGTACAGGATCATGTAGATCGGCAGGTTTGCGATCATGTAGAACACCAGGTCGCGCTTGGTGGAGACTTCCAGTCCGCCGGCCTTCTTGGGCTTGAAGTAGGTGGCACCCTTTGGGGTATCGCTCACGTTGCGATAGAAAATCACCGAGTACACGATGGCAATCACACCGGTCAGGCCGATGGCATAGCGCCAGCCAAACTCGCCACCAAACACCGTCACGGCCAGGATGGGCATGCCGATCTTCGCAATGGCGGCACCGAAGTTGCCCCAGCCACCGTAAATACCTTCGGCAATGCCGACTTCACGTGCCGGAAACCATTCGCTGACCAAGCGGATGCCGATGACGAAACCGGCACCAGTGAGGCCGAGCAGGAAACGCATCACCGCAAGTTGTTCGAAGGTCTGTGCCAGTGCAAAGCCGATACAGAATACACCGCACACGGCCAGCAGCACGCTGTAGCTGGTGCGCGGCCCGAACTTGTCGACCAGGATGCCGATCAGGATGCGCGCCGGGATGGTCAGTGCAACGTTAAGAATGAGGAAGGCCTTCACCTGCGAATCGGTGAGGTGCAGCGATTCCCTGATCATGGGCATGAGCGACACATGCGCAAACCAGATCAGGAAGGTGATGAAGAAGGCAAGCCAGGTGAAGTGAAGGACACGGATGCGGGGCTCGCCGAACGAGAACAGCGGAAACACGGGTTTGCTTGCAGACATGACGGACTCCGGACGAAAGCAGGGGGAACGTGTGTCGTTCCATGTGGCAGGCCTTGCCTTCGCCGGGGGCGCCGTTGCTCCCAGCGATTGTGGAGGATGCGTTGCAATTGACATGCCAGCTGTCACAAAAGCGGGCAGGCGCGGGTTCTGTCATGGTGCATGCACGTATCGCGGTTCTGCTTTGGTGCGTGGGCGATGCTGTGCAGCGGGTTATGCGGTATTTCGGTGCACAGGCAGCCCACCGGCGTGGTGGGCGTGATTAGCAGTGGCCGCAGGAAGGCCGTGCCACGACCGCGTTGCGGGCCATTCCGGTGCGACGGGCACCAAGATGGCATGGGCATTGCAGATGCCACGGCAGATGTCCCGCTTTTCAATGGATGGTTTTACATGAAACGGCAAAAGCTCATCGTGGTAGGCAACGGCATGGCCGGCATCCGCACGGTAGAAGAGCTGCTGGCCCTGGCGCCTGACAAGTACGACATCACGGTGGTCTCCAGCGAGCCCGTGGCCGCCTACAACCGCATCATGCTGTCGCCGGTGCTATCGGGTGAAAAGTCCTTTGAGGACATCATTACCCACTCACTCGACTGGTATGCCGAAAAAGGCATCACCCTGCTGGCCGGTCGGACCGTCACGGATATCGAGCGTGCCAAACGCGTCGTGCACCTCGATGACGGCTGCATGCTGCCGTTTGACCGCGTGTTGCTGGCCACCGGATCTGTACCCTTCATCATTCCGGTGCCCGGTCACCAGCATCCCGATGTCGTCAGCTTTCGCGATATCCAGGACGTGAACCGCATGGTGGCAGCCACGGGCGACAAGAAACGCGTGGCCGTCATCGGTGGCGGACTGCTGGGCCTGGAGGCTGCCAACGGCTTGCTGCGGCAGGGGATGGACGTCACCGTCATCCACGACGTAACGCACCTCATGAACCGTCAGCTCGATGGCGAAGCCTCCACCATGTTGCGTGAGGCCCTCGCTGCTCGCGGAATGCAGTTCCGCCTCGGGGCCGCCACGGCGGAAATCGTGGCCAGCGCCGACGGCGCCCGCCTGGAAAAAATCGTGTTCAAGGATGGCAGCGAGCTGCCGACCGACATGGTGGTGATGGCGGTCGGCATTCGCCCCAATGTCGGGCTGGCTAAGAAGATCGGCCTGCAGGTCGACAAGGCCATTCTGGTGAACGACACCATGCAGACTTTCGACCCGGGCATCTATGCGGTGGGCGAGTGCGTGCAGCATCGCGGTGCGCTGTTCGGGCTGGTGGCGCCGCTATTCGAGCAGGCCAGGGTTTGCGCCAACCATCTCGCCGAGATGGGCATTGCCCGCTATGTACAGCGGGCCACCGCCACTACGCTGAAAGTGAGTGGCGTCAACCTGTTTTCTGCCGGCGACTTTACGGATGCGGATGCCGAGTCGCTGGTGCTGCGTGATCCGGCCACGGGCGTGTACAAGCGCCTGCTGGTCAAGAATGATCGCGTGATTGGCTCAGTGTTGTACGGCGATACCAACGACGGTAGCTGGTACTTTGATTTGATTCGAGAGCAACGCAACGTAGCGGATATGCGCGAATCCCTGCTGTTCGGGAGGGTAGAGCATGATCCGGTTTCCCCAGTCGCCTGACGACGCACCGCCTGCGGCACCGGTGGCCACCACCTGTGCCTATTGTGGCGTCGGCTGCGGCATCAAGGCGCAGGTCACCGATGTGGCCGCTCGTGAAGTGGCCATTTCCGGCGACGAGGCGCACCCCGCCAACCACGGGCGCTTGTGCGTCAAAGGCGCGTCCCTCGGCGAGACAGTTGGCCTGGAAGGTCGCCTGCTGTTTCCGGAGATCGGTGGTGCGCGTGTGGGCTGGGATGCCGCGGTGGACCATGTGGCGGGGGAGTTTTCCCGCATCGTGCGCGAGCACGGTCCCGATGCCGTGGCGTTCTACGTTTCGGGCCAGTTGCTGACAGAGGACTATTATGTCGCCAACAAGCTGATGAAAGGTTTCATCGGATCAGCCAACATCGACACGAATTCCCGCCTCTGCATGTCGTCGTCCGTGGCAGGACACAAGCGCGCCTTCGGTTCCGATACGGTACCCAACTGCTACGAGGACCTGGAGCTGGCTGATCTGGTGGTGCTCGTGGGCTCCAACACGGCGTGGTGCCATCCCATCGTGTTCCAGCGTCTCAAGGCTGCCAGGGAAAAGCGCCCGCAGATGCGCATCGTGGTGATTGACCCGCGACGCACGGCCACCTGCGACATTGCCGACCTGCATCTGGCGGTCAAGCCCGGCGAAGACGTGCGCCTGTTCAACGGCCTGCTGGCCTGTCTCGCCTCGCACGGTGTGATCAACAGTGATTTCATCGATGCGCATACCAGGGGCTTTGACGACGCGCTGCAAGCAGCGCGCGCGCAAGACAACCTGCCCGCACACCTGGCCCGCGACACCGGTCTTGATCCGCTGGACCTGGAACGCTTCTTCAGCTGGTTTGCCACGACCGAAAAAACCCTCACGCTGTATTCGCAGGGCGTGAACCAGTCGTCGGCCGGTTCGGACAAGGTCAATGCCATCATCAATTGCCACCTCGCCACCGGTCGCATCGGTCGCGAGGGCTGCGGCCCGTTCTCGCTCACCGGCCAGCCGAATGCCATGGGCGGGCGCGAAGTCGGGGGGCTCGCCAACCAGCTGGCGGCGCACATGGAGATCGACAATCCGGTGCATCGCCATCGCGTGCAGCGCTTCTGGTCCTCTCCTGTCATGGCGGCCCGTCCCGGCCTGAAGGCGGTCGACCTGTTTGATGCCGTGCACGAAGGGCGGGTGAAAGCCGTGTGGGTGATGGCGACCAATCCCGTCGTCTCCTTGCCCAATGCCGATCACGTGCGCGCTGCCCTGCAGAAGTGCGAGCTGGTGGTGGTGTCTGATTGCATCGGTGATACCGACACCACACGGCTGGCACACGTAAAACTGCCGGCGCTGGGCTGGGGGGAAAAAGACGGTACCGTCACCAATTCGGAACGCCGCATTTCCCGCCAGCGCGCGTTCCTGCCGGCCCCGGGCGAGGCACGACCGGACTGGTGGATCATCTCGGAGGTCGGTCGTCGCATGGGCCATGCCGACGCCTTTGCGTACGCTTCGCCGGCAGCCATTTTCCGTGAGCATGCTGCGTTGTCCGCGTTTGAAAATGACGACGCACACGGGCTGCGCGATTTCGATATCAGCGGGCTCGTAGCCCTGCCGGATGCCGCCTACGACACGCTCGAACCTGTGCAATGGCCCGTGCCGTCTCGGCAGCCGGGCGGGAGCCAACGCCTGTTTGCCGACGGCCGCTTCTTCACGCCGGACGCCCGCGGTCGCTTCCTGCCTGTCACTGCACGTGCCCCGGTGAACCTGCCTGATGCCGATTATCCGCTCGTGCTCAATACCGGCCGTATTCGCGACCAGTGGCACACGATGACCCGTACCGGACTCACGGAAAAGCTGCTCACCCATATTGGCGAGCCTTTCTGCGCGATGCATCCGGATGATGCTGTTGTGGCCGGGCTGGCCGAGCGGGATGTCGTGGCGCTGGAAAGTCGCTGGGGCAGGGCTCTGGCCCGGGTGCAGTTCACGACAGACCAGACCCGCGGCACCGTTTTCATGCCCATGCACTGGACGGGAGTTCTTGCCAGTGCATCGCGCGTGGGTGCCGTGGTCAATCCGGTGGTCGATCCCGTGTCGGGACAGCCCGAAAGCAAGCACACGCCGGTGCGCGTGCGCCGTTTTGAGGCAGCTTGGCACGGTTTCATGCTCAGTGACATTGCTTTGCCCCTGCCTTCCACTGACTACGCCATAGCCATAAGAGGCGGAAAATTCTGGCGTTTCGAGCTTGCGGGCGTATCCCGGCAAATGGATATCGCAGAGTTGGCAAACGAATTGCAGAGGAATGTTCAGGCGGCATTGCCGTCGCAGTCTGAAATGCTGGAGTACGAGGATGCCGCACGCGGCGTCTACCGCCGGGCCTGGGTTGTTGAAGACCGGTTGCGTGCGGTGTGTTTCGTGGGGCCCGATACCGGGTTGCCGGAGCGCAACTGGTTGGCAGGCTTGTTTGGCAAGGAGTTGTGCGCCCTGGGGCGGCGGGCCTTGCTCTCCGGGCGGCCTGCCGATCCTTCGGCGGATGTGGGACGCATAATTTGCGCCTGCCATGCCGTTGGTGAAAAGACGATTCGCAAGGCGATTGCCGTGCAGAACCTCGACTCGGTTGCGGCAATCGGCACATGCCTCAAGGCAGGCACCAACTGCGGTTCGTGCCAGCCGGAACTGAAACAGATTCTGAACAGCTGCCAGGCGGCCTGAACGGTTCGGGCCACGCAGGAAAAGAAGGAAAAAAGTGTTTCGCCGCCCGAACAGCGGCACCGCCCCTTCCTCGCGAAGGGGTGACATCGCGGTGATGACAGCAACGGCGCTGTGATCAGTTTCTACAGCCGCACATCATGAATTCGCAGGCAACGGGGCCTGTCTCGATAAGCCCCGCCTGCCATCTGCGATGACTCATCCGGTAGCGGCAGCGGGGGACACTGAAAACCCGCATTGTGCGGACACCGGAGGTAGACATGAACGCCAAATCCCGCATCGTTGTGATCGGCAACGGCATGGTGGGCCACAAGTTTCTCGAAGTGCTGGCCGGGCATGGTGGCACCGGGGCGTGCGAAGTGACGGTGCTGTGCGAAGAGCCTCGCGCCGCCTATGACCGCGTCTATCTGTCTTCCTATTTCACCGGCAAGACCGCGGAAGACCTGTCACTGGTCAAGGGTGATTTTTTCAACGAGAAGAACATTGACCTGCGCCTGAACAGCAAGGCTGTTGCCATCGACAAGGCGGCGAAGACCGTGACCACGGCGGCGGGTGAAGTGCTGCCCTATGACAAGCTGGTGATTGCGGCCGGCTCCTTCCCCTTTGTGCCGCCGGTGCCGGGGCACAATCGTGAACACTGCCTGGTATACCGCACCATCGAAGATCTCGAAGCCATCAAGGCTGGTGCAGCCGTGTCGAAGGTCGGTGTCGTGGTCGGCGGTGGCCTGCTCGGTCTCGAAGCCGCCAAGGCACTGCATGATCTCGGGCTGGAAACGCATGTCGTCGAATTTGCGCCGCGCCTGATGGCTGTGCAGCTGGATGAAGGCGGCGCCAAGGTGCTGCGTCGCAAGATCGAAGCGCTCGGCGTGAAGGTGCACACCGAAAAGAACACGCTCGAAATCGTCGATGGCGAGAATGCCCGTCATGTCATGAAGTTTGCCGACGGCTCCTCGCTGGAAACCGACCTAATCCTGTTCTCGGCCGGTATCCGTCCGCGTGACGAACTGGGTCGGCAGGCCGAACTGGAAATGGGCCCGCGGGGCGGCATCGTGGTGAACAACAGCTGCCAGACCTCTGATCCGGACATCTATGCCATTGGTGAAGTCGCGCTATGGAGCGGTCGCATCTACGGGCTGGTGGCACCCGGCTATCACATGGCCACCGTGGCCGCCGACCACATCATGGCGCGCTCCGACAAGCAGTTCACCGGTGCCGACATGTCGACCAAGCTCAAGTTGATGGGCGTTGACGTGGGCTCGATCGGCGATGCCATGGGCACCTCGCCCGGCGCTCACAGCTACTACTACATCGATGACGCCAAGGACATCTACAAGAAGATCGTGGTGTCTGCGGACGGCAAGAAGCTGCTCGGCGCCGTGATGGTGGGCGATGTCGATGCCTACGGCGGCCTGCTGCAGCTGATGCTGAACAACATGGACCTGCCGGAGTATCCCGACGTACTGATTCTGCCGGTGCGCGACGGTACCGGTGAAGTCGGCGTGGGCGTCGATGCGCTGCCGATGACGGCGCAAATCTGCTCCTGCAACAACGTCAGCAAGAGCGATATCTGCGGCGCCATTGATGCCGGGGCCACCGAGATCGGTGACATCAAGGCCGCTACCAAGGCAGCCACCACCTGCGGCGGATGCACGGCGCTGATCGGCCAGATCCTGAAATGTGAACTCGGCAAGCGCGGTGTCGAAGTCAAGAAGGATATCTGCGAACACTTCCCGTATTCACGGCAGGAGATGTATCACCTGATCAAGGTGGAAGGCATCCGTTCCTTCGACGACATGTTGGCGCGCCACGGCAAGGGCGATGGTTGCGATATCTGCAAACCGCTGACGGCATCCATTCTGGCGTCGACATGGAATGACTACATCCTCAAGAACGAGCATGCCGGCCTGCAGGACACCAACGATTACTTCTTGGCCAACATGCAGAAGGATGGCACCTACTCCGTGGTGCCGCGCATGGCCGGTGGTGAAGTGACCCCCGATGGCCTGATCGCTGTCGGAGCCGTGGCCAAGAAGTATGGTCTTTACACCAAGATCACTGGTGGACAGCGTGTCGACCTGTTCGGTGCCCGTCTCGAGCAGTTGCCGGATATCTGGAAGGAACTGATCGATGCCGGCTTTGAAACCGGTCACGCCTACGGCAAGTCCGTGCGTACCGTGAAGTCGTGCGTCGGTTCCACCTGGTGCCGTTACGGAGTGCAGGATTCCGTCGGCCTAGCCATTGATATCGAGAACCGCTACAAGGGCCTGCGGGCGCCGCACAAGCTCAAGTTTGCCGTGTCCGGTTGCACCCGTGAGTGTGCCGAGGCGCAGGGCAAGGATGTCGGCATCATCGCCACCGAGAAGGGCTGGAACCTGTATGTGTGCGGTAACGGCGGCATGAAACCCCGTCACGCCGAACTGCTGGCCGGTGATCTGGATACCGCCACCCTCATCAAGTACGTCGACCGCTTCCTGATGTTCTACATCCGCACCGCCGACCGCCTGCAGCGCACCAGTGTCTGGCGCGACAACCTCGAAGGCGGACTCAAGTACCTGCAGGACGTGATCATCAACGATTCGCTGGGCCTGGCTGCCGAACTCGAAGCCGACATGGCGCACGTGGTGAGCACCTACCAGTGCGAGTGGAAGACCACCATCGAGGATCCGGAAAAGCTGAAGCGCTTCCGCCACTTCATCAACAGTGACGAGAAGGACAGCAACGTGGTGTTTGTGGAAGAGCGTGGCCAGATCCGTCCGGCCACGGTTGCCGAGAAAGCGGGCCGCATCGAAACCGTGCCGGTCTGAACTGAAGCCAAAGGAGAGTCAACATGAACAGTCGCAGCAATCTTGCGGAAATGATGGCCCCGGTCGCCGTGTGCCGGGTCGATGATCTGGTCCCCGGTCTTGGCGTGGGCGCGCTGGTGAAAGGGCAGCAGGTGGCCCTGTTCCGCCTGCGCAACGGCGATATTTTTGCCGTGGGCAACCAGGACCCGTTCTCGGGGGCGAACGTCCTGTCGCGGGGCCTGACCGGCTGCCTGAAAGGCAGCAAGGTGGTCACTTCGCCGATCTACAAGCAGCATTTCGACCTGGCCACCGGCGTGTGCCTGGAGGATGCCAGCGTGAGTATTCCCGTCTACCCGGTACAGGTAGAAGGCAGCACGGTGTCCGTGCTGGTCTGAGCAGAATGAGGGGCCTCAGTGGCAAACGCCGTTCCGATCGCACCGGTCCGTTTGCTGCTGAGGCCGCTCACCTTTGTGTTTAGCGCTTTACCACGATGGGTGTGCCCAGGTCGCCATCGCGAATGATCTGGGCGACCTTGTCCGCATCGGCCAGCGTGAAGAAGGGGCCTACCTGTACACGATGCACAACCGAGGGCATTTCGCTGCGTGCAATGACCACTGGCGCATAGATCAGCTCCAGCAGCCTGGATTGCAAGGCGGCCGCGTTTGCCAGTTCGCCGAATGCGCCCACTTGCACATAGAAGTTCGAGCCTGCGCTCGCGTCGGTGTTGCCGGCAGCAGGGCGCTCGGGCTTCCCGCTCTTGCCGAGCTGGCGCTGGAACTCTACCGGGTCAATCGCTTCAATCTCCACCTGCGCCGTGCCGGTTTTCAGCATGTCCAGCTTGGCTGCCGCCGCGTAGGACAGATCGATGATGCGTTCACTGTGGAAGGGGCCGCGATCATTCACCTTCACGATGACCGCTTTGCCATTGGCCTTGTTGGTGACGCGAACGTAGGTCGGCAGGGGCAGGTTGCGATGCGCTGCCGTCATCTTGTACATGTCGTACTTTTCACCGCTGGACGTTTTCAGGCCGTGGAATTTCGTGCCGTACCACGATGCCCCGCCGCTCTGGCGGAAGCCCTTGGTGGTGGGTAGCAGGCGGTAGGTTTCTCCGAGTACCGTGTAAGGGTTGCGATTGCCATAGTTGCTCAGCGGCTCTTCCACGGGTACCGCATCGGGGATCTGGCTGACGTCCACATGGGCATTCGGGCCCGCATCCTTGATGACGTTGAACTCCCTGGTGCCAAATGCGGGGCGCTCACCCGGTGTGGGCACCGGCTGGGTTTGCGGCGGCAGGCGCGTAATCGGGTTTACTTTTTTGGGGGCAGGCGGGGGCGACGTGACACAGGCGGCCAGCAGCAGGCTGGCGGTGCACATCGTCAGCAGGCGAATTCCGGTCATCAGAGGCTCCTGTTCTTGAGGAGAATCAAGGGGCTGCGGCGGATAGTGCGGCCGCTGCCGCTTCGGCCAGCGCTTGCCGGTCATCTTCAGCTGCCTGGGCAATTGCAGCCTGTTGCAACTCGGCTTCCCTTGCGGCCTTCAACTCCTGGCTCAGCTGGAAGGCCGCCATGGCGTAGAGAATGCTTCGATTGTACGTGGTGATCACGTAGAAATTTGTGAAGCCTAGCCAGAATTCCCCACCGTTATCGCCCTGCAAACGGATGGCCGAGGCTGGTGTCGTGGCGAGATAACTGGCGGTCTCGCGCGGTACCAACCCCTTCTTTGCAATCTCGCCCAGCGTACTGCCCGCCTTCAGGTCCTTGCTGACGATGGTGTCATAGTCCTGGTTGATGATGCGGGCGCGGACCACAACCGGTTCGCCGGTTTTCCAGCCGTTGGCCTTGAAGTAATTGGCAATGGAGCCCACGGCATCCACCGGGTTGTTGATCAGGTCGATCTTGCCATCGTCATCGAAATCCACGGCCAGACGACGCCAGCTCGATGGCATGAACTGGGGGAAACCCATGGCACCGGCATAGGAACCCCAGGTGTTGAGCGGATCCAGGCCGTTCTCACGCGCCAGGATGAGGAACTCACGCAGCTCCTTGCGGAAAAACGGCGCGCGTGGCGGGTAGTCGAGTCCCAGTGTTGCAAGGGCATCAATGACGCGGTTGCGCCCCTTGTTGCCACCATATTTGGTCTCGACCCCGAGGATGGCGACGATCATCTCCGGCGGAACACCATAACGTGCCTGGGCGCGCTCAAGGACCGCCTCATGCTGGCGCCAGAACGCCAGGCCTTTATCGACACGTTCGCGCGTCATGAAGATGGGGCGGTAATCCTTCCACTCCTTTGTTCCCTCCGCAGGCCGGGCAATGGCCTTCAAAACCCCCTCGTCCCGTGCCACTTGCTCGAACAGGGCGGCCAGCTCGCCCGGGGCATAAACTTTTTCCTGCTCCAGGTGCGCGATGATGGCCTCAAGTTCCTCGTACTGTTTGAATTCGCCGATTGCATGGGCGGGAACCGGCTTCAGGCAGGCGCTGGTGATGAGGGCACAGAGCAGGGTTTTCAGCATGAGGGTCCTCCTTGGCGGGAATGGTTACGGTCAGCTGAGGAGCTTCTTGTGGGTCTGGATCGACATCAGGATGCCGAACCCGGAAAAGAGCGTAATGATGGCGGTGCCACCGTAGCTGATGAAAGGCAAGGGTACGCCAACTACGGGCAGGATGCCGCTTACCATGCCCGCATTTACAAAGACATAAACGAAAAACGACAGGGTGATGGCTCCGGCCAGCAAGCGCGAGTAGCTGTCCTGTGCGGTAGAGGCGATGTAGAGACTGCGGCCGATGATGAACAGGTAGAGGCCGAACAGGAGCAGTACGCCGAGCAGGCCGAACTCTTCCGAGTAGGCGGCGATGATGAAGTCCGTGTGCCCTTCGGGCAGGAATTCGAGATGGGACTGTGAACCGTTCATCCAGCCCTTGCCGGTGAAGCCGCCGGAGCCGATGGCGGTCTTGGACTGGATGATATTCCAGCCATGACCCAGCGGATCGGCTTCGGGATCGATCAGGGTCATCACGCGCTGGCGCTGGTAGTCATGCAAGAGGTAGTTCCATGCCACCCAGATCAGCGGGCCCATGGCAGCCACGAATCCGCCGATCAGCCACCAGGACAGCCCTGCCAGGAACAGCACGAACAAGCCGCTGGCCGCGACCAGGATGGATGTCCCCAGGTCGGGTTGTTCGGCCACCAGCAGCACTGGTACGCCGATCAGTGTCATGGCGATGGCAACCGAGCCCATGCTCGGGGGGAGCGCCCGGGAGGCCAGGAACCAGGCCACCATCATGGGCATGCCCAGTTTCATGAACTCCGAGGGTTGCACGCTGCCAAAGCCCGGAATGGAAAGCCAGCGCTGTGCCCCCATGCGCACGTCGCCGACCAGTGCCACGGCCACCAGCAGGGTAACGCCGCCCGCATAGAACCATGGTGACAGCGTCTGGTAGGTGCGCGGCGGAATCTGCGCCAGCACGAACATCACGGTCAGGCCGATGCCGAAGCTCATCATCTGCTTGAGCGTGAGATCAAGGTGCCGACCCGATGCCGAATAAAGCTCGAACAGGCCCAGGCTGGCCGCCAGCAACAGGGCGACCAGCAGAGGCGGATCGATATGCAGCATGCCCCACAGGTCAAACTTGCGTTTGAACTGTGAGCCGTCGCGGGGCATGTGGCGAAGGAAGCGGTCTTGCGTCGTACTCATGGTTACTCGTCGCTCGCAGCGGGCGTGGGGGCGGCCATGGGCACTGGCTCCGCAGGGTGTTTGCCCAGCAGTTCGTAATCAAAGAGGGCCTTGGCAATGGGCGCCGTACTCGAGCCGTGCCGGCCATTTTCCACCAGCACGGCGATCGCAATCTTCGGTTTGTCGACGGGGGCAAAGCCGATGAACCAGCCATGGTCCCAGTGTCGTTCGTCGATGCGCGACTCGTCGTACTTCTCGCCCTGCTTGATGCCCTTCACCTGGGCTGTACCGGTCTTGCCGGCCATCTCGTAGCCCTGCACCTTGTAGCCTGTGGCACGTGCCGTGCCGCCCGGCCCGTGCACGACATCGCGCATGGCCTGCTTCATGCGCTCCCAGTCGGCAGCATCGCCCGAAAACGGCACCTTGTAGTCCGGCTTGTTGATGTTGTCGAAGGCGTTGGTGCCCGCCGCACTTTTCAGCAGGTGTGGCCGCACGTGATTGCCGCCGTTGGCCAGGATGGCGGTGGCCATGGCCAGTTGCAGCGGCGTGGTGGTGAAATAGCCCTGCCCGATACCCACCGACATCATTTCGCCGCGGTACCAGGGCGCCTTGAGTCGTTCACGCTTCCACTGCACCGAGGGCAGGGTGGCGGCCTTTTCGTTGACCAGGTCGATGCCGGTCTTCGTCCCGAATCCGAAATGTTTCATCCAGTCATGAAAGCGGTCGACGCCCATGCGGTCCGAGAGTTGGTAAAAATAGGTGTCACATGATTCGACGACGGCCTTGTGCATATTGACCATGCCGTGCCCGGTCTTTTTCCAGTCGCGAAACCGGTGCGAATCGCCGGGCAGGCTGAAGAAGCCGGGGTCGGCAATCGTGTAGTTCCAGTCCACCAGCCCGTAGTGCAGTCCGCCCATCGCCTCCATCGGCTTGATGGTGGAGCCGGGCGGATACACTCCCTGCAGGGCACGGTTGTACAGAGGCTTGTCGATGTGGTCGCGGTATTCGGCGTAGAGCTTGTAGGGAATGCCGCCGACAAAGGCGTTGGGGTCGAAAGTCGGGTTGCTCACGAAGGCCAGCACGCCGCCCGTGTTGGGGTCGATGGCCACAATGGCGCCGCGACGGCCGGCGAGCTGGTCGTGGGCAATCTTCTGCAGGTCGTAATCCACATGTAGCGTAAGGTCGCTGCCGCGCACGGGAGGCGTTTTTTTCAGCACGCGGATCAGGCGGCCGTGGGCATTGGTTTCCACGTGCTGGTAGCCAACCTTGCCGTGCAGGTAGTCCTCGTAATATTTCTCGATGCCGATCTTGCCGATCAGGTTGGTGCCGGCATACTTGACCGGGTCCAGGGTTTCCTCTTCTTTTTCCGAGATGCGCGACACATAGCCGATGGCGTGCGAGAAGAGGTCGCCATAGGGGTAGTGGCGGGACAGTTCCACATTGATGTTGGCGCCTTTCACGCTGTACTTGATTTCGGAAAAGCGGGCGATGTCCTCTTCGGACAGGCGCAGGCGCAGCGGCACTTCCTCGTACTTGCGGGCAACCTTGGCGCGCGCCTTGAAGCGGCGGATATCCTCCGGGGTCAGTTGAAGCGCCGGCGTGAGCTGGGCCAGCAAGGCGTCAACGTCGTCCGTCTGCTGGCGGTTGATGGTCAGCGAGAAGGTGGGGCGGTTGTCGGCCAGCAGGCGTCCCTTGCGGTCGTAGATGAAGCCGCGCGGCGGGGAGATGGCCTCCAGGTGCACACGGTTGTTTTCCGACAGGACGGTATAGGTCTCGTGCTCGACCACCTGCAGGAAGTAATAGCGGCCGACCAGCACGCCGAACATGAGCAGCACGAAAACGGCGGCCACCACGGCACGTCGCCGGAAGAGGGCAGCCTCCAGCTGGTTGTCCTTGATCGTGATGTTGTTGGGTCGGCGCATGGCTCAGGCGTCAGTCGAAAACGTGATTTTCAGGCAGGGCTGGCGGTAAAAGCCAGCGTGTTTTTGTTGAAGATCGTCGCAGGTGGCACAGGTCAGCGGTGGTAGGGGTGGCCCTTGAGCACGCTCCAGGCGCGATACAGCTGTTCGGCAATCACGATCCGCACCAGCGGGTGCGGCAGGGTCAGGCGTGACAGCGACCATTTTTCGTCGGCTCGGTCCAGTGCAGCCCGGCTCAGGCCTTCCGGTCCCCCGATCAGCAGGGCGGCCGGCCGGCCGTCCACATGCCAGTCCCTCAAGGTATCGGCCATGTCTTCGGTGGAAAGTTGGCGGCCCAGCACGTCCAGGGCAATCACGCGCTCCTGAGGGCGGATGGCGGCCAGCAGGGCCTCGCCCTCCTGTTCCTTGACACGGGCGAGGTCGGTGGCCTTGAGACGCTTGCCGGCCGTGATCTCCACCAGCTCCAGGCTGATGTCACCAGACAGGCGCTTGGCGTAGTCGGCGAAGCCGTCCTCCACCCAGCCGGGCATGCGGGTGCCGACAGCAAGCAGGCGCAGCTTCATGGATCAGGCTTTGGCCTGGGCGATGTGGTTGCTGGCGCCGGGCGTCCAGAGGCGCTCCAGGTCGTAGAAGGCGCGGGTGGCGGGCTGCATGACGTGCACGATCACGCCGGCCAGGTCGATGAGAATCCAGTCGCCGTCACGCTCGCCTTCCATGCCCAGCGGCTTGAGGCCTGCTTCCTTGACCAGTTTCACGACGTTGTCGGCCAGCGACTTCACGTGGCGGCTGGAGGTGCCGGAGGCAATGATCATGACGTCGGCGAGGCTGGTGAGGGAACGGACATCGAGCGTCAGCACGTCCTTGGCCTTGAGGTCGTCCAGGGCTTTCTGGGCGAGGTCGACGAGCTGCTGTGTTTCGGCGGAAAGAGGATTCATTGGGGGTCTGCATCTCCAGCGTAGAGGTGATGGGTATCAATATAGTCGCGGACGGCGGGATCAAGCCAGTTCGACGTGGCCTGACCGGCCCGAATGGTGGCCCGGATGACGCGGCTGGCGATGTCGTGCGGCGCCGTCTCGACCAGCAGCACGCCACCGAAGGGGCGCGATTCTAGCGATTCCGCGTCGTCAATTCGATGTTTTTCCAGCCAGTCGGCCAGTTCCGGGGCCAGGGCCGGGTGCTGGCCCGGGCGGCTGACCACCACGAGGTGGGCGTACTCCGTGAGGCGCTGCCAGTCTTTCCAGCGCGGCAATGCCACAAAGCTGTCC
>JBKHWB010000028.1:0-22021 GCA_046566745.1 Gammaproteobacteria bacterium
CGTCAAAGCGCGAGAGGTTGGACGAGCATTCCGCCGGCGCAATCACGTAATAGGCCGGTACGGCCAGATCAGATGTCGGCAGGTCGATTTCCACCACGGTGGCGCCGAGTTTTTTCAGTTCAGCCACCGCCTGCTCGATCACGGCGGCCACACCCGCATCCAGGCCCTCACCGAAATACTGTTTCGGCAGTCCGATGCGCAGGCCTTCGATGGAGTCGTTCAGGTGGGCGCGGTAGTCCGGCACCGGATGGTTGATGCTGGTGGAGTCACGCGCGTCGTGGCCGGCGATCACGTTCATGAGCAGGGCAGCGTCTTCGGCGGTCTGCGTCATGGGGCCGGCCTGGTCCAGGCTGGAGGCGAATGCGATCATGCCCCAGCGCGATACGCGGCCGTAGGTGGGCTTGAGGCCGGTCAGGTTGCACAGCGCGGCCGGCTGGCGGATCGAGCCGCCGGTGTCGGTGCCGGTGGCGGCCGGGGCGAGGCGCGCGGCAACGGCAGCGGCCGACCCGCCGGAGGAGCCGCCCGGAACTCTGGTGATGTCCCAGGGATTCTTTACCGGGCCGTAGAAGCTGGTCTCGTTGGACGAGCCCATGGCGAACTCGTCCATGTTGGTCTTGCCCAGCATGACCAGACCGGCGGCATTGCTGCGCTCGATGACATTGGCGTTGTAGGGCGAGATGAAGCTGTCCAGCATTTTCGACGCGCAGGTGGTTTTGACGCCTTCGGTGCAGAAGATGTCCTTCTGGGCCATGGGCACGCCGGTCAGCAGGCCGGCCTTGCCGGCGGCACGTGCAGTATCGGCCGCGGCGGCCCGGGCTAGCGCCTGCTCCTCGCACACCGTGATAAAGCTGTTCAGCGTGCCGTCATGCCGGCGGATGCGGTCCAGGAAGTGCCGGGTCAGCTCGACGCTGGAGAAGTCCTTGGCAGCGAGTCCGGCGGCCAGTTCGGCCAGGGTCTTGTGGTGCATGTCTGATTTCGCCGTCTTGTTCGATGAGCTATTCGATAACCTTGGGGACGAGGTAGCAGCCGGCCTCGGTGGCCGGCGCCATGGCCTGGTACTGCTCACGGTGGTCGGTTTCGGTGACCTCGTCCTCGCGCAGGGGCTGGGTGGCGTCCAGGGGATGCGCCATGGGGTCGATGCCGGCGGTGTCGGCGGCCTGGAGGTGGTCAACCAGCCCCAGGATGTCGTTCAGGCGGGCAGTGACCTGGCCTTCTTCTTCGGCGGTCAATGCCAGGCGGGCGAGGTGGGCGATCTTCGCGACCTCGGTGGCGGTCAGGGCCATGGGAGAAACTCGTGGAAATTTGTTGAAAACGCGTAAGAGCGCGCAACTTAGCACAGTTCGCGGCTTGTCCAAAGAACCTCCTTTGTTTAGAGTTAGCGCCATTTTCCGGGGCTTGTATCCGTCTTCCCAGGCCTGTTGTCCTGACAAGGTGTGGCAAGGGGGCGATACCAGCTTCGCAAGGACATCCGGCCCGCCCTGATGGCGGTCCGGCCTCGCGGCGACGCGACTCAGACTTCAGGTTCCCTGCTCCATGCTGCCCATCCTCAAAAGCTTCCTCGGCCTCTTCTCTTCCGATCTGTCCATCGATCTGGGCACCGCCAATACCCTGATCTACGCTCCCGAGCGCGGTATCGTCCTGAACGAGCCCTCGGTGGTGGCCATTCGCCAGAGCGGAGCAACCAAGAGCGTGGCGGCCGTGGGCGTGGATGCCAAGCGCATGCTGGGCCGTACCCCGGGCAACATTTCCGCCATTCGTCCTCTCAAGGACGGCGTTATCGCCGATTTTGAAGTGACCGAAAAGATGCTGCAGTTCTTCATCAAGAAGGTGCACGAGAAGGGATCCGGCAGCATGTTCCCGCCGCGTCCGCGCGTGCTGGTCTGTGTGCCCTGCAAGTCCACCCTGGTCGAGCGCCGTGCCATCAAGGAGTCCGTGCTTGGCGCCGGCGCCCGTGAAGTGCGCCTGATCGAAGAGCCCATGGCGGCCGCCATCGGTGCCGGCCTGCCGGTCGAACAGGCCTGCGGTTCCATGGTGGTGGACATCGGTGGTGGTACCACCGAAATCGCCGTTATCTCCCTGTCCGGTTGCGTGTACTCCGATTCGGTCCGTATCGGGGGCGACCTGTTCGACGACTGCATCGTGTCCTACGTGCGTCGTCAGCACGGCTGCCTGATCGGTGAGTCCACCGCCGAGCGCATCAAGCAGGAGATCGGTACGGCCTTCCCGGGCGGTGAGCTGCGCGAAATCGAAGTGCGCGGTCGCAACCTGGCCGAAGGGGTGCCGCGCTCCTTTACCCTGAATTCCGACGAAATCCTCGGCGCCCTCGAAGACCCTCTGACCGGCATTGTCACGGCCGTGAAGAGCGCGCTGGAACAGACTCCGGCCGAACTCTCCGCCGACATCGCCGAGCGTGGCATGGTCCTCACCGGTGGCGGTGCACTGCTGCGCGACCTCGACAAGCTGCTGTCCAAGGAAACCGGCCTGCCCGTCATCGTGGCCGAAGACCCGCTGACCTGCGTGGCCCGTGGCGGCGGTCGTGCGCTGGAATTCATGGATAATCCTGCTTACGACATGCTGTTTGTGGATTAAACGCCCGCGCCCAACGGCGGTCTGCGGCGTCAAGAAGGCGTCGAACCATGCTTATTTACGACACGTAAACTCCGCTGGTTCGACGCCTTCTTTCCTTGCATCCCATCCCTTGATCGCGGGCTCCTGCCGCTAACGTGGGTGTGAGGGCAGGTTAATAGCGGAAATGGCCGGATCAGGCAGAGCCACCAAGGAGATTCATCATCGAAACCACGCTTTTCAGCAAAACCTCCAACGGCGGCTACAAGCTGCTGTTTGCGGCCTTGCTGGCGGCGGGGCTGTTGTTTGTTGATACCCGTTTTCGCGACTTTACCGATCCGGTGCGCTACCAGCTGAATGGGGTGCTCTCGCCGGTCTACAGCATGATGAGCTGGCCGGGTCGTGTTTCTGATACTGCGACGGATTTTGCGCTTAGCGAGAGCGACCTCCGGTCCGAAAATGCCTATCTCAAGAACCAGCTGCTGGTGTTGTCGGGTCGCCTCCAGAAATTCTCCGAGCTGGCGGCTGAAAATTCCCGGCTGCGCGGCCTGATTGATTCCACGCTGGTGGTGGACGGACGGGTCCTGATTGCGGAGATCATTGGAGTGGATCCGGACCCCTTTCGGCACATCATCTTGCTGAACAAGGGCGTTGATGCCGGTGCGTATGTCGGTCAGCCCATCCTGGATGCGCGAGGACTGATGGGGCAGATTATCGAAGTGGGACCAACGACGTCCCGTGCCATGCTGCTGGCGGACCGTGAGCATGCCATTTCGGTGCGCATTGCGCGCAACGGTGTCCGCGCGGTGGTGACCGGTTCGGGCGAGATCGATCGTCTGAGCCTGCAGTATGTGCCGGAGTCGGCTGACGTGAAGGTGGGCGACCTGTTGCTGAGTTCCGGCTTGGGCCTGCGCTATCCGGCCGGCTATCCGGTCGGCGTGGTCACCCGGGTGGGCAAGAGCGGGACGACCGAGTTCGCCCTCATCGAGGCCAGGCCGTCGGCTGAACTGGATCGTAGCCGCCATGTGCTGTTGTTGTTCAACCGGCTGGTGCCGGAAACAAAAGCCTCGGCCACGGGAGGCCAGTGATGCGTCGTCCGAGTCCCTGGCTGGCCCTGCCGCTCAGTTTCCTGCTGGCATTCCTGCTTGTGGCATTGCCGCTGCCGCAGGTACTCAGCTATTGGCGGCCTGAGCTGGTCACCATGTTGCTGGTGTTCTGGGTGCTGACTGAGCCGGGCAAGGTGGGGGTGTGGACCGCCTTCGTGCTGGGGCTGTTGCTGGATGTCTTGATGGCCACGACCTTTGGCGTGTATCCCCTGATGTTGGCGACGGTTGCCTACCTGACCCGGCTGTCCTACCGCTGGGTCAGGGTGCTGTCGCTGTGGCAGACCGGTGGTCTGGTGTTCGTGCTGGTGCTGGCCAGCCTGGTGATCAAGCGCATCCTGCTCGGTGTTTTGGGGGGCGGCACCGATTCCCTGCTGTTCTGGGCGCCTGCCCTGACCAGTGCCCTGGTGTGGCCGACCGTGATGTTGTCACTCCGCCGTTTCACTCGCTGACTCTATTGCATCAAGCGCCCCGACGCGGGGCAGCATTCGCGGAAGCAGCTCCGCGATCCTCGATCGCCGCGCGTTTTCGGCAGCGTCCGGTTATATTGGGCGCGTGTCCCGGTCTTGCGAGTCAATCATGTATCCACCGCCACTTTTCCTGGCGTCCACATCGCCACGTCGCCGCGAGCTGCTGCAGCAGCTCGGGCTGGCATTTTCCGTACTGAACGTGGCGGTGGACGAATCAGTGCGCGAGGGGGAGCGCCCGGGCGACTATGTGGTGCGTCTGGCGCGCGAAAAGGCGGCGGCCGGACTGGCGGCTCTGAATGAGGGCGTGGTGGTGGCGGCCGATACGTCTGTTGTGCTGGATGACCAGGTGCTGGGCAAGCCGGCGTCCGAGGTGGATGCGATGGCCATGTGGGAACGCCTGTCGGGGCGCATGCATCGGGTGCTGACCGGGGTTGCAGTGGGAGACGGGCGCCATGTCGAAGCGGTCCTGGTGTCCACCCGCGTGCATTTCCGTCCGCTAAGCCGTACGGAAATGGAGGCGTACTGGCGCAGTGGCGAACCGGCCGACAAGGCGGGGGGCTATGCCATCCAGGGGCTGGGGGCTGTTTTCGTGGATGCCATTGAGGGCAGTTACACCAACGTGGTGGGATTGCCACTGTCGGAAACGGCAGCCCTGCTTGCCCGCTTCGGCATCAGGGTACTGGGGTAGGATTCATGTCGGAAGAAGTGTTGATCAACGTGACGCCGATGGAGTGCCGCGTGGCACTCGTCGAGAACGGTGTGGTGCAGGAGTTCTATATCGAGCGCACTGCCCGGCGCGGACTGGTGGGTAATATCTACAAGGGCCGCGTCGTGCGCGTGTTGCCTGGCATGCAGGCGGCGTTCGTGGAAATCGGACTCTCGCGCACCGCTTTTATTCACGCCAACGATATTGTCTGGCCTCGTGCCGATGGCGAACGCGAGCGGTCGCCGCTCATTACCGAACTCCTGCACGAGGGGCAGAGTGTCATCGTCCAGGTGATGAAGGACATGATGGGGTCCAAGGGTGCGCGCCTGACCACGGACCTGTCGATTCCGTCACGTTATCTGGTCTACATGCCGAAAGGCGAGCATGTCGGCGTGTCGCAGCGCATCGAGGATGAGGCGGAGCGTGACCGCCTGAAGGGACTCATTCGCCAGCTCAAGGCAGAAAGCCCGGATACCGAGTCCGGTGGGTTCATCGTGCGCACGGTTGCCGAAGGGGTGAGCGAGCACGAGTTGCGCCGGGACATGCAGTTTTTGGTGAAACTGTGGCGTTGGGTGCAGGAGCGCTGCCTCACCGCCGGCACGCCCTCGCTGATATACGAGGAGTTGCCGCTGTTCTTGCGCACGCTGCGCGATCTCGTGAGTGACGACATCGAGAAGATCCTGATTGATTCCCGTGAAACCTTTGCCAAGGTGCAGGAGTTTGTCCATGAGTTCATGCCGCAGATGCAGGAGCGCCTGGAGCATTACCCGGGCGAGCGCCCGCTGTTCGATCTCTACAACGTTGAGGACGACCTCCAGAAGGCGCTGCAACGCAAGGTCATGTTGAAGTCCGGCGGCTACCTGATTATCGACCAGACCGAGGCCATGACGACGGTAGACGTGAATACCGGCTCCTTCGTGGGATCGCGCAACCTTGAGGACACCGTCTTCAAGACCAACCTCGAGGCCACCCATGTGATTGCCCGCCAGCTGCGCCTGCGCAACCTGGGCGGCATCATCATCATCGATTTCATCGACATGGAGGAAATCGAACACAAGCAGCAGGTGTTGCGCAGTCTGGAAAGGATGCTGGTGCGCGACCATGCCAAGACCAAGATCACCCAGGTATCGGAGCTTGGACTTGTCGAAATGACCCGCAAGCGCACGCGGGAGTCGCTGGAGCACCTGCTTTGCGAAACCTGTCCCGCTTGCCAGGGGCGTGGCACTGTGAAAACGGCGGAAACCGTGTGCTACGAGATTTTCCGCGAAATCCTGCGCGAGGCTCGTGCTTATGATGCCGCCCACGGTTACCGGGTGGTCGGCAACCAGAAGGTCATTGATCGCCTGCTCGGGGAAGAGTCGGCGGCGGTGGCAGACCTGGAGCTGTTCATTGGCAAGCCGATCCGCTTCTCGGTCGAGGCGATCTATACGCAGGAGCAATTCGACATCGTGCTGCTTTGAGCCGGCAACAAAGCTGCCACAGGCATCGGCAGGCGCCGCGCTATCATGTGGTTGATCCAATCCTGACAGGCCTGTACCGGTGTCTTTGAACTGGCAATCCTTTCGTCTTGCAGCCCTGTGGGGCTGGCACCAGTTGCTGACGCTCGCGCTGGCGTCCCTGGTGCTGGTCGCGATAGTGGTGGGCGTTGGCAGGCAGTTCACGCCGGTGATTTCCGATTACCGTGCGGCTCTCGAGACGCGCCTGTCTGTCGCCGCCGGCATTCCGGTTCGTATCGGGAAAGTCTCCGGCCGATGGCACGGGATGACCCCTTTCTTTCTTGTGCAGGACCTGCAGTTGCGTGATCCCGCGCAGCCGGGCTCAACCCTGTTGCACATTCCGCATCTGGAACTCAGGCCATCGTTGTGGCGCAGCTTGCTGGCACTGGAGCCTCGTGTCGACCTGCGTGTACGGGGCCTGAGTATTCATCTTGACCAGTTGCCCGACGGCAGCCTGCGCCTGCGCGAGCTCGCCTCCTTGTCACGTTCGGATCCCGCCGCTGCGCGGCGGGCGCTGGATCTGGCCCTGCGGCAGCCGGCACTGGCCCTGGAGGAGGGACGCCTTGGGCTGGCCCTGTACGGCTATCCGGAGCTGACCTTTACCCGCATCAATCTGGTCAACCTGAACGAGGGCGCGCTGCACCGGTTGGCCGGTGAAGTGCATCTGGACCAGTTGCGCAAGCCGGTGGCCGTCAACCTGCGGCTGCGGGGCGATCCGATGGCCTGGCAGAAGGGGATGCTGTCGGTGTGGCTCGACTTGCCGGTGCTGGAGCTCGACCCCTGGCTGCCGTCGGCTGCCGTCGCCGGAGTCGGGGTGCAGTCTGCGCAGGGGGGCGGAGCCTTCTGGCTGCATTTCGCCGGGGGGCGGCTGCAGGCGTTGCAGGCGCGGCCGGCCTTGTCGAAGCTGGTGTTCAGCAGCCCGGCCGGCATGCACCAATTACAGGATGTTACGGGCGAACTGGCGTGGCAGCGCGAGCGCGACGGCTGGCAACTGTCGGCGCAGCGGCTGCAGGGGCGGCTGGACAACACGACCTGGCCGGTGCCCGCGTGGTCGGTGCGCGAACAGGGTGGTCATCTGGTAGTAGCCGCCGCTGACGTGAATCTGGCCAACGGCCTGTTGCTGGCCAACCGCCTGTCCCTGCCGGCGCCGTTGGCCACTTGGTTGCGCGAGGCGACACCGGACGGGCGTCTGTCGGCCATACGCACCGAATTGGCCGCCGGTGAGCGGGGGCACTGGCAGGCGCGCCGCATCGATGCCCGCTTCGAGCAGTTGAGGGCGCATGCCACTACCCGGTTGCCGGGTGCCGATCATCTGGCAGGCTGGTTGCACTGGACGCCGGAGTCGGGTGTGGCTGGCCTGTCGGTGCAGCAAGGCCGCCTCGACCTGCGGCAGATCTTTCGCGAGCCAGTTGAGGTGGAACAGTTGCAGGGCGTGCTGCGCTGGCGGCGCGAGGCCGATGACTGGCGCGTAGAGACCGGTCGCCTGCTAATGGGGAATGCGGATGCCCGTGGCCAGGCCTTGCTGGCCCTGACCATCCCTCGCCAACCCGGCGTCAGTCCCCACCTTTCCTTGCTGGCACGCCTGACTGATGCACAGGTGTCCAGTGTCTGGCGCTATGTGCCGTGGCCGCGCGCCGGGGACGCTACCTTGGCGTGGCTGCGGCGTGCTCTGGTTGCCGGCAGGGTGGAGCGGGGCGATTTTCTGGTCGAGGGCGATCTTCATCCAAGGCCAGGACAGGCGCCGTTGCGGCAGCTGATGCGCTTCGATCTGCGCGATGCGGGTCTGGATTACCAGCCTGGCTGGCCTGCCCTGCGCGCGCTGGACGGGGTGGTGACCATTGATGGCCGTCATCTACGCGTCGTAGCGACCCGGGCCAGCTTGCTGGATGGCACGCAGGCCACCGGCGTGGTGGCCGACATTCCCGATCTTGCCCGTGCCCGGCTGGCGGTGACAGGTGATGTGCGGGCGCCGGGCGCTGACCTGATGCGCCTGTTCCGCGACAGCCCGCTGCGGATCCATACGGCGGGGGTGGCGCACAATCTTTCTCTCGAAGGCCCTGTGCAGGGCCGTTTGCGACTGGACATTCCGCTGTCCCGCCACCTGCCGCCGGATATCCGGGTTGCCGTGGATGCTGCTCTGGAGGACAACCGGCTCCGACTGCCGAGGCTGGGCCTGCAGGCAGATGGGCTGTCGGGTCAGGTGAGGTTCACGACCGCGCGGGGACTGGAGGCTGCCGGCCTGAAGGCCAGCCTGCTGGGAGCCCCCGTCACTGCCGCCATCTCCAGCAGCGTACGGCAGAATGTGCTGCAGGCGGTTGAAGTGAACGTGGCGGGTAAGGTGGCGGCACCCGCCTTGGGGCAATGGCTGGGCGGGCCGCTCTGGCAGGCCTTGAGCGGCGAGGCGGCGTATGACGCCAGGATCCGTATCCCTGCAGGTGAGGCGCGGGCACAACTCAACCTGTATTCATCGCTGGCCGGCATGCGGATTTTGCTGCCGGCACCCTTGGGCAAAGGCAGTGAGCCGATGGCCTTGCGCTACCAGTCGTCCTTGGGGGGGGCGGAGCAGTTGGCCCGCCTGCAACTGGGCCGTGCCTTGTCGGCTGGTCTGGTGTGGCGCGAGGCGGGGCTGCACGCGGCACTGTTGCGGTTGAATAGTGCGGATGTCGGTTGGCCCTCGGCGGCGGGCCTGGAAGTGGAGGGGCGGATTGCTCGGCTGGCCCTGGCGGAATGGCAGCCATGGCTGGACCGCTTCGGCAAGACGGAGGCTCGGGGGCAGGGGGCGGCATCAGCGCCAGGCCTGACCCGGCTCGAGCTCGATGCGCGTGAGATGGAGGCACACGGTTGGCGGCTGCGGGACGCCCGGCTGTCGGTGCTGCGGGAGGCGACAAGCTGGCGCCTGGCGCTGGCCAACGCCGACGTGGCCGGTATCTTGCGCCTGCCGGACGGGGTGGGGGAGTGGGATCTCGAGCTGGAGCGACTGGCCTGGCCACTCCCCGGTATGCCGGATGACACTGCCGTCACGGGGCCGGTGCCGCCAGCCTTTAGCCGGCCCATCAAGGCCAGGCTACGGGAGTTTAGGTTGCGCGAATACCCGGGGCTTGGGCCTTTGTCCGTTGATGCCCGGTTGTCTCCCAGCCCCTACGGCATTCGCGTGGACAATCTGCGCCTGGCAGCCGAGGCGGCAGCGTTCGAGGGACGGTTGGACTGGCAGTGGCGAGGGGGCGTCAGTACCCGCCTGCGCGGAGTGGCAACGAGTGGCGATGTTGCGGCGCTGCTGAAGGGCCTGCGCTACGCGCCCTCACTGCAGAGTCGCAATGCCCGGGCGGAGTTCGATCTATCCTGGCGAGCGGCGCCGCAGAAGCTGGCCTTGAAGGCGCTGGACGGCACCTTGTCACTGCGCGTGGAAGACGGACGTCTGCTCAACGTCAGTGCGGCCACCACTGCCAGTCGCGTCTTCGGGCTGGTTGATATTGAAAATATCCGTCGCCGTCTGAAGGGCGACTTTTCCGATGTCCTGATGAGGGGCCTCACGTTCGATGCCGTGACGCTGGACGGCGCCGTTCAGTCCGGCGTCATGCCGCGCGCGGTGTTCGACCTGACTGGCCCTACCCTGACGGCGCATGGCGAGGGTCGGCTGGATCTGGCGCAGCAGCAAATTGACCAGACCTTTACCGTCAACGTGCCGGTCTCCAGTGCCGTCCCGCTGGCGGCGGCCGTGGTCGCCGGACCCTTGGTCGGCGGGGCAGTCGCCGCTGCCGAAATGGCGCTCAAGAAGCAGATCCAGAAAGTCACCGTCATGCATTACCGGATATCCGGAGACTGGGATAATCCGGATATCGACCGGTTGGCGCAGCGTCCGCGCCGCCAGCCGGCAGCACGTTGACCAGGAGGCAGGACATGAATCGCAACCCCGTAGTCGCGGCCATACAGCTTTGTTCAGGGGGCGACCTCAGTCACAACCTGAGTGAAACGGAGGTGCAGTTGCGCCAGGCTGCCGCAGAAGGGGCGGTGCTGGCGGTGCTGCCGGAAAACTTCGCGGTGTTTGATGCCGCCCGTTATCGCGAGGTGGCCGGGCAACTGCCTTTCCTGCTGGACTGGCTGGGACGACTGGCGCGCGAACTCGGCCTGTGGGTCGTGGCCGGAACCCTGCCCGCACCTATCCGGCCCGACGGTAAGCCCGTTACGGACGGGCGCGTGCGCACGGCTTGCCACGTCATTGGTGCCGACGGCCGCTGCATGGCGCGCTATGACAAGATCCACCTGTTCGATGTGGATGTGTCCGACGCCCAAGGGGCCTATCGCGAGTCCGCCACCTTCGAACCGGGCGACCAGGTCGTGTGCGTGGACACGCCCTTCGGGCGGCTTGGCCTCACCGTCTGTTACGACCTGCGCTTCCCGGAGCTGTTCCGCGCGCTGGTAGACCAGGGGGCAGAGCTGATCACGGTCCCGGCTGCCTTCACGGCGGTAACGGGCGAGGCGCACTGGCAGACCCTGTTGCGGGCCCGGGCGATTGAAAACCAGGTCATGGTGGTGGGAGCAGGGCAGGGTGGACAGCACGGCCCCGCCCGGTTCACCTGGGGCCACACCCAGATCATTGATGCATGGGGGCGCGTCCTGGCCGAACGGGACGCCGCCGGCGCCGGGGTTGTGCTCGCTGAATGGGACCGGAACGAGCAGGCCAGCCTGCAAAAACGCATGCCCGTACAAAAGCATCGACGAATCCGCTGACAAAGGCCGCCCTTTCGGCTAAATAGGAAGGTTGAAGAAACGGGTAGCCGGTTTGCGCTGTACCGTTGTTCCCTGAGGAAGTCACATGACTGAGCGCTTGTCGGATCACCTGAGCTTGATCCCCATCTTTTCAGGGCTGAATGCCCAAGAACTGCAGACGATCGAAAAATACATGTTTTTCAACAAGGTCGAGCCCGGCGAGTATGTCTTCAAGGAAGGCGAAAAGGGTGATTACGTGTGTTTCGTGGCAGCGGGCGCGCTGGATGTCATCAAACTCAACCAGAATGCCCAGCCGGTGGTGATCACCACGCTTGCCAAGGGCGGCTCCATCGGCGAGATGGCCCTGATCGACAAGCTGACCCGTTCCGCCAGTATCCGGGCCTGTACCCCCAGCAGCCTGATTGTGCTCACCCGCAAGGGCTTCGAGATGATCCTCAAGCTGCATCCGGAGATCGGCATCAAGATTCTCAAGGGCGTGGCCTCCCTGCTGTCCATTAACCTGCGCAAGACCTCCGACAAGCTGGCCGAGTTCATGCCGCCGCTGGCCTGACCGCCGGCAGGTCGGGCCTGCCCCATCCGCCACCGGAGCACCAACAAGAATGCAGAAGCTTCCGCGCGACCCCGAGAACGATTACACCCCCGAGATGGCCTCTGCCCGTCGCGATGCCGTCAGTGGCACGACCGGCGTGGCGTTGTCGCACACGGGCGCCTATTCCTTCGACCCAGCCGTTTTGCCGGGCAACATCGAATCGTTTGCCGGGGTCGCGCAGATTCCCATGGGCTTTGCCGGTCCCTTGCGGGTGCGCGGCGAGCATGCGGATGGCGAGTTCTATGTGCCCATGGCCACCACCGAGGGCACGCTGCTGGCGAGCTATAACAGGGGCATGCGCCTGACCCGCGAGGCTGGCGGCGTGCTGACCACGGTGGTGGACGACAGCATGCAGCGTGCTCCTGTGTTCGTCTTCCAGGATGCCCGTCATGCGCGCGACTTCGGGGACTGGGTTGTCGCGCAGTTGCCGCTGATTCGTGCCGCCGCCGAATCCACCACCCGGTCCGGCAAGCTGCGCCACATCGAGCAGTACAGCCTGGGCAAGATGCGCTGGCTCCGCTTCTGTTACACCACCGGCGATGCGGCAGGCCAGAACATGGTGTCCAAGGCCACGCGGGAGGCCTGCATGTGGATCCTCGCGCAGAAGCCGCCCGGGCTGGAGCACTTCTCCCTGGCCGCCAACTTTGATACCGACAAGAAACACTCCCATGTCAATGCCCTGCACACCCGCGGCAAGCGGGTGGTAGCGGAGATTACGCTGCCGGCCGCGTTGATTCGGGATGTCATGCATACCTCGGGCGAGGCGCTGTTCCGTCAGCGCCAGTTGTCCAACATGGGAGCCATGATGGCGGGTTCGGTGAATAACGGCGCGCATTTCGCCAACGGCATCACTGCCATGTTCATTGCCTGCGGCCAGGACGTGGCCAACGTGGCCGAGTCCTCCGCCGGTTTCGTGCATGGCGAACTGCAGCCTGATGGCGGCTACTATTTTTCCGTGACGATTCCCGCCTTGATAGTGGCCACGTACGGGGGCGGCACTGGCCTGCCTTCGCAACGCGAATGCCTGGAGGTCATGGGGTGTTACGGCGACGGCAAGGCCCGCAAGCTGGCGGAGATCGTCGCCGCCACGGTGCTGTGTGGCGAGTTGTCGCTATCGTCCGCCATCGTCGCCGACCAGTGGGTTTCCAGTCACGACATGCTCGGTCGTAACCGCAAGTGAGGCTGTCATGTCCGACACGCTGAGTCTGCGGCAGAAGCTGGCCGACAAACTCTGGAACACGCTGTTTGGGGGGGGCGACTCGGCCATGCTGCCGCCATGGAGCTTGCGCCACAGCGGCAAGGATCCGGTACTGGTGCGGGAGCGCGAGCTAGGTGCCATCAAGGCCATGCTGGCCGAACTCGACGACCTGCATGCCGGGCGCAAGCGCTTTAACAACCTGGGCGAGATCGTCGACACGCCCGATGACAATGATTACATCTCCACGGTGCGGTTCAGTTCCTTTATCGAGGTGGCACCCGAGGATCCGCTCGGGGCGTTGCAGGTGCCCAGCACGGCCAAGGCCTTGCGTGACGTGCGTCAGGAGGCCGACATCCAGGCCTTGCGCCGCGCCCTCAACGTCCGGCGCATCGGCCTGCGCGCTGAACTGCTGGCCGAGACCATCGACATCCAGGCCGTTTCGGAGCGTCCGGTGGATCCCGACTGGCTGTTGCGCTGGAGGGAAGCCGCTGCACGGGCCGTGGCAGAAGACTTCCAGGCCTTGTGGGCGCGCGTCCTGATTGATGAAGTGCGGCAGCCGGGCGCACATAGTCTGCGTACCCTGGCCTTCCTCGCCACCTTGTCGCGCAGCGATGTCGAGTCGCTGATGCTGGCGGCCCGCCTCGACCTGGGCGGGTTCATCTGTCGCGATGCTCCGGGGTACTTCCATGCCGACATTCATGGGCCGTTGTTCGAGCAGTTGCGCGACATGGGCCTGATGGGTGACGACAGCAAGGGCATGGTCACCCTCAAGTCGGTGTCGCGTGAGGGTTTCCGCGCCGTGATGCGCTGCCAGAACAAAGCCCTGTTCATTCGCGGCGACGGTCTGCAGCTGACCATGCCGGTCTATCCTTTCAGTCGCCTTGGCCGCGAAGTGGTGGCGCTGATTCCCGGCATGGCCGATACCGCCTACCTGTTTGCGGTGGGCAACGGCCTGAAGAAGCGCGGCTTCCAGGTGGATATCGGAGACTGGTTCGGACAGGACGGCGGCGGCGGCCTGTTCAGTGAGCAGATGACCCTCTGACCGGCGCTGGCCGTCAGTCGGTAAGGGCGGCGATTTCGCGCAGGTAGGTTAGCAGCTTCTTGCGTGCCGGCCGATCCGGTTCGGCCCCGGTGCCCTCCGGTGCGGCGAGTGGCGCGGTGGCCTCGAGCAGCGTCTGTTGTTCTTTCAGCGCGGCGCGGACATGCTGGCGCAGCGTGTGACGTTCGGCCGCAGGATAGCGACGCACGGCATCGTTGATGGCCGGGTCGCCCTGGGTCAGCAATCGCTCCACCAGCATCTCCATTTGCCGGTTCAGCATCGGATTGGCGAGGGGGTTCAGGACATTGAGGATGGCGTCCTCGTCCTCGCTGCGCATCAGCTTGCCGATGTACTGTTTGTGTCGACGCACCGCTTCGTGTGCCTTGAGGCGCTTGAGTTCTTCCAGTGCCACGAACAGGGTTTCCGAGATCGGCATCTTCTTCAGGCGGGCCGTGCTCAGTGCTCCCAGGCGCTCTCCGAGTGCCTGCAGGCGCTCCATGGCTTTCTTCTGCTCGGTCTTGCTGAGGCCGGCATCGTCAAAGTCATCAAGCTCGTCGTGCACGGAATGGCGGTGGGACATGGGAACCTCCGGTGGAAGCCTGCATGATACCAGAGGGGGGCGGGCTTATTCCGCTTCGTCGAATCGGTTGTTGATCAGGGCGACCACCGCCGCGTGGGCGGCAGCTTCGTCTGCGCCGTCCACGACCAGGTGCAGGCGAGTGCCCTTGCCCGCCCCCAGCATGAGCAGCGCCATGATGCTTTTGGCGTCGATCAGGCGCTCGCCCTTGCCCAGGCGGATGCTGGACGTGAACTGCGAGGCCGTGCTCACGAGCTTGGCAGCAGCACGGGCATGCAGGCCGAGCTTGTTGATGATGTCGATGTCCGTCTCGATCATGAATCCGTTGTCCGGTGGTTATCGGGCTGGCGTTGCCTGACGCCCGGCAGGTCGCGGTGCCGCACCTGCACATGGGGCAGTTCCGCGCGGAAGCGTGACGCCATGCGCTCCACCATGTAGACGGAGCGATGCTGTCCCCCGGTGCAACCCACGGCCACAGTCACGTAGCTGCGGTCGTTTTCACGAAACTCCGGCAGCCACTTTAGCAGGAAGCCGGAAATGTCCATATAGAGGCTTTCTACCATGGCATCACCTGTCAGGAAGGCCACTACGTCGGCATCCAGCCCGGTCTTTTCCCGCAGGCCGGTCTGCCAGTGGGGGTTGGGCAGGCAGCGCACGTCAAACACCAGGTCAGCGTCCAGCGGCACGCCCTGCTTGAAGGCGAACGATTCGAACAGCACGGTCAGCCCGGTGTCGGCATGGCCTTCCAGCCGGTGACGGAGCTGCTCGCGCAGCTCGTGTACGTTGAGCGAGCTGGTATCGATGCGCAGGGTGGCTGCGCTGCTGACCGGATCAAGCAGGACCTTTTCCAGCGCCATGGCTTCCGGTAGCGACCGCGAGCGGCTGCTCAGCGGGTGCCGGCGGCGGGTGGCGCTGAACCGGGCCAGCAGGACGTCATCGCGTGCATCGAGGTAGATGGTGACGGCAGCGCCGGCGGGTACGTCGCGCTGCTGCATCTCGTCCAGCACGTTACGATAGGACTCCAGGTCGCCGGGTACGTTGCGGGCATCGACACCGATGGCCAAGTGCGTAACGGCTCCACCGGAGCGGTGTTTCAGGGTGTTGGCCAGTTCCGGCAGCAGGGTCAGCGGGAGGTTGTCTACGCAGTAGTAGCCCATGTCCTCCAGCACGTGGAGAGCGGTGGTTTTGCCCGAACCGGAGCGGCCGCTGACGATGACAAGCTGCATGACGAGGATTCCTTGAGAGGAGTCTATGGTCGCTACAGTCATGCCGACTTGCAACTGCAAGTCGGTCACACATTGGCAAAAAGGCATAAAAAACCCGGGCAGGGTTGCCCGGGTTCTTGCGTGCCTCGCCCTGTTCAGTGGCGACGCTGGATCTTCTCCTTGTGCTTCAGGATCTGGCGGTCGAGCTTGTCGGTGAGCAGATCAATCGCGGCATACATGTCTTCGGACTCGGCAATGGCGAAGAGGTCCGCGCCGGCGATGTGAATGGTGGCCTCGGCCTTCTGCACCAGCTTGTCGATGCTGAGGATGACCTTCAGGCTGGTGATGTGGTCAAAATGTCGCTCGACCTTCTCCAGCTTGGCTTGCACGTAGTCCTTGAGAGCGTCGGTGAGTTCGACATGATGACCGCTGATTACCATTTGCATAGACCTTTCCTCTCTTGGGTAGACAGGCGACACCTTTATGGTGCCGGGCGGGGTGCGTGTTACAGCGGGCAGTGCGGGCATTGGGCGCAGTGGCAGTGCTGCCACCGAACCACATCCCGGGGCTGCTGCAACAGGCGTCCCCAGAAACGGACACCCTTGCGGGCTCCGGAAGGCGGGGGGCGGGAGGCGTGTACGAGGGACATTTTCATGCCCGTGTGCAGACATCAGATTCCAGCTCATGACTTCACCATAGCACAGCCTGAAGCGAAGGTCGCAAGCCCTTGCTGAAGAACTTTGTAAGCGGGATGTGACGGTGTCGGCGACCGTATGGCGGCGGGAAAACATCGGTAAAACAGAGGGTTATTGCTGTCGCTGACCTGCGTTGGTCGATTTTCCGGGGACTGAGCGGCAGGGGCGGCGGATGAATCCGCTGAAGAGTTGTTACAGATCAATACGTGGCGCATGCCACCGCATCACACCAACTGCTTGCGCTCGTTTGAGGGCGGGATGTTGAGCGATTCGCGGTATTTGGCGATGGTGCGGCGGGCGACTTCAATACCCTGTTCCAGCAGCAGGTCGGCGATCTTGTTGTCCGAGAGCGGCTTGCGCGGATTCTCCTGGCTCACCAGCTTCCTGATCATGGCGCGGATGGCCGTGCTCGAGGCTTCGCCGCCACCGGTCGTGCCGACGTGACTGGAGAAGAAGAATTTCAGCTCGAACACTCCGCGCGGGGTGTGCATGAATTTTTGTGTGGTGACGCGCGAGATGGTGGATTCGTGCATCCCCACCTCGTCGGCGATGTCGCGCAGCACCAGCGGCTTCATGGCCTCGGGGCCGTGTTCCAGGAAGCCGCGCTGGTGCTCGACGATGCAGGTGGCCACCTTCAGCAGGGTTTCGTTGCGGCTCTGCAGGCTTTTGATCAGCCAGCGGGCCTCCTGCAAGTTGTCGCGGAGATAGGTGTTGTCGGCGCTGGCGTCGGCGCGGCGTACCAGCGCGGCATAGCCGGCATTCACCCGCAGCCGGGGGGCGGTTTCGGGATTGAGCTCGACAGTCCAGCGTTGCTGGTGGCGGCGCACGATGACATCGGGCGTGACATATTCCGTTTCGCTGGTGTGGCTGATGCGTCCGCCCGGATGGGGATTGAGCGACTGGATGAGGGCAATGGCCGATTTCAGGCCGGCTTCGGTCAATTTCAGCTTGCGCATCAGCGTGCCAAAGTCGCGGCTGGCCAACAGATCCAGGAAATCCGTGACCATGCGGATGGCGTCGCCTTGGCTGGGCGTCGCCTCGGGCAGTTGCCGCAGCTGGATCAGCAGGCATTCGCGCAGGTTGCGGGCACCCACGCCAGGGGGGTCGAATTGCTGGATGCGGTGCAGCACGGCCTCGACCTCGTCCAGTTCCACGGCCTCCGGGTCATCCGGGTCGGCCACCGCCTCCAGAATGTCATCCACCGGCAGTGTCAGGTAGCCGCGCTCATCAATCGCGTCGAGAATGACGAGTCCTATGGCCCGGTCCAGGTCGGAGAACGGCGTCAGGTTGAGCTGCCAGAGCAGGTGGTCTGCCAGCGTTTCCGGGGCGGCGTTGCGGGACTCGAAGGGATTGTCGTCATCCTCTGCACTGCCGGCCGGGGTGTTGCCGCCGCTACTGAAAACATCCTCCCATACCGAATCCACCGGCAGGTCGTCCGGCATGGATTCGTTGGCGTTGATATCGAGTGCGGCGGTCTCGTCGCCCGGCGTTCCCGCATCGGTGTCGCTGTTGGCCAGCAGGGCCTCGGCGGCGGCGTAGTCGATGGGGCTGTCGTCCGCAGGCTCGCTGCCATCGCCGTCATCGTCTGCCAGCTCCAGCATGGGATTGGCATCCAGGGCGGTCTGGATTTCCTGCTGCAACTCCAGTGTCGACAGTTGCAGCAGGCGAATGGCCTGTTGCAGCTGGGGCGTCATGGCCAGGTGCTGGCCAATCTGTAGCTGGAGGGTGGGCTTCATGGACGTGGCGACTCCGGTACCGGATCAGGGCATCCGGCATAGCGGGCATTATACCGTAGTCATGTGGGTGGCCCTAGCAAGAAGTGGGCCTAAAGGCAGGTACGGGGGACGCCCGGCGGAGGCGGCGCTCGGGCGACCGCCCCGGGTGGTCGCGTCAGAGGCTGAACTGCTCGCCCAGGTAGACCTTGCGCACGGTATCGTTGGCCATGATGTCCTCGGGCGAGCCCTCGGCAATCAGGGTGCCAGCACTCACGATGTAGGCCCTCTCGCAGATGTCCAGGGTTTCACGGACGTTGTGGTCGGTGATCAGCACGCCGATGCCGCGCTCCTTGAGATGGGTGATGATGCTCTTGATGTCTGCCACTGAAATGGGGTCGACACCGGCAAACGGCTCGTCCAGCAGGACAAAGTGCGGCTCGGCCGCCAGCGCCCGGGCGATTTCAGCGCGGCGACGTTCGCCGCCGGAGAGGCTCATGCCGGTGTTCTTGCGGATGTGGGTGATGTGGAACTCGTCCAGCAGGGACTCCAGCTTGGCCTGCCGGCCGGCCTTGTCCAGGTCTTTGCGGGTTTCCAGGATGGCCATGATGTTTTGTTCCACCGACAGCTTGCGGAAGATCGAGGCCTCCTGCGGCAGGTAGCCGATCCCCTTGCGGGCGCGCCCGTGCATCGGCAGGTGGGAGATGTCTTCATCCTCGATCTCGATGCGGCCGGCGTCCATGGGCACCAGGCCCACGATCATGTAGAAGCTCGTGGTCTTGCCGGCACCGTTGGGGCCAAGCAGGCCGACAATCTGTGCACTTTCGACCGTGAGCGAGACGCTTTTGACCACCTGGCGGCCCTTGTAGGCCTTGGCCAGGCCGTTCACCTTCAGCGTGGTCATGGCCGGACATCCTTGCGCGGGTTGCGGGGTTGCGGCGGTAGCACCAACTGCACCCGGCTGTCGGCATCTCCCTTGGCCTCGACCTGCTGCTTGGCGATGGCGTAAACAATGCTGGCACCCTGGAAGCTGGCGCCGTCCTGGCGCAGTCGCGCCTGTCCGGTCAGCGTGATGGTTTCATTGGCAAGATCGTAGTCGATGCGCGAGGCTTCGGCAGTCACCGGCCCTTTCTTGGGGTCGATTTGCTGCTGGTACCGTGCCGGTGCACCACGTGCGGTTGTGCTGGTGACGTTGCCATCCTTGTCCACGGTGATGACCAGGTCGTCGGCCCTTACCTCCAGCGTTCCCTGTCGGACGATGACGGTGCCCTTGTAGGTGGCAATGCCGGTCTTTTCATCGAAGCGCGCGTTGTCTGCCGCGACCTGCAGCGGCTGGTCGCGGTCGGTCGGCAGGGCGTTGCCCTGCAGGGCCAGCAGGCAGAGGCCAGCGGCGGCGGTGAGTTTAGCGACGCATGGGCGCATAGGAACCTGTCACAGTCTGGTTGATGTCGATGGTGCCGGTTTTCAGGCTGGCCTGCAGGGTCTGACCGGCCAGCTCGCCCTGCGGACTGGTCAGCCGGATGCCGCTGGTGCTTTGTAGTCGTTCTTCCGCCGGCCACGCCGTCAGGGCGGGTGTGACGAATCGCACGGGCACGGCGGCCGGATCCACCCGCTCGGCCGTTACGCCTCCCAGCAGCCGGATCTCCCTGCCGTCGAGCAGGCTGGTGCCCTGCGCGGCCTGCAGTCGCCAGACTTCCTGGCCGTTGTCATAGAGTCGCATCAGCGGACGATCCAGCTCCGCTTCGTCTTGTGGCATGGTGTAGTGGCGCAGGCCGGGAGAGTCAAGACGGCGCTGCAGCTTGCCGTCTTTGCCGCTCTCCGTGAAACGGATGCCGCGCACTTCATAGTCTGGCCGGCGCTCGCCGGCGGTGGGCGCCAGCGTCAGCTCCGGACGGCCCAGTCCCCAGTAGTAGCCGATCCCGCCCAGCGAGAGCAGCACGCCGGCGATACTGAGGAGGTTACGGGCATCCATGGTGGTCAGTGGTCCAGATAGGGGGCCAGGGCCGCGTCATAGCGGTTCTGGGCCTTCAGCAGCAGGTCGCAGACCTCGCGCACCGCGCCGCGTCCGCCGGCCAGTCGCGTGACGTAATCGGCGTGGGTATGCAGCTCGCCGTGTGCGTTGGCGACGGCAATGCCGAGGCCGGCCCCACGAATGGCGGGCAGGTCGGGCCAGTCGTCGCCGACATAGGCAATTTGCTCAAGGGCAATCCCGAGTTCGCCTGCCAGCTCGCGCAGGGCGACCAGCTTGTCTTCCCGGCCTTGCAGGAGGTGGGCAATACCAAGGTTTTTCGCGCGGCGCTCCACTAGCCTGGTGTTGCGCCCGGTAATGATGGCGCAGGTCACGCCGGCCTGCTGCAGCATCTTGATGCCATGGCCGTCCTGGGTGTCGAAGGTCTTCAGTTCCTGGCCGTCTTCGGCGAAGTAGAGGCGGCCATCGGTCAGCACGCCATCCACATCAAGTGCCAGCAGGCGGATGCCGGCGGCTTTCTGCATCACGGTATCCATTTCACATCACTCCTGCACGCAGCAGGTCGTGCATGTTGAGGGCGCCGACCGGGCGGTTGTCGCCATCCACTACGATCACCCCGTTGATCTTGCGTTGCTGCATCACGTCCAGTGCCTCGACGGCCAGCAGGTTGGCGGTCACCGTGGTGCACTTCGTGCTCATCACGTCCCGGATGGCGGTGTGATGGATGTCGATCTTGTGGTCAAGGTTGCGGCGCAGGTCGCCGTCCGTATAGAGGCCGGCCAGCTGGCCGGTCGCCGTCGCCACCGCGGTCATACCGAGGCCTTTCTTGGTGATTTCCATCAGGGCGTCGATGATGAGGGTGTCCTCTGATACCACCGGCACCTGCACTCCCTTGTGCATGACGTCCTGCACGCGCAGAAGCAGTTTTCGTCCCAGCGAACCGCCGGGGTGGGAGAGGGCAAAATCCTCGGCGGTGAAGCCGCGGGCCTCCAGCAGGGCGACGGCCAGCGCATCTCCCAGCACCAGCGTGGCGGTGGTTGACGAGGTGGGGGCTAGGCCCAGCGGACAGGCCTCTGGCGATTTGCCGATCTCCAGGCTGACGGTGGCGGCCTGCGACAGCGTGGAATGGCTGTTGTTGGTGATGCTGATCAGCGGCGCATGCATGCGCTTGATGAGCGGCACGATGGCCAGCACTTCGCCGGTTTCGCCCGAGTTGGAAATGGCAATCACAACGTCTTGGGGCGTGATCATGCCGAGGTCGCCGTGGCTGGCCTCGCCCGGATGAACAAAGAAGGCCGGTGTGCCGGTGGAGGCCAGGGTGGCTGCAATCTTGCTGCCGATGTGGCCGGATTTGCCCATGCCGGTGACCACGATGCGGCCTGTGCAAGCCAGCATGAGTTCGCAGGCCTTCTGGAAGCGGGCATCAATGTGGGGGCGCAGGTTGTCGAGAGCGGTCTGCTCGACCGCGATGACGCGCAGGCCTGCCTGGATGAAGTCAAAATCGGCCATGGGGGGAGGGCTCCCGGTGCAAGGGCAGGGGTGAAGGGCGCGATTATCCCCCAGTCCTCCCCGCCA
The DNA here is from genome assembly GCA_046566745.1 of Gammaproteobacteria bacterium. Classification (GTDB taxonomy): domain Bacteria; phylum Pseudomonadota; class Gammaproteobacteria; order Pseudomonadales; family Moraxellaceae; genus UBA2031. Next base: position 21,628 of record JBKHWB010000028.1, read on the forward strand.
GCGCTACCGCCAGAGTGTGAGCGCCGGTTACGGAGCAACCACTCATCAGGAACCGGCAACGATGGTATAGTGCCTCCTTTCCGGCACGAACCCATCCTTCCATGACGGACGCATCCCCCGACAACCTGGTCGAGATTCGCAATCTGGTCTTCTCCCGTGGCGAACGGCGCATCTTTGACGGAGTCGACGTCAACATTGCCCGTGGCAAGGTGACAGCCATCATGGGGCCGTCCGGTTGCGGCAAGACGACGTTGCTGCGCTTCATCGGCGGCCAGTTGCGTCCGGACGGTGGCGAAGTGCGGGTGAATGGTCGCAATGTGCCGGACATGGGCCGTGAAGAGCTGTTTCGCGTGCGCGCCTCGATGGGCATGCTGTTCCAGTCCGGTGCCCTGTT
>JBKHWB010000029.1:0-22020 GCA_046566745.1 Gammaproteobacteria bacterium
GGCAGCCAGTTTCGGTGCCATGACGCGGTCGAGTTGGTTGAGCATTAGCCACTTGGGGCCGCCGGAGGCCCCAAGCAGGGCGCGGATATCTGCCAGTTGCAAGCCGTGCTCACGCAGGTGGCGGAGGGCGCTGGGGCCGGCGGCGACATGCAGGGGGGCGCTCATGTGGCCAGTTGCTCCAGCCAGGCGGCCTCATCAAACCCGCAGAGTAGATGTGCGCCCATGGCGACCACCGGTCGCTTGATGAGGGAGGGTTGTGCCTGCATCAGGGCCAGTGCGCTGTCGCGGGTGATGCCGGCCTGGGTGGCGGAGTCCAGCTTGCGCCAGGTGGTGCCGCGGCGGTTGAGCAGGGTTTCCCAGCCTAGTTGTTGCTCCCAGGCGGCCAGCGTGCCGGCATCAATGCCGCTCTTCTTGTAGTCATGGAGCGTGTAGGCAATGCCATGTTGGTCCAGCCAGGCCATGGCTTTCTTCATCGTGTCGCAGTTCCTGATGCCGTAAATCGTCAGCATGTGGCGTCTCCGGAAGCAGTGGAAGCGGATGGCGAGCAAAAAAAAGCGGCTGTCAGGCCGCCTTTTCATGCTGCATCAGGCGTCAGTCAGCAAGTCTCAGGAGATCGTTCACCGATGTCTTGCTGCGTGTCTGAGCGTCAACCTGCTTGACGATCACGGCGCAGTTCAGGCTGTAGCGGCCATTGTCGCGCGGCAGGGAGCCGGCCACCACGACCGAGCCGGCCGGTACACGTCCATAGCTGATCTCGCCGGTTTCGCGGTTGTAGATGGGCGTGGACTGGCCGATGAAAACCCCCATGGACAGTACCGAGCCCTCGCCGATGATCACGCCTTCCACGACCTCTGAGCGCGCGCCGATGAAGCAGTTGTCCTCGATGATGGTGGGATTGGCCTGCAGGGGTTCGAGTACGCCGCCGATGCCGACGCCGCCGGAAAGGTGGACATTCTTGCCGATCTGAGCGCACGAGCCGACGGTAGCCCATGTGTCCACCATGGTGCCCTCGTCAACGTAGGCGCCAATGTTGACGTAAGAGGGCATAAGGACCGTATTGCGGGCGATGAACGAGCCTTTGCGGGCCACGGCAGGCGGTACCACGCGGATGCCGGCCTTCTGGAACTGTTCCGCAGTCCAGTGGGCAAACTTGGTTTCCACCTTGTCGAAGAACTGCATGCCACCGCCACCTGCAATCGGGGCGTTGTCGTTCAGGCGGAACGACAGCAGCACGGCTTTCTTCAGCCACTGGTTCACGATCCACTCACCGTTGATTTTTTCGGCGACACGCAGGCTGCCGGCATCCAGTGCAGCAAGTGCCTCATTGACGGCGTTGCGAACGCCAACAGGGGCGTTGGACGGGGAGAATTCAGCGCGCTTTTCGAAGGCGTCTTCGATCAGTTGTTGCAAGCTCATGTAGGGACTCCGGTTTCAAGACAGGATGATACCGCCGGCCGCCTTGGCTGGCTATGCGGCGGACAGGATTAAAGGGTAGTCATGAAGTCGCGCAGGCGTCGGGCCGCTTCAGCGCACTCGTCAGGCGGTGCGACCAGCGCCAGTCGCACGTGGCTTGAGCCGGGGTTGTGGTCGTTGATGTCCCTGCCGAGAAAACGTCCGGGCAGGACAGTGACGTTTTTTTCCTGATAGAGGCGTCGTGCAAACACATCATCATCGATCGGCGTCGGCATCCAGAAGTAAAAGCCGGCATCCGGCAGCGTCAGCGTGCAGGCCGGCTCCATGATGGACCGGAACTCGGTGAACTTGCGACGGTACAGCGCCCGGTTTTCCTGCACGTGGGCTTCGTCCTGCCAGGCGGCGATCGACGCCAGTTGGTGCTGCACCGGCATGGCAGCACCATGGTAGGTACGATACAGCAGGTAGGGCTTGAGCAGTTTGGCATCGCCGGCCACAAAGCCGGATCGCAGCCCGGGCAGGTTGGAGCGTTTTGACAGCGAGTGGAACACAATGCAGCGCGCGAAGTCGTGGCGACCGGTTTCGGCGCAGACCTGCAACAGTCCGACGGGCGGGTTGGCGTCATCGAAGTAGATTTCGGAATAGCACTCATCCGAGACGATGATGAAGTTGTGACGGTCGGCCAAGGTAATGAGTTTTTTCAGCGTGTCCCGTGATGTGACCGCACCGGTCGGATTGCCGGGGGAACATACAAACAGCATCTGGGTGTTTGCCCAGATGGAGTCTGGTACGGCATCGTAATCAGGAATGAAGCCCTGCTCGGCGGAGCAGGGCAGATAGTAGGGCTCGGCACCGGCAAGGTACGCCGCCCCTTCGTATATTTGATAGAAGGGGGCTGGCATCAGCACCAGCGATTTCCGGGAGCGATCAATCGCCGCCTGGGTGAATGAAAACAGGGCCTCGCGTGTCCCCATCACCGGCAGAATTTCGGTTTCCGCATCGATTCGCTCCAGCGTGAATCGCGAGGTCAGCCATTGCGCAATGGCCTCACGCAGCGCCGGGATACCCTTGGTCGTCGGGTAGACGGCCAGTTGCGACAGATTGTCGATCAGCGACTGCTTTACGAACGCCGGGGAGGCATGCTTGGGCTCTCCGATGGACAAGGAAATGGGCGTGTAAGCGCTGGCGGGCGTGACGTCCTTGAACAGCAGGGCGAGACGTTCGAAAGGATAGGCTTGCAGACGGGCAAGTTCTGGATTCATGGCAGCTCTCCTAGCCTGTCAGTTTAGCTGATCCAGCTGCTTGCGCAGGCGGTCGGCCAGTTGCTTGCAGACAGCAGGGTCTGATATTGGCTGCTGTTGCTGGTCGGTGATAAAAAACACGTCCTCAGCCCGCTCGCCCAGAGTGGCAATGCGGGCATTCTGCAGAATGACGCCGGTCTCCATGAAAATGCGTCCGATGCGGGCGAGCAGGCCGGGACGGTCGAGCGTCATGACTTCGAGGATGGTGCGCTGGTTGATGATGTCGTTGCTGATGGTGACCGTGGTTTTGATGTCGAAATGCTTGAGCTGGCGAGGCATGCGCCGTTGAACCACTTCCGGGAAACGGGCTGGGTTGGACAAGGTCTGCGTCAGCGTTTCGCGGATGTAGTCGAGCCGGCTGTCATCATTGATTGGCTCATTATGCTCGTCCAGCACGATATAGGTATCAAGGGAGAAATGGGTGCGGGCAGTGATGATGCGGGCATCCATGACCGTCAGGTGCAGCTGGTCCATTGCCGCGACGCTGGCGGCGAACAGGTTGGGCATGTCGCGGGTGTAAACGAATATCTGCGTGGCGTCCTCGAACTGTTCGCTGGTGCTTTTTTTGATCAGCACCAGTGGCCCGGCATCCTCGGGGTGCCGGAGGATAGCCTGCGTGTGCCATGCGATGTCAGTGGCATTTTCGCGCAGGAAGTAGTCGTCGCCCAGTTCATCCCAGATGCGGTTGACCTCGGCCGGGTCCACATTCGCGGCCTGCAGCAGGGCAAGTGCGCTGGCGCGGGTTTCGTCGATCCACTCCTGCTTGTCGATAGGATTGCCCAGGCCTCGGCGCAGGGCGCGCTTGGTCTGGGTGTACAGCTGTCGCAGCAGGCTGGCGCGCCACGAGCTCCACAGCGTCGGGTTGGTGGCGCAAATGTCGGCTACCGTCAGGGTGTACAGGTAGTCGAGATGGACAATGTCGCCGACCTTCTGTGCAAACTCGTTGATTACGTCAGGATCGGAGACGTCTTTCTTTTGCGCCGTCATGGACATGACGAGGTGGTTTTGCGTCAGCCACGCCACGAGGTTGGCATCCCATTTGCCGAGGCCATGGTGCAGGCAGAATGCCTGTGCATCGACGGCGCCCAGCTCCGAATGATCCCCGCCGCGCCCCTTGGCAATATCGTGAAAGAGTCCGGCCAGGTAGAGCAGTTCGATCTTTGGCAGCAACTGGGCCACCTTGGCAACTACCGGGAAGCGCTCTTCCACTTCCGGGTAGCGGAAGCGGCGCATGTTCTTCAGCACCAGGAGGGTATGGGCATCGACGGTGTAGATGTGGAACAGGTCATACTGCATCTGGCCGATGATGTTGCCGAATGCCGGGATGTAGCGGCCGAGTACGCCGTAGCGCTTCATGCGGCGAAGCGAGGAAAACAGGGCATGCTTGCAGCGCAGCAGTTCCATGAACAGCGACGTGTTGCGGATATCGTTGCGGAAGGCGTCATCAATCAGGTCGACGCTTTCCATGATCAGCCGGACGGTGCTGGCACGAACGCCCAGTATGTCGGCGTTGTTGCCCAGCAGGACGAATATCTCGATGAGGGCGGCCGGCGAGCGCCTGAATACCTGGTTTCCGGTTGTTTCAATATAGCTGTCGCGCAACTGGAACCGGCTGTTCAACGGGGTGATGACGGCTTCCTCCTCTGCGCGGAGGATGGCCTCGTCAAAGTACTGGAGCAGCATTTCATTCAGCATTGAAATGGTCATGGCTGCCCGGTAATAGGACTTCATCAGTTGCTCGACAGCACGATTGGCATTGGTGTCGGTGTAGCCGAACAGCAGGGCAATCTGTCGCTGGTAGTCGAACAGCAGACGGTTCTCGCTTCTGCCGGCAATCATGTGCAGGGCGAAGCGGATGCGCCACAGCAGCATCAGTCCGTCATTGAGTTGGTGGAATTCGTTTTCGGTGATGAAGCCATGGCCGACCAGATCCTCCAGCGTGGACGCTCCGAAGTGTCGCTTGGCCACCCATCCAACCGTCTGGATGTCGCGCAGGCCGCCAGGTGCATTCTTGATGTCGGGCTCAAGATTGTATTCGGTGTTGTTGTGCTTGGCATGGCGGCCGATCTGCTCGTTCCATTTGGCTTTGAAGAACGCTTTGCCGGGCCAGAGGTACTCGGGGCTGGTATTGGCCAGCATCGTTTCGCGCAGGGCTTCGTCGCCGATAACAGTACGTGACTCCATCAGGTTGGTGGCGATGGTGATGTCTTCGCGGGCGGCGTCAACGCAGTCGGACTGGGAGCGGACGCTGGAGCCGATCTCAAGGCCGAGATCCCACAGCAGCGTGATGAACTCGCTGATGAGGTGCTGCTGGCCTTCGCGCAATGGGGATTGCTCGTGCAGGATGAGGACATCAATGTCGGAGTCCGGGTGCAGTTCTCCACGTCCGTAGCCCCCTACGGCCAGCAGCGCAATATCGGGGCTGGCACTCAGGCCCAGTGCGTTCCAGGAGTGGGCCAGTACCTTGTCCATCACCTGCGCCCGCAGGTTGACCAACTGGCGGATATCATCGCCTGCGCGGAATCGCCGGAAGAGCTCTTCACGGGCATGGGCAAGGGCTTCGCGGTAGGCGGTTCGCGGGAGACGTTCCCCGGTGTCCAGGCGAGAGGAGTCAAAAAGGGCCGAATCAAGGGCAGCAGTCATCATGCGGGGGCGCCTGGGAGCTTAGGGGGTCAGGAAGCTGAAATCTTCCTCGCTGCGTGCCGTCAGTACTTCTACGCCACCGGGTGTCACCAGCAGGGTATGCTCCCACTGAGCCGAGAGTTTGTGGTCCTTGGTGACGGCTGTCCAGCCGTCCGGCAGTACCTTGGTGTGATGGCTGCCGGCATTGATCATGGGTTCGACGGTGAAGGTCATGCCGGCCTGAAGCTCCATGCCCGTGCCGGGCTGGCCGTAGTGCAGGACCTGCGGTTCCTCATGGAATACGGTGCCGATGCCATGGCCGCAGAAGTCGCGCACCACCGAGAACCGGTTGGCCTCGGCGTGTTTCTGGATGGCGTGGCCGATGTCACCCAGCCGGCAGCCCGGCCTGATCAGCGCCAGCGACCTGTACAGGCACTCCTGGGTGATGCGGATCAGTCGCTCGGCCAGCACGGAGCCCTTGCCGGCAATGAACATCTTGCTGGTGTCGCCAAAGTAGCCGTCCTTGATCACGGTGACATCGATATTGATTATGTCGCCATCTTTCAGAATCTTGCTGTCATTCGGTATTCCGTGGCAGACCACGTGGTTGACCGACGTACAGATGCTCTTGGGGAAGCCCTTGTAGTTGAGGGGGGCCGGGATGGCCTTCTGCACATTGACGATGTAGTCGTGGCAGAGGCGGTCCAGTTCGCCGGTGCTTACCCCCGGGCGGACATGGGGTCCGATCATGTCCAGAACCTCGGCGGCCAGGCGGCCGGCGACGCGCATGCCTTCAATGTCCTTCGGGGTCTTGATCAGTTGGCTCATCAGGGTCTCGGCATGGTGTCCGGCAGGCGGACAGCGGTTGAGGCGAAAGGGTGCCTATGGTATAAAGCGCGGCGCTTTTCGGCAAACCCCTGTTCAACAAGGGTTTTACGGTGGGCGAGTTCCCCTAAACCGCACACATGCCGTCACGGCTGCCTGGGTGCCCTCTGAGAAAGGAGGGTGGGCAATCGGGGCATGTGGAGGCCTAACCCGTACTGGAGTTTCTCATGGCACAAGTCACCATGCGCGAACTGCTGCAAGCAGGCGCACATTTCGGTCACCAGACCCGTTTCTGGAACCCCAAAATGGCACCGTTCATTTTCGGTGCCCGCAACAAGATCCACATTATCAATCTTGAACACACCGTGCCGGCGTTGAACGATGCGCTGACTTATGTGAACAAGCTGTCGTCGAACAAGAGCAAGGTGCTGTTTGTCGGTACCAAGCGCGCTGCTGCCCCGATCATCCGTGAGCAGGCCGCCCGCTGCGGCATGCCCTTCGTTGATCATCGCTGGCTGGGCGGCATGCTCACCAACTGGAAGACCATTCGCCAGTCCATCAAGCGCCTCAAGGACCTGGAAGCCCAGGCCCAGGACGGAACGTTTGCCAAGCTGACCAAGCGTGAAGCGCTCGAGCGCACTCGCGAAATGGACAAGTTGGAGAAGTCCCTTGGCGGCATCAAGGACATGGGCGGTCTGCCTGATGCAATTTTCGTCGTTGACGTTGATCACGAGAAAATCGCCATTACCGAAGCCAACAAGCTCGGGATTCCGGTGATCGGAATTGTGGACACCAACTCCAATCCTGCCGGCGTAGACTACGTGATTCCGGGCAATGATGACGCCATCCGTGCCGTACAGCTGTATGTCAGCGCCATGGCGGATGCCGTGCTCGAAGGCAAGGAATTCGCGGCGACCACCGGTGGTCGTGAGGCTGACGGCTTCGTGGAAGTGGAAGGCGGGGCTGCCGAGTAAGTCCGGCGCGTCCTTGCCTGCATGAACAAAGGGGGCGTCGCCCCCTTTGTTCATCCTGCAAAACCCTATAAGGCAGATGCCTTTACCCTTTACCCGCTGCGGGCCTCCGCCCCGGCCCTGAACAAAGAGGATTGCTGACATGGCAGAGATTACCGCCAGCCTCGTGAAAGAACTGCGCGACCGTACCGGCCTTGGCATGATGGAGTGCAAGAAGGCTCTGACTGAAGCCAATGGCGACATCGAAACCGCTATCGACAACCTGCGCAAGTCTGGCCAGGCCAAAGCTGCCAAGAAGGCCGGCAACATCGCCGCCGAAGGTGCCATCATTGTGGCGCAGGACGGCAACACCGCCATCATCCTTGAAGTGAACAGCCAGACCGACTTCGTGGCGCGTGACGAAAGCTTCTCGGCATTCGCCAACAAGGTCGCCAGGATTGCCCTGGCATCCCGTGAAACCGACGTGGCCAAGATTGCAGGTTTGAACTACGACGGCGTGACGGTTGAAGAAGCCCGTGTCGCGCTGGTGCAGAAGATTGGCGAGAACATTCAGGTGCGTCGTGCGCAACTGGTGGAAGGCGCGCTGCTCGCTTCCTACATCCACGGCCTGAAGATCGGTGTTGTGGTGGCCCTTGAGGGTGGCAATGACGAGCTGGCCAAGGATGTTGCCATGCACATCGCTGCCGCCAAGCCGGAAGCCATTGCTCCGGAAAACGTTGATCCAGCCCTGATTGCCAAGGAGCGCGAGATCGCCGAAGCCAAGGCGGCGGAGTCCGGCAAGCCGGCCAATATCGTCGAAAAGATGGTGGAAGGCGCCGTCAAGAAGTACCTGTCCGAAGTGTCCCTGGTCGAACAGGCCTTCGTGAAAGACCCGGACACCAAGGTCGGTGCCTTGCTGGCCAAGGCCGGTGCCAAGGTTGTCAAGTTCGTGCGCCTGGAAGTGGGCGAAGGCATCGAGAAGAAGGAAGTGGACTTCGCGGCCGAGGTGGCCGAAGCCCAGGCAGCCGCTGCTGCCGCCAACAAGTAAGACTCTGTTGGTGAAGGAAAAAGGCCCCGGAAGGGGCCTTTTTCTTGGGCAACTTCCCGCTTCTTGCGGTAAGATTCCGCCACTTTTCGTACTGCCCTGAGGCCTGGCTTCAGGAAACTGCCCGAGGACGCCATGGCTGACCGTAATCCTGCACACAAGCGCATCCTGCTCAAACTGTCCGGCGAGGCCCTGGCGGGCGATGCGGATGTCGGTATTGATCCGAAGGTTCTGTCCCGGCTGGCCCTGGAAATCGGCCAGTTGGTGGGCATCGGCGTGCAGATCGGCATCGTCGTCGGAGGCGGCAACCTTTTTCGCGGGGCAGCCCTGCAGGCTGCCGGGCTAGATCGGGTGGCCGGTGACCACATGGGCATGCTGGCCACCGTGATGAACGGTATCGCCATGCGCGACGCGCTGGAGCGCAACAACATCAAGACCCGCCTGATGTCGGCCATTCCCATGAGCGGCGTGGTGGATCACTACGATCGCCGTGCGGCCGTGCGGCATCTGCAGAGCGGGGACGTGCTGATTTTTGTGGCTGGCACCGGCAATCCTTTTTTTACGACGGACACGGCGGCCTGCCTGCGCGGCATTGAGATCAATGCCGACCTGGTGCTCAAGGCAACCAAGGTGGACGGGGTATACAGTGCCGATCCGGTAAAGGATGCTTCTGCCGTCAAGTACGACTCCCTGACCTTTGACGAAGTACTGGACAAAAAACTGGGCGTGATGGATCTCACGGCCATCTGCTTGTGCCGCGACCACAACATGCCGTTGCGGGTGTTCAACATGAACAAGGCCGGGGCGTTGCTCAATCTCATGGTTGGCGAGTCGGAAGGCACGCTGATCGAAAAAAATCCGCGCTGAACGCGCACTGATTGCCTGGAGATCATCATGATTAATGATCTGAAGAAAGACGGTGAAGTCCGCATGAAGAAAACCCTTGAGTCCCTTGAGCAGGGGTTTTCCAAGGTTCGTACCGGTCGTGCCAGCCCGGCCATCCTCAAGGATGTCATGGTGCCGTATTACGGCGCTGACACGCCGCTGACGCAGGTGGCCAATGTCGGGGTCGAAGACTCGCGTACCCTGATCATCCAGCCTTACGAGCGCACCATGATTGCGGCCATCGACAAGGCAATCCGCATGGCCGACCTCGGCCTCAATCCGGTTACGGGCGACGTGATCCGCGTGCCGCTGCCGGCGTTGACCGAAGAGACGCGCAAAGACATGCAGAAGGTGGCGCGCTCGGAGGCCGAGAATGCGCGTGTGGCCATTCGCAACATTCGTCGCGACATCCTCGCCGATATCAAGGAGCTTCTGAAGGACAAGGAGATTTCCGAGGACGAAGAGCGCAAGGGCAACGAGGACGTGCAGAAGCTGACGGACAAGTACGTTGCCGAAGTGGATCGCATGCTCGCTGCCAAGGAACAAGACCTGATGCAGGTCTGACAGGGGCAAACCGTCTTGACTCAGAGTGCAGCGCCGGATATCGGCTCGGTGTCGGGTGAGCGACCCCGTCACGTGGCCATCATCATGGATGGCAACAACCGTTGGGCGAAAAAGCGTGGCTTGCCGGGTACCGAGGGTCATCGCTCGGGAGAGGCGGCTGTGCGCCGGTTGGTAGAGCATGCGGTGCGTTGCCGGATAGAGGTGCTCACGCTCTTTGCGTTTTCCAGCGAGAACTGGCGCCGTCCCGAGCAGGAAGTGGCGGCACTGATGTCGCTGTTCCTGGAGGCGCTCACGCGCAAGGTGCGCGAGCTCCATGAGAACGGTATCCGGTTGCGTTTCATCGGTGATCTGGGTGGCTTCAGTCCCGCGTTGCAGCAGGGCATGGCGGCTGCCGTCGGCATGACGGCGGATAACCAGCGCATGACGCTGGTGATTGCCGTGAATTATGGCGGCCAGTGGGATATGGCGAATGCTGCCCGTTGCCTGGCGGAAGAAGTGGTCGCCGGCACGCTGGCGCCACAGGACATCACGCCAGCTGCCGTGGGTCGCCACATCCAGATGGCCGATCTGCCGCCTGTTGACCTGCTGATCCGCACCGGCGGGGAGATGCGCATCTCCAATTTCCTGCTGTGGCAGGCGGCATATGCCGAGTTCTACTTTACCGATGTGCTGTGGCCTGACTTTGATGCGGGTGAACTGGATCGTGCCCTGGCAGACTATGCGGGACGCCAGCGCCGGTTTGGCCGCACCTCCGAACAGGTCGAGGCGGGTCGTCATGTCTGAGTTGATGCAACGCGTCATTACAGCGCTGCTGCTGCTGCCCGTAGTGCTCTGGTGCGTGTTCTTTGCTCCGGACACCACTGCATTTGCCGCCTTCGCCGGCGCCATGGTCATCGTGGGCGCCTGGGAATGGACGCGCATGATGGGGTGGCAGGCCCCTTGGCAGCGACTGCTGTATGTGGTGAGCCTGCTGGTGCTGGTAGTAGCGTTCAGACTGCCGCAGGTTCAGGCCTTTGCGCCCGCGGTGTATGGTTTGAGCGTAGGGTTCTGGTTGCTGGCGTTGCGCCTGGTGGCTGGCTATCCGGCGAATGCGCCGCAGTGGGCCCGTTCCGTGCTGCTGGCCCCGGTCGGCCTGCTGTTGCTGCTGCCCGCCTGGATTGGGTTGACCACCCTGCATGCCGCATCGCCCTGGTGGCTGATGTTCCTCTTCCTGCTGGTGTGGGGCGCAGATACCGGGGCATATTTCACCGGCCGGGCCATCGGCAAGACCAAGCTGGCGGTAGCGGTCAGTCCCGGCAAGACTGTGGAGGGCATGCTGGGTGGCTTGGCACTGGCGCTGTTGGTGGCGCTGGCAGTTGCCCTCCTGCGTGACATGTCGGGCCTGCGTCTGGTGGCATTTCTGGGGTTGTCCCTGCTCACGGTGTTGTCCTCTGTGCTTGGCGACCTGTTCGAGTCCATGGTGAAGCGGCATGCCGGCATCAAGGATTCCGGCACGATCTTTCCGGGCCATGGCGGCGCCATGGACCGCATTGACAGCCTGACGGCCGCGGCACCCGTGTTTGCGTTGGGCTGGTGGCTGGCGGGCGGCTTCTGATGGCGGTACAGCGCGTTACTCTGCTGGGAGCGACTGGCTCCATTGGTGCCAGCACGCTGGATGTCATCGCCCGGCATCCTGACCGCTACCGCGTCTTTGCCCTGACCGGGCACAGCCGGATCGACGAGTTGGCGCGTTTATGCCGTCTGTACAAGCCCGAGGTGGCAGTGGTGAGCACGGCGGGCGACAGGGACCGGCTGGCGGCATTCCTGCCGGGGCAGAGGATCAGTCTTCTGCATGGCCCTGATGCGCTGTGCCAGGTGGCGGCTGCACCTGAAACGGACGCCGTGATGGCGGCCATTGTCGGCTCCGCCGGCCTACTGCCCACGCTCGCGGCCGTGCAGGCCGGCAAGCGTGTGTTGCTGGCCAACAAGGAGTCGCTGGTAATGTCCGGTGCGCTCTTCATGCGTGAAGTGGCGCGCAGTGGTGCAGTTCTGCTGCCGATAGATTCCGAACACAACGCCATCTTCCAGTGCCTGCCTGCAGGCTTTCGTCAGGGGTTGCCGCAGGTGGGTGTCGAGCGGCTGCTGTTGACCGCCTCTGGCGGGCCTTTCCGCGCGTGGTCCCGGGAGCAGATGCGGGATGTCACGCCAGAGCAGGCGGTGAAGCACCCCAAGTGGTCGATGGGGCGCAAGATATCGGTGGATTCGGCGACCCTGATGAACAAGGGGCTGGAACTCATTGAGGCTTGCTGGCTGTTCGGCACGTCGCCGGACCGCGTCCAGGTCGTGGTGCACCCCGAGAGCATCATTCACTCCCTGGTGCAGTACGTCGACGGCTCAACGCTCGCCCAGTTGGGCAATCCGGACATGCGAACGCCCATAGCGCTGGGCCTGGCATGGCCCGAGCGCATCCCGGCCGGCGTTTCAGCGCTGGAGTTGTTCGCGACCGGCAGCCTGCATTTCGAGGCGCCGGACGAGGTCTTGTTCCCTTGCCTGCGACTGGCCCGCCAGGCGATGGAGGCGGGGGGGACGGTTCCCGCCATGCTGAACGCCGCCAACGAGGTTGCGGTGGAGGCCTTCCTGGACCGGCGGCTGCGTTTCACCGATATTCCTGCGTTGATCGAGCAAACACTTACACAATTGCCAATGATGGCCGCCGACGAGCTGGCCACAATCCTCGAGGCGGATCGCCAGGCGCGCGATCTTGCCAGCCGGTTACTGCCGGTGTCAGCGTGAGGGTGGCCCAATGAATTCCGTTTTGTTGATGGTGCTGGCGGCGATCATTGTCCTCGGCCCCCTGATCGCCATTCACGAGTTTGGCCACTTTTGGGTGGCGCGCCGGGTCGGCGTCAAGGTGCTGACGTTTTCCATTGGTTTTGGTCCTGCATTCCTTAAGTGGACGGATCGTCATGGCACCCGTTTCCAGATAGCTGCCATTCCCTTGGGTGGATACGTTCGCATGGCGGACGAGCGTGAGGGTGAGGTGCCGCCCGAGGATGTCCCGAAAGCGTTCAACAACCAGCCGGTCTGGGCCCGCATGGCCATTGTTGCAGCGGGTCCCCTCATCAATCTCCTGTTTGCCGTGTTGCTGTACTGGGTGCTGTTCCTGCAGCCTGCCGACGTACTGAAGACGGTGGTCGGACGCGTCATTCCGGACTCCCCGGCTGCCATGGCGGGGATACAGTCGGGTGACGAAATCGTGGCCATTGATGGCAGTGCGGTGGGGGACTGGGAAGAGATCAACTATGCGCTGATTGACCGCATGGGCGAGTCGGGGCGATTGAGCGTGAGCGTCAGGCCGGTAGGGTCCACTGGTGCTGGCGTAGAGCGCGAACTCGTGCTTAGCAGGTTCCTCAGTGGCCGGGACGTGGACCCGTTCCGTGAGGTGGGATTCACGCCTTGGCAACCAGTACTCGAGCCTGTGATCGGTGAGGTGGTCGAGGGCGGTGCCGGCGAGCAGCAGGGCCTGAAGGCCGGCGATCGCATCCTGTCAGTGGACGGCCGGGCTGTGGAGAGCTGGCAGGAATTCGTCGACGTTGTCCGCGTCCGTCCGGAGCTTGGTCTGACCGTGGACGTGCGGCGGGGAGACGAGACTCTGCAGCTGGCGTTGATGCCGGCGGGGGAGAAAGACAACCAGGGCGTAGTGCGCGGCCGTCTTGGCATCGCGCTCAAGGCTCAGCCGTATGACGTACCTGCAGCCTACCGGCAAACACGCCAGATGGGACCGGTAGATGCGGCAGTGGCGGCAGTGCAGAAAACCGGCAAGCTGATTGCCTTCACGCTGGAGTCCATGGGCAAGATGCTGCAAGGCCTGATCAGTGTGGATAACTTGAGCGGGCCCATCACGATTGCTAAAGTCGCCGGCCAGTCGGCTTCGCTGGGGTGGGAGGCCTTGCTGGGCTTCATGGCCCTGCTGAGCGTCAGCCTTGGCGTGTTGAACCTGTTGCCGATTCCGGTGCTGGATGGCGGCCACCTGGTCTACCACGCCATCGAAGGGATCACTGGTCGGCCGCTATCGGAGCGGGCGCAGATGTTTGGTTTGCGCATCGGGATTGCCATGCTGATGAGCCTGATGTTGCTGGCCATATTCAATGATTTGAGCCGCCTGTGAGCGCGGAGTCTGTTATCTCATGAGTTTTTTGCGGCTGCGGCAGTTGATGCCGGCGACCGTCGTGATGTTCAGTGCAGTTGCTGCGCAGGCCGACGAAAGTTTTGTGATCCAGGATATCCGTCTGGAGGGTCTGGCCCGGTTGTCTGCTGCGAGCGTCTATGGCGTCTTGCCGCTGTCGGCGGGAGACCGGGCGGATGCAGACCGCATTGCCGACGCCCTTCGCCAGTTGTTCAAGACCGGCAACTTCGAAGACGTGCAGATCGGTCGCGATGGTGATGTCCTGGTAATTCGGCTGACCGAGCGTCCTTCCATCATCAGCCTGGACATCAAGGGCAACAAGTCCATTGACAAGGACAACCTCCTCAAGGGCTTGAAGTCCGCAGGGCTGGCCGAGGGCATGGTGTTTCAGCGGTCGGTGCTGGATCACGTGAAGCGCGAACTGGAGCGCCAGTACATCGCCCAGGGTCGCTATGGCGCTACCATTACGGTCGATGCACAACCCAAGCCGCGCAACCGGGTGGCGCTGAACATCCAGATCGAGGAAGGAGCCGCCGCCAGGATTCGCGGCATTAATTTCGTTGGCAACAAGGTGTTCGGAGATGACGTGCTGCGAAATGCCTTTCAGCTCAAATCCTCGCACTTCACCTCGTTTTTCAAGAACGACGACAAGTATTCCCGTGAGCGCCTGCAAGGCGACCTGGAGCGGTTGCGCTCCTGGTACATGGATCGTGGTTACGTGAACTTTGCCGTCAACTCCACCCAGGTCACGCTCACGCCCGATCGCAAGGATGTCTTTATCGACATCAATATCAGCGAGGGTGAGCAGTTCCGCTTTGGCGAGATCCGTGTTGCCGGCGAGTTGCCGTTGCCGGAAGACATGCTCAAGCGGTTGGTGCTGGTGCGCAAGGACGACATTTTCAACCAGGCAGGATTGACCGCTACCTCCAAGTTGATGACCCGGCGACTGGGGAATGATGGCTACATTTTTGCCGAAGTGAATGGTGTTCCCGAGATCGACAACGAAAGGCGGATTGCCGATGTCACTTTCTTTGTGAACCCTGGCAAGCAGGCCTATGTGCGCCGCATCAATTTCAGCGGCAACCTGAAGACCGACGACCATGTGCTGCGTCGCGAGATGCGGCAGTATGAAGGCGCGCTGGCCTCAAGCGAAAAGCTGGACTTGTCCAAGTTGCGCCTGCAGCGGCTGGGCTTCTTTGAGGACGTGTCGCTGGATACGCCCCGTGTGCCGGGTGTGGCCGACCAGGTGGACGTGAATGTCACGGTGAAGGAGCAGCCATCGGGAACGATTGGCGCCAGCATCGGGTTCTCGCAGGGTGCGGGGATGATCTTCAGTGCCAATGTGAGTCAGACCAATTTCATGGGGACTGGTAACCGGTTCTCCGTGGCGTTGAATCGCTCCGAAACGCAGGACTCCTATAATCTGGCGTTTGTGGATCCTTATTTTACGCTGGATGGCGTGAGCCGCGGCTACAACCTTTTCTATCGTGAAACCAAGTTCGATTCCCGCAACGTGAGCAATTACGTGACCAACACCATGGGCGGAAATGTGAGTTTCGGCTATCCGATAGACGAAAATGAGTCCGTCAACTTTTCGCTGGGGTTGGACAAGACCGATATCACCAAAGGAACACTGGCCTCCAGGCTGGTCTCTGATTTTGTCAATGAGGAAGGGGACCGCTACCTGAATTACACGAGTTCGCTGTCCTGGGGCCGCAACACGCTTAATCGCGGCATATTTGCCGATCGTGGCGCCTCGCAGTCCGTCGGCCTCGAGTTTGCACTTCCCGGTAGCGACCTGACTTTCTACAAGCTGACTTACAACGGGCAGTTGTACATTCCCTTGGGCAATCCCTGGGTGCTCAGGCTGCACACCAGTCTGGGCTACGGGGACAGCTATGGGGATACCAGTCGCCTGCCGTTCTACAAAAATTACTTTGCTGGCGGTTTCGGATCTGTCCGCGGCTATAGCGACAATTCGCTTGGCGCCAAGAGTTGTTCGGTGGCCTTGTGTCCGAATGACCCGTTCCCCGAGGTGGTGGGCGGCAACATCCTGGTCGAGGGTGGGGTAGAGCTTGTCGTGCCGACTCCTTTTGCAGCCGGTAACCGCCAGTTGCGTACGGTGTTGTTCGTGGACGCCGGCAATGCCTACGACACGGACGTGCCCGGTTACGAGTTGGATGGCTCGATGCTGCGCTACAGCGCCGGCATTAACCTGCAGTGGCTAACGGCAATCGGGCCGTTGAGTTTCAGTCTTTCCCGACCGTTGAACAAGCAGCCAGAGGATGACACCCAGGCGTTCCAGTTCACGATCGGACAGGGTTTCTGATGATGTCAGTCAGGGAAAACAGCAACAAGGCCAGAAGGCCTGAGTACATGGGGATGAATCAAATGCGTCAAGTTCTGGTGGTGGCCGGCCTGGTAGCAGGTCTGGCGTGCGGTAGTGCGATGGCAGCGGTCAACGTGGTGGTGGCAGATAGTCAGGCGGCGCTGATGGCGACTGATGTGGCGAAGAAGGCAGTCGAGAAGCTGCAGGCCGAACTCAAGACCCAGCGTGATCGCATGGAGGCCATTCGCAAGGAAGTCAAAGTGATCGAGGATCGCTTCCAGAAGGATGCCTCGGTACTGAGCGATGCAGAAAAAAAGAATCTGCAGAAGCAGGCCGAGAGCAAGCTGAGCGAATATCGCAACCTGGCGGAGACGGTGCAGAAGCGCAGCCAGGAAATGCAGGGTGAGCTGCTGCAGCGGATGATTCCTAAGATGGAGACGGCCATTGATGAACTGCGCAAGGCCAACGGCTACGACATCATCATTGAAAAGAAGAACGTGATTTTTGCCGATCCCTCGGCCGACATCACCCGCAAGATCACTGAAAAGCTTAATGCAGCGAAGTAAGGCGGAGCAAATCGTGAGCGGCAAGATGGCCTGGACGTTGTCCGAACTGGCGGCAATGCTGGGCGCCGAGTTGCGTGGCGACCCGGCGCTGGAGATTCGCGGCGTCCATACCTTGTCCGCCGCCGCGCCGGACCAGCTGGCCTTTCTGGCCAATCCGCGCTATGCCGGCGAGTTGCAGCAGACCCGTGCCGGTGCTGTTCTGCTGCGGCCGGCCGATGCCGACGGCTTTGCCGGCAATGCCTTGTTGCTGCCGAATCCCTACCTGGCCTATGCGCGCGTGGCTGGCCTGTTTGACCAGACACCCCGTCCGGCGGCAGGTATCCATGAGCGGGCGGTAGTCAGTGGGTCGGCCCGAGTCGACGCGAGTGTCTCCATAGGGGCATGCGCGGTGATCGGTGACGAGGTCGAGATCGGTGCCGGAACGGTCATCGAGCCGGGGGTGGTTATCCAGGCGCGCAGCCGGATAGGACGGGATTGCCGGATTCGTGCCAATGCTGTTGTGTACCACGACTGCGTGCTGGGGGACCGGGTCAATGTGCATTCCGGGGCCATCATCGGTAGCGACGGTTTCGGCTTTGCCAATGACCGCGGGCGCTGGGAGAAGATCGCCCAGATCGGCCGTGTGGTAATTCATGACGATGCCGACATCGGGGCCAATACCACCATCGACCGTGGGGCGCTGGATGACACGGTGATCCATCGAGGCGTCATCATCGATAACCAGGTACACCTGGCCCACAATGTGGTGATTGGAGAGTTCACGGCGATAGCGGGTTGTGTCGGGATCGCTGGCAGCTCCCGGATCGGGGCCTATTGCGTCCTGGCGGGTGGCGTCGGCGTGGCCGGCCAC
Source organism: Gammaproteobacteria bacterium (assembly GCA_046566745.1). Lineage (GTDB taxonomy): Bacteria > Pseudomonadota > Gammaproteobacteria > Pseudomonadales > Moraxellaceae > UBA2031. The sequence continues at coordinate 17,516 of JBKHWB010000029.1, forward strand.
CTTGAGATCTGCGACAAGGTGCAGTTTACCGGCATGACCATGGTGACCAAGTCGATCAAGGAGCCGGGGTCCTATTCCTCCGGGACAGGCATGGAGCTGACGCCCAATTGGCGCAAGACCGCGGCCCGCTTGCGCAATCTGGATGACATGGCGAGGCGCCTGCGTGAGCTGGAGCTGGAGGTTGCCCGGTTGCGCGATGCCGACGGCCCGGCCTGACTCCATCTTTCCTGCAAAATCAAGCCTCTCCCTTCGGCAAGAATCCCCCTACAATACGGGCCTGGATTCCGTTTGGCGTTGACGCCCATCGGCTCCAGACCGCCTGAACGTGAGCCCGAGGACAGTTAGACCATGATGGATATCCTGGAGATCCGCGAGTACCTGCCGCAACGTTACCCGTTCCTGCTGGTTGACCGGATTACTGATGTACAGGCGGGCAAGAGCATCGTTGGGTACAAGAACGCAACGGCCAACGAGGAGTTCTTCAACGGACACTTCCCGGGCAAGCCTGTAATGCCAGGGGTTCTCATCCTTGAGGCCATGGCCCAGATCGCCGGCGTGCTGGGCTTCCACACGACCGGCAAGCGGCCGGCGGATGGTTACATCTACCTGTATGCCGGCATCGACAATGTGCGTTTCAAGCGTCAGGTGGTGCCGGGTGACCGCCTCGAGTTGCATGCAGAGTTCACCGGCTCCCGGCTCAATATTTACAAGTTCGCCTGCCGTGCACTGGTGGATGGTGAGTTGGCGGCGAGCGCCAACATCCTGATCGCCGAGCAGGCGGTATAAAAAGACAAAGGGGTAATGCCGTGATCCACCCGACTGCGATTGTAGATCCTCGTGCCGAACTGGCCTCCGACGTGGAAGTGGGACCCTTCTCCGTTGTCGGTCCGGATGTCGTCGTGGGGGCGGGAACCTGGATCGGTTCTCATGTCGTCATCAAGGGTCCTACCCGGATTGGTGCGAATAACCGCATTTTCCAGTTCGCCAGCGTAGGCGAGGACTGCCAGGACAAGAAGTACAAGGGCGAACCCACGCGACTGGAGATCGGTGACAACAACGTCATCCGCGAGTCAGTGACCATCCACCGCGGCACCATCCAGGATCAGGGCCTCACCCGCATCGGCAACAACAACCTGCTGATGGTGGGGGTGCATGTCGCCCATGACTGCATGATCGGCGACAACAATATTTTTGCGAACACCTGTGGTATTGCCGGGCATGTCCATGTGGGTGACAACGTCATCCTGGGTGGTATGACGGGCGTGCACCAGTTCTGCCATATTGGCTCCTACTCCATGGCGTCCGGTTGCAGTCTCATCGTGAAGGATGTGCCTGCCTACGTCATGGTAGGCGGGAATCCGGCAGCGGCTCACGGCATGAATTTCGAGGGCATGAAGCGTCGCGGTTGGTCGCCTGAGACCATCAGCAAGCTTCGTCGTGCCTACAAGGTTGTCTTCCGCGAGAGCCGGACGCTGGATAACGCCCTGCAGGAGCTGGACGCGATGGTGCTGGAGTGTCCCGAGCTGGCAATTTTCATCGACTCCCTCAAGTCGTCCACGCGCGGCATCACGCGCTGAGTCCATCATGACCAGACCCCTGCGCATCGGCATTGTCGCCGGTGAGGTCTCTGGCGATACCCTTGGCGCGGGCCTCATGCAGGCCTTGCGCCAACGTCTACCCGATGTCGAGTTTGTCGGTATCCTTGGCCCGCAAATGCTGGCCCAGGGAGGGTGTTCGCTGTTTCCGATGGAGCGCCTTTCCGTCATGGGGCTGGTGGAGGTGCTGGGGCGCCTGCGGGAACTGTTTGGCATTCGCGACGAATTGGTGCGAGAGTTCTCCGAAAACCGTATCGATCTGTTCATCGGCATTGATGCCCCGGATTTCAACCTGCGTGTCGAGGCCATGTTGAAGCCGCTGGGCATTCCGACTGTCCACTATGTCAGCCCCTCGGTGTGGGCCTGGCGACAAGGGCGGGTGGAGGGGATTCGTGCGGCAGTCGATACGGTGCTGTGCCTGCTGCCGTTTGAAAAAAAATTCTATGATGAGCATGGCGTGAATGCCGTGTTTGTCGGTCATACGCTAGCTGACAGCCTGCCCTTGATGAACGACACCGTTGCCGCACGGGCAACGCTCGGGTTGGAGGCCAGGGCTGAGTATGTGGCGCTGTTGCCCGGCAGTCGGGGAGGCGAGGTCAATCGCCTGGCGCCCCGTTTGCTTGCTGCGGCCCTGAAGCTGAAACAGGCCAGGCCCCAGGTCCGCTTCATCATTCCCGCCATCAATGCGGCGCGTCGTGCCGACATCGAGCAGCATCTGGCGGTGGCCGGTGTTGAGGCTCAGGTGTTCGATGATGCCCATGGTGCGGGCGTGGGGCGTCTGGTCATGGCGGCGGCCGATGTCGTGGTCCTGGCCTCAGGTACGGCAACGCTGGAGGCGATGCTGCTGAAGAAGCCGATGGTGGTGGTGTATTACCTGCACTGGCTGACATGGCTGATTGCCCGGCTGCTGGTGAAGGTGCCGTTTGTCAGCCTGCCCAATCTTCTGGCCGGCAAAGGGCTGGTGCCGGAATTGCTCCAGGGTGCTGCCAGCCCTGACAGAATTGCTCGCGAAACCTTGCGCTGGTTGCAGGACGACACCTACCGTGACGAGCGTCTGGCCCAGTTTACGGCGCTGCACGAGATGCTGCGGCAGAATGCCAATGAAAAGGCAGCCAATGCCGTGGTCAGCCTGCTGGAGCAGCATCATCAGGAGGGCGAGTGAAATGGCGCTGAATGCCCGAGTTTTTCCCGATCTTCCTGATCTGTCCGGCCTGTGGGTGGCCGGGGTGGATGAAGTGGGGCGCGGACCGCTGGTTGGTGCGGTGGTGACGGCTGCCGTCATCCTGGATCCTGAGCGTCCTATTGCCGGCCTGGCCGACTCCAAAGTGCTGACAGAAAAAAAACGCCTCATGCTGGCCGACGAAATTCGGGAAAAAGCCCTGTGCTATTCGCTGGGGCGTGCCGATCCGTACGAGATTGACGAGCTGAACATCCTGCAGGCGACGATGCTGGCCATGCAGCGGGCGGTCGCCGGCCTGTCGGTGGAGCCGCAGCATGTGCTTGTCGATGGTAACCGCGTGCCGCGTTTTGCATGCCTGGCGACACCTGTGGTCAAGGGTGATGCCCGGGTTGCCGTGATAAGCGCGGCCAGCATTCTGGCCAAGGTGGCGCGTGACGCGGAAATGATGGCGCTGCACGAGCGCTATCCTCTTTACGGATTTGACCAGCACAAAGGCTATCCCACGGCGGTACACCTGGCTGCACTGGCAGCCCAAGGGCCTATTCCCGAACATCGGCGTTCCTTTGCGCCGGTGCGTGATGCATTGGCGGCACGATTGCCCGGAGACAGGTGATGACTTCATTTGTGCACCTGCATGTGCGCAGCGAATTTTCGCTGAAGGACAGCATTGTCCGTATCGATGGCCTGGTGAAGGCGACCTTGTCGGCGGGGATGCCGTCGGTGGCCGTTACCGATCTGATGAACCTCTATGGTCTGGTGAAGTTCTACAAGTCGGCGCAGGGCAAGGGTCTCAAGCCGGTGTTTGGCAGCGACCTCGTGGTGCGCGATGCCGACCAGCTGTTTGACATTACCGTACTGGTAATGAACGAAGCAGGGTACAGCAACCTGATTCGCGTGATTTCCGATGCCTACATCAATGGCCAGGAACTGGGCGATGCGATTGTCTCCCGGCAGATGCTGGAGCGTTGCCATGAAGGGCTGATTCTCCTGCTGGGCCGGCGTAGCGATGTTGGTCTGGCCTTGTCCGGGGCAGACCAACAGGTAGCGCACGAACGACTGCAGGCCTGGATGCGGCTGTTCCAGCAGCGTGTTTACCTGGAGTTGGTGCGCACCGGTCGCGACGGCGAGGAAGACTTCCTGCACGGCGCCGTTGCGCTGGGGGAGGTGTTGCAGTGTCCGGTTGTGGCGACCAATGATGTCCGTTTTCTGTCGCAGGAGGACTTCGAGGCGCATGAGGTACGTGTCTGCATCGCGCAGAGCTACGTGCTGGATGATCCGCGCCGTCCACGCGAATATTCGGCAGAGCAGTACCTGAAGACGCCCGAGCAGATGGCCGAGCTGTTTTCGGATCTTCCCGAAGCCATTGAAAATACGGTCGAGATTGCCCGGCGCTGCACGCTGGACATCACGCTGGGCAAGAACTACTTGCCGAATTATCCCGTGCCGGAAGGCATGACGATCAACGACTACTTTGTCCAGCACTCAAGGGAATGCCTCGAAAGGCGCTTGGACGAGATTCTGGATCGTGACGCACCGGATTTTGCTGAGCGCCGCAGGGCCTACGACGAGCGCCTGGATTTCGAGCTAAAGATCATCAACCAGATGGGGTTTCCCGGTTACTTCCTCATAGTGATGGACTACATCCGCTGGGCCAAGGAAAACGGTGTGCCGGTCGGGCCGGGGCGTGGTTCCGGTGCCGGTTCGCTGGTGGCCTATGCGCTGAAGATTAC
>JBKHWB010000030.1:0-22009 GCA_046566745.1 Gammaproteobacteria bacterium
GGCAGCGGTCACGATGGAAATGGACCAGTCGCCCTCGGCAATCTTGTTGGACGCTTCGACGGCATGGGTCAGTGGCCGAATGATCATGCGGTTGGTGATGATCCAGGTGAGCGCCAGCACGACGATGGCCAGCACGGTGCCAAGAATCAGGCCCAGCATCCAGACATCATCATTACGCTGACGGACATCACCAATTTTGCCGGCAAAACTTCCGTACACACGCGACTTGAGGGACTCAAGCTGGGCATCCACGTCACGCTGCACCTGCGCCAGCGCCTGCTGCCGCTTCGCCGACTCGTCTGCCGACAAACGCCCGGCAATCAGGTCACGAGCCAACGAATCCGCCGTGCGATCGTACTCCCGGAAGCTGTCGAGCAGGCGCCTCTGATCATCCCCCAGCTCATCAGCCAGGCGGATCGTCGACAACTGGGATTGCAGTGCCGACGCCGCCTTCTCGGCGGTAAGCAACATGGCGGGGTCCTTGTCCACCATAGCCCTGGAATAGCTGTCCCGGACTGCGCCGAGTTGCATGCTATGGGTATTGATCAGCTCCAGCGCGGGAACATCACTGGTCTGCAGTGCCTGCAGATGGCTGGCGACGTCCCGCGTAGCGTAATAATTGATCCCCAGGTACAAGAGGAAACCGAAAAGGCTGAGAAGCGAAATGCTCAGCACCTTTACCCTGATGGAAAGGTCGTTGAACCAGCTCATTGATTCCCCTCTCATGGTCCGGACTGCCATGATTATCGTTGTGTGGCCGGATTATGCTTTTCCCGGAATATACCCCGAATGGCCAGCAGCGGCGAGGCGCCGGTCAGCCGCCTTGACCGACCATCCAGACGCCTCATTGCGCCCATACTCGGTTGACGGTCTGCGCCCTCGTGGCTATCATGCGCGTCCTCTTGCAGGCTAGCGCCCGGCTGGGTAGCAAAATGGTTATGCAGCGGACTGCAACTCCGCGTACACCGGTTCGATTCCGGTCCCAGCCTCCATTATGATGTGATCGTGCTTCTCGCCTGCTCCGGCAAACTGGCTGGCCGCCTACTCCCCTCGCCTGTCAGCCCGGGTGGTGAAACTGGTAGACACAAGGGACTTAAAATCCCTCGGCCGCAAGGCTGTACGGGTTCGATTCCCGTCCCGGGCACCATTCTCACTCGCTAGCACCCCTCTGCAACCGCAGCCACGCATCATCACGCCCCCTGCATGCTAGAATCCGCCGCCCCCTGACCCGCCCCATTTGAGCCTGCTGGCCCGCAAGGAAGCCGACATGAACACCGACTCCCTCAAAGACCGCCTCACGACCGCCCTCACCCCGAAGCGAAAGCGACTTGGCCTGCTGGCAGTGACAGCATTCGTCTTTTATTGCACCCTGGGGCTGCTTGCCGCACCCGCATTGGTGGAAAGCCTGGCGCGCAACTTTGTGCGCGACACACTCAAGCTGGAACTGTCGATGGCAGGACTGGAAATCAATCCCCTGCTGCTGGCTATCCGGATTGACGACCTCAAGGTCTCTGAACCCGGCGGCGAGATGCTTATCGGTGCACGCAGCATCTACGTCAATGCGCAGTTCTGGCACTCGATGTGGCTGCGTGGTGCCAGCCTGGACGAACTGGATCTGCTGGAACCCTACGTCAATGTTCGCCTCCGCAAGGATGGCACCCTTAACCTTCTGCAACTTGTCCCTCCCGATGACGAGCAGGATACCGGGGAAGCACGCTGGCGTATCGGGACGCTGGGCGTACACGAGGCGCGCATCGACGTACACGACGACTCGCGCCCCACGCCCTTTAGCACGGTTTTTTCGCCGCTCAACCTCAGCCTGTCCGAGCTCAGCTCCCGCCCGAACAAACAGGGCAAATACAGCCTGCATGCCGAAACCGGCGAAGGTGAATCGCTGGACTGGGAAGGCACGCTGGCCATGCAGCCTGTCCGCTCGCAAGGCACGCTGACCGTTACCGGGCTTCGTGCAACCACCCCCTGGCGCTACCTTCAAGACGAGTTGCCCTTCATCGTTGACGACGGCCGGATCTCCATCAGCGGGCACTACGAGCTGACCATGAAGGACAGCCTCGCACTTGCGTTGCGGGAGGGCCGGGTACAGGTCAACGGCCTTGCACTGCACCAGATAGCCAGTAATCCGCTCGCAGTTGGCCTGGGCAAGCTTGATCTGAGAGGGTTTACCCTGGACTGGCCTGCACAAACGGCCAGCTTTGGCGAACTCGGACTCCATGAACTGGCTGTCACCGAAGCGGATCGGCAGACCGTACTGACCAGTTTCTCCAGCCTTGAACTGCGCAATGGTCGTTATGCGCCTGCCGTAACCAACGCACCAGACAACATCACACTTGACTCGGTGACGCTGGCCACGCTCTCGCTCACGGACACGCCGGACGCGCCTCCATTGTTTGTGCTGCCGGAACTGGTGCTGAACCAGCTGGAGGCCTCGCTCACCGCCCGCAGGACCCATGTCGGCCGTATTGCCCTGACCGGAGGTGACATTGCCGTGCGCCGTGACGCCGATGGCCTCCTGAACTGGATCACTCGCCTCCACTCGCTCTCCAGCCGACTTGAGCAGGCCGCGACCAGCCCAGCGACAGCGCCGCCATCAACTTTACAACCTGCCACTCCGGCCTGGATTGCCACGCTGGGCGAACTGGACTTGGCCAACTTCCGCATCTCGGTCGAGGACCGCGTACCCAGCCCGGCGGTCAAGACGTCGCTTGAAGACATCGGCATGCGCATTTTTCCGCAAGCGCTGGCGGCCGAGCCACATACGTTGGAAGGCAGCATGCGCATCGGCACAGGGGGGACGACCCGGCTCAGCGGCACCTTCCATGAGCAACCATTCAGCGTGGTAGCCGATCTCGACTTGAAGGATCTCTCGCTACCCCCGTTTGCGCCGTACGCCACCCAGTTTGCCCGGTTTGCGCTAGAGAGCGGCGTACTGGATACCACCGGACGCTTCAGTTTCCGCCAAGGCAATCGCAGCCAGGCCGAATTCACCGGGCGTGTGGCCGTTCGCCAGTTTGCCGCCAATGACCTGGACCAGGACGAGCGCTTTCTGGCATGGCGAGCCTTGAGTATCGAAGGCGTACGCTGGCAGATGGAGCCGGGCAAGCTCTCCATCCGGGACATCATTGCAGAGCAGCCGTTCACCCGCGTGATTATTGATGCCGATCGCACTATCAATCTCGTCAGGGTACTGGAGCCGGATACAGTACCAACTCCAGCGACAGCTCCTGTCCAGGGCAAGAAAGCTGCAGCGTCCGACAGCTATCCGGTGAGCATCGACCGCATCCGCATGAAAAACGGTGCCATGCTCTTTGCCGACCTGACGCTCCGACCCCAGTTCGCCACCGGGATCCAGTCGCTCAATGGCGACATCAAGGGCTTCTCCACGGCACCAAACGCCAAAGCATCGGTGAGCCTGAGCGGTCGTGTGGACCAGTATGGAAAGGCCGACATCACCGGTTCGCTGAGTCCGCTTGCCGGCGACCAGTTCACCGACATTGCCGTGAAGTTCCAGAACCTGGAGCTGACCACCCTCACGCCCTACTCCGCCAAGTTTGCCGGCTACCGCATCGACAAAGGCAAGCTCTCGATGGATCTGGCCTACAAGATCAACAAGCGCCAACTGGAGGCCGCCAACAAGATCGTCTTCAACCAGCTCACGCTGGGCGAAAAAGTGGAAAGCCCGGACGCGGTCAAGCTACCCGTCAAGCTGGCGCTGGCCATCATGAAGGACAAAAATGGCAACATCGACCTGGACCTGCCCGTGACCGGCAGCCTGGACGACCCCCAGTTCAAGGTCGGCCCGCTGATCTGGAAGGCCTTCGTGAACGTGCTGACGAAAGTGGCAGCCGCTCCCTTCAATTTCATTGCCGGCCTGGTCGGTGGCTCCGAGGACATGGGCAACCTGCCCTTCCGCACCGGCTCGTCCACGCCGGAGCCGGAAGCGGCTATCCGACTCGAATCACTAGGCAAGGCACTGGCCGAGCGCCCGGCCATTGGCGTCGAGATTCGCGGGGCATTCGATCCGAAGGCGGATGCGCACGCCATCCGCGCCGCCAAGTTTGATGCAGCCCTGCGCAAGCAGAATTCTGAGGGCGAACGGACGCGCAAAGTGCTCGAAGCCATGTTCAGGGAAAAGCTGGGCACCGAAGCACTGGCCCAGCAGCGTGCGCTGAGCCTTCGCCCTGCGGAAGAGTCCGCCCGTAACAAGGATGAGTTGAAGGTAGCCGAGAATCTCTATCTCAAGGCCCTCGAAACCGAACTGACCGCTCGCGAGGTCGTACTCGATGGCGACCTGCGCCAGATGGCCCTTGATCGCGCCAGTCATGTGCGCAAGACGCTGGTGGAAACCCATCAGGTGGACGAGTCACGCGTTTTTCTGCTGGAGCCGGAAACGGTTCAGGCGCAAGACGACAAGGTCATTCTCAAGATTGCCCTGACAGCGTCGTAACAGATGGTGCGTGAGCCTGTAGAGGGCTCACGCACTCCCGCCCTGCTCATAAGCATGCTGCAAGCAAAACACCCGTTTCTGCTCCACCGTCAATTGCTTGAGAGCATACTCGGCCCGGGAGGCCGAAGAACGGTCCGGAAACGATCGAACGGCCACAATGCGTTCCGGCTTTCGGGCACGGGTGTAGCGAGCTCCCTTTCCCGCCACATGAGCGGCAAAGCGCTTTTCCACGTTGACCGAAATGCCGGTATAAAGAGAGCCATCACGGCACTCCAGCACATAAAGAAACCAGGCAGACGACATCAGCGCTGCTCCAGCCACGCCACCACACCATTCGCTGCCACTCGGCCGGACGCAAAGCAGGCCGTCAGCAGATAACCGCCGGTGGGAGCCTCCCAGTCCAGCATTTCGCCGGCGCAGAACACGCCTGGCATGGCCGTCAGCATCAGTGATGATGTCATCGATTCAAAACGGATACCGCCCGCCGAACTGATGGCCTCATCCAGCGGACGACAGGCCACCAACCGGACCGGCAGGGACTTGATGGCGGCCGCCAGGCTGGCCGGGGATGCCTGAGCCTCCGGCGCACACTCACGCAACAATCCGGCCTTCACGCCATCCAGCCCCGTCGCCTTGCGCAAATGGTTGGCGAAGGAGTTCTTGCCCCGCGGTCGCTCCAGGGCTTTCTGCAACTGTTCCCGCGACTTGCCCGGCGCCAGATCCAGTACCAGATCGGCATGACCTGTCGCCTCAATCCTGTCACGGATGAACGACGACAGCGCATAGACCAGACTGCCCTCCAAACCGGTTGCTGTGACGATGCACTCCCCTTCGCGGGAGACGGGATCTCCGCCCAAGGGGGCTACCGTGGCCACCACGGACTTCAGCGGCGCACCTGCAGACCGCTCACGAAAAACATCCGTCCAGCCGGCCACATCAAAGCCGGAGTTGGCGGGACGCAATGGAGCGACCGCCACCCCTCTGGACTGCAGCAGCGACACCCATGCACCATCCGACCCCAGCCGGGACCAGCTTCCTCCGCCCAGAGACAGCACCACTGCATCCGGCCGGATAGCCACTGCCCCCTCCGGACACATGAAACACAACTCGCCCTGAGCATTCCAGCCGGTAAACCGGTGCCGCTGGTGGAAGCGCACCCCCTTGCCTTTTAGCCGATGCAGCCAGGCGCGTAGCAAGGGCGCTGCCTTCATGTCAGTGGGGAATACGCGCCCCGAACTCCCCACAAACGTCTCGATGCCCAGAGCATGAATCCATTGCCGCAATTCGTCAGGACCGAAAGAGGACAGCCATCCTCCCACCTCCGGGGCACGCGCTGCATAACGGCCAACAAACGCGTCGAAGGGCTCGGCATGCGTGATGTTCATGCCGCCAACCCCCGCCAGCAAGAACTTGCGCCCCACCGACGGCATGGCATCAAACACCTCCACGGCCAGACCAGCCTCAGCCAGTACCTCCGCCGCCATCAGGCCGGCCGGCCCGCCGCCAATCACGGCAACGTTTTTTTGACGGGTAACGGATGACATGGCACACACTCGTATCAGTGAATGAACAGACAAAAAGAAGGCCGCTCAAAGCGGCCTTCTTTCGGGGCATCAGGCAGTGCCTGATCAGCCGGCGCGCTGCGCCTTCAGCTTCAGGCGGGCCGCGTGCAGCAGCGGCTCGGTGTAGCCGGAGGGCTGCTTCGTGCCCTCGAACACCAGGTCACAGGCCGCCTTGAACGCAATACCGTCAAAGCCCGGTGCCATGGGCGCGTACAGCGGATCGCTGGCATTCTGCTGGTCCACGATCACGGCCATGCGCTTCATGGTGTCCATGACCTGGGCGTCGCTCACCACGCCATGGCGCAGCCAGTTGGCGATGTGCTGGCTGGAAATACGCAGCGTGGCACGGTCTTCCATCAGGCCCACGTTGTTGATGTCGGGCACCTTGGAGCAACCCACGCCCAGGTCCACCCAGCGCACCACATAGCCCAAGATACCCTGGCAGTTGTTGTCCAGCTCGGCCTGCTTCTCGGCATCGCTCCAGTTCGGATTGGCGGCCAGCGGCGGGTTCAGGATGGTGTCCACCGGATCCATCGCCACTGCCTTCAGCTCGTTCTGGCGGGCCTGCACGTTTACCTTGTGGTAGTGCAGCGCATGCAGCGTGGCACCCGTCGGGCTCGGCACCCAGGCGCAGTTGGCACCCGCATTCGGATGTGCCAGCTTGGTGGCCAGCATTTCCTTCATTTCATCGGGCTTGGGCCACATGCCCTTGCCGATCTGGGCCTTGCCCTGCAGGCCGCAAGCCAGACCAATGGACACGTTACGACGCTCGTAAGCCGCAATCCACTCCTGCTTCTTCACATCATCCTTGCGGACAACGGGACCCGCTTCCATGGAGGTATGAATTTCGTCGCCGGTACGGTCCATGAAGCCGGTGTTGATGAAGATGGTGCGCTCGGTCGCAGCGCGGATGCACTCCTTCAGGTTTACCGAGGTGCGGCGCTCTTCGTCCATGATGCCAACCTTGAGCGTGTTCTTCGCCAGACCCACAGCCTTTTCGGCGGCTTCAAACAACTCGACAGCAAAGGCCACTTCTTCCGGGCCATGCATCTTCGGCTTCACGATGTAGGTCGAACCGGCACGGGAATTGACCAGCTTGACCTTCTCGGTCAGCACACGCTTGGTGATCAGCGCGGTGATCAGGGCATCCATGATGCCTTCGAACACTTCCTCGCCCTTCACCAGCACGGCAGGGTTGGTCATCAGGTGGCCGACGTTGCGCAGCAACATCATGGAGCGGCCGTGCAGCGTGAACTCCTGGCCCTGCGCGTTCTTGTAGGCACGGTCCGGGTTCATGCGACGGGTCAGCTGCTTGCCACCCTTCTCGAAGGTTTCTTCCAGCGTACCGGTCACGAGACCCAGCCAGTTGCGATAGCCTTCGACCTTTTCTTCGGCATCCACGGCGGCCACGGAATCTTCCAGATCCTGAATGGTGGTCACAGCCGCTTCCACCAGCAAATCTTTCACGTGGGCAGCGTCGGTCTTGCCCACATGGTGAGCGGCATCAATCTGGATCTCGACATGCAGGCCGTTGTTCTTGAGCAGCACACCGGCAGGCGCCGCAGCGTCACCTGTGAAGCCGGCAAACTGGGCCGCATTCTTCAGGCCGGTTTTCTCGCCGTTCTTCAGGGTCACCACCAACTGGCCACCCTCCACGGCATACAGAGTGGCATCAACATGCGAGCCAGCCGCCAGCGGGAAGGTTTCATTCAGGAAGTTGCGGGCGAAGGCGATGACCTTGTCGCCACGCACGGGGTTGTAACCCTTGCCCTTCTCGGCGCCACCTTCTTCGGAGATCACGTCGGTACCGTAGAGAGCGTCATACAGCGAACCCCAGCGGGCATTCGCGGCGTTCAGCGCGTAACGGGCATTGCGCACCGGCACCACCAGCTGCGGGCCAGCCAGCAGGGCCAGCTCTTCGTCCACGTTCTGGGTGCTGATCTGGAAGTCCGCACCTTCTTCTACGAGGTAGCCGATTTCCTTCAGGAATGCCTTGTATTCGGCATGCGGGAAGGACGGATTGGCACGGTGCCAGGCGTCAATCTTTGCCTGCAGATCGTCGCGCTTGGCCAGCAAAGCCTTGTTCTTCGGGGCCAGCTCAACGGCGACTTTTTCAAAGGCAGACCAGAACGCAGACGGCTCAACGCCGCTACCCGGGGCAATCTCGTTGGCCACCAGATCATAAAGTTCCTTGGCGATTTCCAGATCGCCATGCTTGATGCGTTCAGACATGTCATTAGCCTCGTCAAATGGCCTTGCGGCACTGCCAGGAACGGGCGCCGCTTGGGGCCCCCGCAAAGAAAGGCGCGTATTCTAGCGGATTATCCCGCCCCGCGCATGGTGAAAACCGCCTCGTCAGCCGCGCCCGACATCAGTCACGATCGAGCGGTGGCAAGCCCGGCACGGCCGGCCGTGAGGGCTCGGCACTCCGCTCCTCGTCCTCCTGGATCTTCCGGGCCGTAAAAAGAATGAGCTGGCGCAGCCAGCGATGTGCCGGATTGTGGTGCAGCAAGGGGCTCCAGGCCATCTTCAACTCGAACTCGGGGATGTGGAACGGCGGCTCCTTGATCACCAGCTTGGAGTTGGACAACTGCAAGCGCGCCACACGAGTCGGCAAGGTCGCCACCAGGTCCGCATTTTCCGCCAGCAGTGCCGGCATCTGGTAATGACGGGTAAAAATGGCAATCTTGCGCTTCTTGCCCAACCGCCCCAGCGCCTGATCAATCCACCCCAGACCACCCGCCTGGTCCGGATTCATGCCAAAACCCACCCCCATGCCGGTCTTGGACACCCATATGTGCTGGGCCTCCAGATAGCTCTTCAGGTTAAAGCGGTCGGCAATCGGACTGTCACGGTGCACCAGGCAGGAAAAGGTGTCCTTCCAGACCGTGATCTGGTGGAAAGACTGAGGGATCTCCGTGAAACGGTTGATCGCCATGTCCACCTTGCCCTGCTCCATGTCGCGGTAGCTCACGTCGGAAGGCGTCAGAAAATCCAGCACCACCCCCGGCGACTCAGTGCGCATGGCCTTGGCCAAGGCCGGAATCAGGGTCGCCTCGGCATAGTCCGCTGCCATGATGCGGAAGACGCGGGAACTGGAGCGGGGCCGAAAGTCCTCCTGCGACTCGAAGATCTGGTTCAGGCCATCCAGCGCCCCGCGAATACGGGGTTGCAGGTCGCGGGCGCGCTCGGTTGGCGTCATGCCCTCACTGGACCGTATTAAAAGTGGATCCTCAAAAACATCACGTAACTTCTTGAGAATATTAGACATTGCTGGCTGCGTTATGCCCAGATGCTCCGCCGCTCTGGTGACATTCTTCTCCCGCAACAGCACATCCAGATACACCAGAAGATTCAGGTCCACCCGCTCAATATTCATAAAATAAATACCGGGAATAAAAACTATAAATTAGGGAAATTATGCCACAAACCGTAGACTGCGCGCCTCAAAGCCGGGGCCCCTTCCGTCAGGCAGGAACTTTGGCATTCACCACCAGCAACAGGAAAACGTCATGACTACGTACGCCTCTGCACTCGAACACGTCCGCGCCGTCAAGGCCAAGCTCGGCGGCACCTGGGGTGCCATTCACCCGGAAGATGCGGCCCGCATGATCGTGCAGAACCGCTTCCGCACCGGTCTGGACATCGCCAAGTACACCGCCGGCATCATGCGCCGCGACATGGCCGAGTACGATGCTGACAGCAGCAAGTACACCCAGTCCCTGGGTTGCTGGCACGGTTTCATCGCCCAGCAGAAGATGATCGCGAACAAGAAGTACTTCGGCACCACCGACAAGAAGTACATCTACCTGTCCGGCTGGATGGTTGCCGCCCTGCGCTCCGATTTCGGCCCGCTGCCTGACCAGTCCATGCACGAAAAGACCGCCGTGCCGGCCCTGATCGAAGAGATCTACACCTTCCTGCGCCAGGCTGACGCCCGCGAACTGAACGACCTGTTCCGCGCCCTGCAGAAGGCCGAAGAAGCCGGCGACAAGGCCAAGGCCGCCGAAGTCGAAGCCAAGATCAACGGCTTCCAGACCCACGTGGTGCCCATCATCGCCGACATCGACGCCGGTTTCGGTAACGAAGAAGCCACCTACCTGCTGACCAAGAAGATGATCGAAGCGGGCGCCTGCGCCATCCAGATCGAAAACCAGGTCTCCGACGCCAAGCAGTGCGGTCACCAGGCTGGCAAGGTCACCGTGCCGCACGAAGACTTCCTGTCCAAGATCAACGCTGTGCGTCTGGCCTTCCTGGAGCTCGGCATTGACGACGGCGTGATCGTCGCCCGTACCGACTCCGAAGGTGCCGACCTGACCCAGAAGATCCCGGTCTCCAAGCAGAAGGGTGATCTGGCTTCCCAGTACATCAGCTACCTGGACACCAAGGAAATCGACATCAGCGAAGCCGCTGACGACGAAATCCTGATCAAGCGTGACGGCAAGCTGCACCGCCCGACCCGCCTGGCTTCCGGCCTGTACCAGTTCCGTGAAGGCACCCAGATCGACCGCGTGGTCCTGGACTGCGTCACCTCGCTGCAGAACGGCGCCGACATGCTGTGGATCGAGACCCCGACTCCGAACGTCGCGGAAATCGCCCACATGGTCAATCGCGTGAAGGAAATCGTTCCGAACGCCAAGCTGGTGTACAACAACAGCCCGTCGTTCAACTGGACCCTGAACTTCCGTCAGCAAGCCTATGACCGCTTCGTCAAGGAAGGAAAGGACGTGTCCGCCTACGACCGCGCCAAGCTGATGGATGCCAAGTATGACGGTACCGAACTCTCGAACGCCGCTGATGAAATGATCCGTACCTTCCAGGCCGACGCCGCCCGTGAAGCCGGTGTGTTCCATCACCTGATCACGCTGCCGACCTACCACACCGCCGCTCTGTCTACCCACGAACTGGCTCAGGGTTACTTCGGCGAGCTTGGCATGCTGGCCTACGTGGCCGGCGTGCAGCGCAAGGAAATCCGTCAGGGTATCGCTTGCGTGAAGCACCAGGCCATGGCCGGTTCCGACATCGGTGACGACCACAAGGAAATGTTCTCTGGCGACAACGCCCTCAAGGCCGGTGACGCTTCGAAGAACACGATGAACCAGTTCGGCGGCTGATCGCCAACCGGCTTCAGAAAAACCCGCGCGAAAGCGCGGGTTTTTTTATGGGCATCCTCCCGCCATGGTTGCCGTCTGGCAGACACAGAAAACACTGTTGACCACTCGCCACCGTTTTAGGCATCAGGCATGCTTGCCGCATGAAAACGCTTGATACCCTGAATTTCGATAACCGCTTTGCCCGCCTGCCGGAAAAGCTGTTTTCCCGCGTCACTCCCAAAGGCTTTTCCCGCCCGCATCTGGTTGCCTTTAACCCTGACGTGGCCGCCCTTCTGGACCTTGATCCCACCGAAGCAACAAAGCCCGCCTTCTGTACCTATTTTGGTGGCCGGAAATTGCTGCCGGGCAGCGAACCACTGGCCATGAAATACACCGGGCACCAGTTCGGCATCTATAACCCTGACCTGGGCGATGGGCGCGGCATGCTGCTGGGCCAGATCCGCAACGAAACGGGTGAATACTGGGACCTGCACCTCAAGGGTGCCGGGCAGACGCCATATTCACGCTTCGGCGACGGCCGTGCCGTGTTGCGCTCCAGCATTCGCGAATATCTGGGCTCGGAGGCCATGCACCACCTGGGCATCCCGACCACCCGCGCCCTTTGCATCATCGGCTCGGACGAGCCGGTACAACGCGAAAAAACCGAACGAGGCGCCATGCTGCTGCGTGTCGCTGATACGCATGTCCGTTTTGGCCATTTCGAGTGGCTGCATCACTCCGGACAATCGGCACTGCTCACGGCACTGGCGGACCATGTCATCGACAGCCACTACCCGGAATGCCGCGATGCCCCGCAGCCCCATGCTGCCCTGTTTGATGCCGTTGTCTCGCGCACCGCACGCCTGATGGCGCAATGGCAACTCGCCGGCTTTGCCCATGGTGTGATGAATACCGACAACTTCTCGATCACCGGAGCCACCTTCGACTACGGCCCTTTCGGTTTTCTCGACGCCTACGAGCCCGGTTACATCTGCAACCACTCCGATCACAGCGGACGCTATGCCTGGCACCGGCAACCCTCGGTAGGGCTCTGGAACCTGAACGCACTGGCCCACGCCTTTTCCACTCTGGTCGACCACGATGCACTGGTGGCCAGCCTGAAGTCCTACGAGCGAACCCTGCTCCAGCACTATGACAGAGGCCTCAAGGCCAAGCTTGGCCTGCAGGCAGACCAGCCGGAAGACCGGCAGCTCGGCATCGATTTTCTGGATCTGCTCATGAAAAACGGCGCCGACTACACTCGCAGCTTCAGGGCATTGGGTGGCGTCCGTACCAGTGAAGAACACTGCACGCTGCGCGACGACTTTGTGGATCGCGAGGCCTTTGATCACTGGCACCAGCGCTACCGCGAACGCCTGCAGGCCGAGAACAGCATTGATACGGAACGAAGCGTCCGCATGAACGCGTGCAATCCCAAGTATGTCCTTCGCAACTATCTGGCACAGATCGCCATCGAAAAAGCAGAGGCCGGCGACTACAGCGAGATAGACAATCTTCACGCCGTCCTGCGCAGGCCGTTCGAAGAGCAACCCGGAAACAATGACTATGCCGCCTTGCCGCCCGACTGGGGAAGGCACATGGAGATCAGCTGCTCGTCCTGAACAAGTATAAAAAAAGCGGCCATTGGCCGCTTTTTTGCTGGGGGGCTCAGACCTCTATCAACATGCTGTTGAAATAGGTGCAGAAATCGATGAGCTCCTGCCCCTTGAGCGAAGGCACCAGGCGCTTGTTGGCCGACTCGGCCCCTTTGCGCATGGCGGCTCCGCCCACATCGGTAAGCTTGCGGCCGATAAACCCAAGCTTCAGCGGGGCAATCGAGTCATCATAGAACGCCTTCAGCGACTGCTCCGAGAATGACTCCATGCAGGCCAGCA
Organism: Gammaproteobacteria bacterium; assembly: GCA_046566745.1. Lineage (GTDB taxonomy): Bacteria > Pseudomonadota > Gammaproteobacteria > Pseudomonadales > Moraxellaceae > UBA2031. The sequence continues at coordinate 13,013 of JBKHWB010000030.1, forward strand.
ACTCCTTGCCATCCTGCTCACCCTTCATGCCCTTCTCCAGCACCCGACGGAAACGCGCATGAAAATCGGGGCTCATGACAAAGCATATGAAGTCCCTCTCCTCGCCATCCTGCTCCAGCGTCAGTCTCCGGTCCCGGATGATGGCCGACAGCGGGCGGAGTTCCTCGTTGCTCATCTTGGCCAGCAACTGCTTGATCAAACCGTGCACGGTGGTCTTGATCAGCCCCGCAAAGCTCTCGATCACGCTGGCACTGGAGTGTGCCGTTTCAGAGCCGCGCACCAGATTGAGCAACAGCATGTCCACCACCTCGTCGGCAAACAGCTGGGCCACGCGGATGAACAGGGTGTTCTGTGGCTCCTTGGCACCACGCTCAAAGTTTTCGAGCAGCGTAAGACTGGAGTCGCGCAAGGCATCAGAAGAAGGAAAGGCAAAATAGCAGGTCATGACAGGGCCTCTACAGGGACGGCCGCCATGTTAATGACCAGCCCACAGATGTAAAGGGCCGGTGAGACACGCCCACCGGCCTTACGGGCCAATGTGACGGTTAGCGCGTGACCATAAGCCCGGTGAAAAAGTCCCGGAATATCTCCAGTTCCTTGGCGCCCAGTGACGGAATCAGCTTGTTGAGGGCCGCATGCACACCCTTGTTGATCGTGCCGCGCCCGAGGTCAGCCGCCTTGCGCTTGATGAAACCCAGGTCCATCGGTGCGGTGAAGTCATCCAGGTAGCGGGCCACGGCCAGGTCGGCGAACTGCTGCATCAGCGTATTCAGGGCCGACCGCTGCTCCAGCCCCTGCCCGGCCTGGATGGCAGAAAAGATCGACGCAAAAGAAGCGGCCATGGCTTCCGGCAGCTCGAAACCAAAACGCACATCGTCGCCAAACGCCACGCGACGGTCACGGAGGTAAACTGCCATTCTGGCCACGTCGGCATTGTCATGTTTGCCCAGCAACTGTTTGATCAGCACATGCGTCGTGCCCTTCAGCAGCCCCAGCAAGGTATGAAGGATGCCAGCGCTATCGCCGCCACTGAAGCGCTCCATCATGTCCTCAACCACGTTCTTGAGAATGGCGTCCGCCGTAGCCAGCGAAACCCGCGTATGCAGTTCATGCTGGGGGGCCGAGGTGCCACGGTCGAGGTTGCCCAGTAGTTCATCAATGGCGCTACGGGTCGAATCGTCCAGCGAAAAGGCAAAGTAAGTTGTCATGGTGGCATCCTGTCAGACAATGATGGCCGCGAATTGTGCGGTTCAGTAACGCCCTTGGCAAGGGCAGGCATCAAGCGGGAAGGGGCTTCCCCCCCCCTTCCCGGCACTACTGCCGAAACAAGCGAAGCGAGGGTACTGCTTCGCCACAATTGGTGCGGAACGGATTGATATCCAGTCCGCCCCGACGGGTATAGCGCGCATACACCGTCAGCTCGGTTGGCTGGCAGCGAGCCATGATCTCTACAAACATTCGTTCGACGCACTGTTCGTGGAAATCCGGATGATTGCGGAACGACACGATGTAGCCCAAAAGGCCAAGGCGATCGATGGCTGGACCGCGGTAATGCACCATGACACTGCCCCAGTCCGGCTGGTGGGTAACGGGACACAGGCTGCGCAAGAGGTCAGTCGTCAGGGTCTCGCTGACCACCCGTCCCGGATCCGCAGTGAGCAAGTCCGGATCAATGACAAAGTCGTCGCAGGCCAGCGGAAGCCCGTCCAGGCTTTCACCCGGCAACCGGGCCAACGCAACGGCGCGCTCGTCTCCCGGAAATACCAGGTCCACCGCCACCCCGGCACCGGCTACGGCCGACAAATCCTCCACAACGCGCGAGGTGAACGCCTGCGCATCCGCGAATCGCTCGAAATTGAGCGAATTGAAATACAACTTCATCGACTTCGATTCGATGAGACAGGGCGAACTGGCGGGCACCCGGATCTCGGCCAGCGCGACCCGTGGCTTGCCCGCCGCATCCAGCCAGGACACCTCGTAGTGTGTCCAGAGGTCAACACCCTGAAACGGCAACGACGCACCGGACAGTCCCAGGGCGCCTCGTCCCTCGGCACGGGCAATCGGAAACAACACCTCCGGGGCGTAGCGCACGGGATAATCAGTATGCTGCCCCAGTAACAGCGACCCTTCCGGCAACTGGCTCATCATTACTCCCGGATTCCGGTGCCGTTTTTCAGCAGCCGGAACGCAAATGCATACAGTGCCGCTGTCACCAGCGTGATCATCAGCAAGGACAGCCACACGTTCACGTCACTCACGCCCAGCACGCCATAGCGGAAAGCATTGACCATGTAAACGATGGGGTTCAGCAAGGACACGCCCTGCCAGAACGGCGACAGCATGTCGATGGAATAAAACACCCCGCCCAGATAAGTCAGCGGCGTGAGTACGAACGTTGGCACGATGGAGATGTCGTCAAACGACTTGGCATAAACGGCATTGATGAAGCCGCCCAGTGAAAACAGCGCGGCCGTCATCACGACCGTATAAACCACTACGGCAGCATGACTCAGCGACAGTTCAGTGAAAAACAGCGACAACAACGTCACGATGACACCGACCGCCACACCCCGGGCCACACCCCCCAACACATACCCGACCAGGATGATGTGATTGGGCACGGGCGACACCAGCAGCTCTTCAATACTGCGCTGGAACTTGGCACTGTAGAAACTGGACACCACGTTGCTGTATGCATTCGTGATGATGGCCATCATGATCAGGCCCGGCACGATGTACTGCATGTAGTGGAAACCACCCATGTCGCCGATGCGTGCACCGACCAGATTACCGAAGATCACGAAATAAAGACTCATCGTGATGGCGGGCGGCAACAAGGTCTGCACCCATATCCGCGTAAAGCGACGGATTTCTTTTTGCAGGATGGTATTCAGGGCAATCCAGTGTTGTGCGCGCGTCATTTGCTGCTCTCCCCCGCTTCCGCGCCCAGGTTTTTTTCCACCAGAGAGACGAACAGCTCCTCCAGCCGATTGGCCTTGTTGCGCATGCTCAGTACATTGATGCCCTGGGCCTCCAGCTGCACGAACACGCCATTCATGGACTGCGTCTTCTCGACATCCACTTCCAGCGTAACGGGATCCAGCCAGCGTACCGGGTAATCCTTCAACACTGGCGCCTGTTCCATCGGATACCGCAGGTCCAGGATGAACGTCTCGACATGCAGCTTGGCAAGCAGGGATTTCATGTCGGTATTTTCCACGATTGTGCCATGGTCAATGATGGCAATGTCGCGGCAGAGGCTTTCGGCTTCTTCCAGGTAATGGGTCGTCAGGATGATGGTGGTTCCGGCACGGTTCAGTTCTGTCAGGAACTCCCACATGGAACGGCGCAACTCGATGTCCACACCCGCCGTTGGCTCGTCCAGGATGAGCAGCCCTGGCTCATGCACCAGCGCACGGGCAATCATCAGCCGTCGCTTCATGCCGCCTGACAGCATGCGGGCCTGCTGGTCGCGTTTGTCCCAGAGCCCCAGCCGGTGCAGGTATTTCTCCGCTTGCTCATAAGCCCGGCGACGTTCAATGCCGTAATAGCCGGCCTGCGTTGCCAGGATGTCGATGACTTTTTCGAACTGCCCGAAATTGAACTCCTGCGGCACTACGCCGAGCCGCTGCTTGGCCAGCGACAACTCGGTATCCAGGTCATGCCCGAAAATGCGGACGCTGCCCGAGGTTTTGCGCACCAGCGAACTGACGATACCGATCGTGGTGGACTTGCCCGCGCCGTTAGGCCCCAACAGGGCATAAAAATCCCCTTGCTCTACATCGAGGCTGATGCCCTTCAGCGCCTTCACGCCGTTGCGATAGGTTTTGGTGAGGTCGCGAATACTCAGTGCAGCCGTCATGGAAGCCATCCGGAAGAAAGGATCATGGACCAACAAGATGGGGATGATGTCACGGAATCACAGGGGCTCAAGATAAGACCGGACATTGCGCAGGCCCGGCTCACCCCGCCAGATCCAGCGCAAGTCATGACCCTCGAACCATAGCCAGGCGCCCTCCATCATCCAGGGCCAATCGTCTTCCGCGATGCGCTGCCGCCCCATCAGGTGGTAGATGAAGGCCGCCAGAATGGTGTCATGGGTGACATAAAGGGTGAGCGACCCTGCCGGGCCCAGGTGATCGCGCACGTATCGCAGGATCTTGGCGCTTCCGGCCTCGGGGGTGAGCAGGCCCGTCACGGGGGCCTCGAAATGGCGGTTGGCAAAGGCCAGCGGCCCCATCTGCAGAAACAGCGGCCCGACATGGCGGATGCTTTCCACAAAACATCCGGGCTCCACCAGGGTGGCCGCTGTTTGTACCGCAAGGTCGACACCTGCCCCCCGGGCCATCGCCTGCGCCGTATCCACGCAACGGCCCACCGGGCTGGAGTGCAGCCCGTGCAGCGGGCGCGGCAGTGTGCGGCCCCAGGACTCCGCCAGCGCCACCCCCTCGGGTGTCAGCGGCAAATCGTAGGACGGAATTCCAGTGCCCAGCTCCCGAACCGAATGACGGGTCAGCAGCGCCACCGGCACATCGCCGGGCAGAAGGTCGATGCCGGCAAGCTGATACGGATGCAAATCCGCCATGTCTCGCCCCAAAAAATCAATCAGGTCAACAGTTTATCATGTTATTGCCCCGCCTTGCAGGCGCCGCGGCGGAGCCGGCGAATCGCCATGCCCCGCCCGTTTGCACAAAAATTACAATTTGTCCTATACAAGTAATTGCATGCATCGCAAAAGCGACTCTGATTTGTCCAATACAAACAGAAACAGCCCGGTACCTCACCCCGCAGGTAAGGGCCACCAGAGAGACAGGACACCATGTAGATCGCCGTCATCGGATCAGGGATAGCAGGACTCAGCGCCGCCTGGCTGCTCAGGAACGCGCACGAAGTGGTCGTCTATGAGGCCAACAGCTATGCCGGCGGCCACAGCAATACCATTGATGTCTCCCTGGACGGCATTGACTATCCGGTGGATACCGGCTTTCTGGTGCACAACGACCGCACCTATCCCAACCTGATCCGGCTTCTACCTCTGTTGGGCGTCGAGACGCCGAACAGCGACATGACCTTCAGCGTCAGCCTGCCCGCCAGCAACCTGGAGTGGGCTGGAGCGAACCTGGCGACGCTGTTTGCGCAGCCCTTGAACCTCGTGCGGCCGGCCTTCTGGCGCATGGTCAAAGACATCCTGCGATTCAACCGCGAATCCACCGACCTGCTGGATCGTGTCCGGGGCAGCGGCCTTTCGTTGGCAGATCTGCTGGACCAGGGCGGCTACAGCAGCGAATTCCGCTCCTGGTACCTCTATCCCATGGGCGCTGCCATCTGGTCGAGTCCGCTCAAGGGCATGGAAGCGTTTCCGGCAGAAACCTTCCTGCAGTTCTGCCTGAACCACGGCTTGCTGCAGATCTTCGACCGCCCGCAATGGAAAACCATTCGCCGAGGCTCGCGTGAATACGTAAAGGCAATGCTGCGCTCACTGCCGGATGTGCGTCTCAACTCGCCAGTCACGGCCGTGAGCCGTGTTGATGACCATGTCATGGTCTCCACGGCAGCCGGTAGTGAACGTTTTGACCGCGTCATCATGGCCTGCCATACCGACCAGTCGCTGCAATTGCTGTCCGACATCCTGCCCGAAGAACGCGCCGTGCTGTCAGCCATTCGCTACCAGCCCAATGTGGCCTGGTTACATACCGATGCCGCGCTGATGCCCATTCGTCGCCGCACGTGGTCGGCCTGGAACTACTACAGCACCGGTGCGGCCCGGGAAGACAATCCGGTCGCCGTGACGTACTGGCTCAATCGCCTGCAGGGATTGCCGTTTCGTACCGATGTATTCGTCACCCTGAATCCGCCGGAGCCGCCGCAGCCAGACAAGGTCATCCAGCGCATCGATTATGCCCACCCCCTGCTGGACGGCGATGCCTATGTCGCCCAGCAACAATTGCCGGGCATTCAGGGAATCGGCAACGTCTACTTCTGCGGTGCCTGGGCCGGTTACGGCTTTCATGAAGACGGCCTCAAGTCGGGCATGACCGTCGCCCGGCTTTTGGGTGCAAACATCCCCTGGGAGACCACGCCGTGAAAGGCAACTGGCTTTATCACGGGGCGGTCTCCCATGTGCGCCTGCGGCCCCGTCACCACGCATTCCGCTATCCCGCACTCTTCATCTGCGTGCCCTTGTCACGCCTGGGCGACCTCCAGAGCCGCCTGTTCAGCCTGAACCGCTTCAACCTGTTCAGCCTGCACGAACGCGACCATGGCAAAGGACAAAGTGCGCCGGCATGGATTCGTTCCGTGCTGGCTTCAGAGGGCGTGACGGAAGCGGATGGCGAAACATGGCTCATGACCATGCCGCGCATCCTCGGCTTCGTGTTCAACCCTGTCAGCTTCTGGTGGTGCCATGATGCCTCCGGACAGTTGCGCGCCGTGCTGTGCGAGGTCAACAACACCTTCGGTGAGCGCCATTGCTATCTGGTCATGGCGAGCGACAGGGGCGCCATCGGCGACATGACACCGCTGGATTGCCGCAAGATTTTCCATGTTTCCCCGTTTCTGGAAGTAAAGGGACACTACTGTTTCCGGTTTTCCAACCAGTCAGCGCGTCGCACCGTTGCCATCGACTATGTCGACGATGGCCAAATGGTGCTCAAGACCGTTGTCACCGGTCAGGCCATGCCGCTCGATGACAGGCACCTGGTCAAGACATTTCTTTCCTTTGGCCTGGCGACCGTCATGGTCGTAGTCCGTATCAACTGGCAGGCGCTGAAGCTGTGGCTCAAGGGAATCCGTTTTCACTCCAAACCCGCCTTACCCTCTCGGGAGATATCGCAATGAGCTCCAGCGTAATCAACTCACTGCCCGCCAACGTACGCATGCCCGCCCTGGCGAAAACGTTTCTGTCGCTGCTGGAACGGCTGCAATCCGGGCAACTGGATATCATTACTCCCGAAGGTGTGGAGCTGAGTTTCAAGGGCAAGGCCGCTGGCACCAATGCCATCCTGCACATTCATGACTGGAGCGGCGTGGTTGCCATACTCCGCAGCGGCGACATCGGGGTTGCGGAGGCCTATCGTGACCGCAAGATCGACACGCCCGACCTGCTGGCATTGCTGCTGCTGGCCCTCGAAAACCAGGACATTCTTGAAAAAGCGGTGCATGGCAGTTTCTGGGGCACCCTGCTCTACCGCCTGCGCCACATGATGAACCGCAACACCCGTACCGGCAGCAAGAAAAACATCCATGCGCATTACGACATCGGCAATGACTTCTATCGCCTGTGGCTGGATCCCTCCATGACCTATTCGTCAGGCCTGTTCCTGCGCGACAACGTCACGCTGCAAGAGTCACAGTATGCCAAGTACGACCGCATGCTGGATCTGCTGGAAGTGAAGCGGGGCGATCACATTCTTGAGATCGGCTGCGGCTGGGGCGGCTTTGCAGAACACGCCGCCCTGACACGCGGTTGCTACGTCACCGGCATTTCACTCTCTCGCGAACAACTGGCGTGGGCACGGGAACGGGTCAAGGGGACGCCGGCCGAAGGGAAAACCAGTTTTCACTTCATGGACTACCGAGACCTGGAAGGCAAGTATGATGCCGTGGCCTCCATCGAAATGTTCGAAGCCGTCGGCGAATCCTACTGGCCCTCCTACTTCCGGACCGTGGCCAACTCCCTGCGTCCGGGAGGCAAAGCTGCCATCCAGACCATCACGATTGCCAATGAACGCTTTGACGATTACCGGCGCGGCACGGACTTCATCCAGCAATACATCTTCCCGGGTGGCATGCTGCCCTCGCCGCAGCGGTTCGAGCAAGAGATCCGCAAGGCGGACCTGCATGTCGACAACATGTTCGGGTTTGGCATGGACTATGCGCGCACGCTCCGCCTGTGGCGCGAGAGCTTCGAAGCGCGCCTGGACGAGGTGATGCAACAGGGCTTCGACGATGCCTTCGTTCGCCTGTGGCGATTTTACTACTGCTATTGCGAAGCCGGATTCCTGACCCGGCGCACGGATGTCTATCAGGCCCTGGTCACACGGTGAGGACACCATGATGAAACTGCTTGTTGCGCTATTGCTGGCGCTGTCTCTGGGAGGCTGCAGCGCCCGCATCGATGACTACCGGGGCATGCAGCCCGTGCTCGACCTGCGTGACTACTTCAATGGCCCCTTGACTGCGTGGGGGCAGTTCCAGGACCGGTCCGGAAAGGTGGTCAAACGCTTTCGTGTGGACATGACCGGCACCTGGAAAGGTGACTCTGGCACACTGGAAGAACTGTTCACCTACGATGACGGCAGCCGCGAGACCCGGATATGGACACTCACGCGTCATGGCAACGGCCGCTATACCGGTCGGGCAAATGACGTGATCGGCGAAGCACAAGGCATGGCGGCAGGTCCTGCCCTGCAGTGGTCATATACGCTCGCCCTGCCCGTCGACGGCAAGACATACCACGTGCGCTTCGACGACTGGATGTACCTGCAGGATGAGCAAACGCTCATCAATCGTGCCGTCATGTCCAAGTTCGGTGTTCGCCTCGGCGAAGTCACCCTGTTCTTTCGCAAGGAGCCGGCGCCATGAGCCTTAATCCGTGCATCACCGACTGGCCCGCGCAACGCGTCTGGGTCGTGGGTGCCAGTTCGGGCATCGGGCATGCCCTCGCAAAAGCCCTGCTGGACCGCGGCGCCCGGGTTGCCGTCAGTGCACGCAACGCAGCACCTCTGGCGGCACTGGCCAGCCAGTTTCCCGGCACGGCCCTGGCGGTTGCCATGGACATCACCCGTCCGGACGACTGGCGTGACGCCCATGCCCGCATCGTCGCGCAATGGGGTGCGGTTGATGTGCTAGTGTTCTGCGCAGCTGCTTACCATCCCGTGCGCGCCTGGGACATCGACACCGATCTGGCAGCCCGCATGATCGACACCAATCTCACCAGTGCCATCCGCGGTATCGCCACCGTGCTACCAGGCATGCTTGGCAACAGGCGGGGACACC
>JBKHWB010000031.1:0-21979 GCA_046566745.1 Gammaproteobacteria bacterium
TGCTACTGCACAATACCCCAAAAGAGGCGGTGCCCGGTGTCCGGGATGGCGCCCAATAATTCCAACAAGAATCCGATCACAAGAACAAGCGGGAGTGATCATGATGCGTGTTTTTGACCGCCAGCGCCTTATCCGGGCTGTTGCCGGCCTGGCTCTTTTGCTGCCCTTGGCTGCGAGTGCCCAGGTGGTTTGTGTCTGGGATCCGATGGGCGCCCAAGGCGATGGCTTTAACACCATGAAAGACTACGTGATTGCCGCCCGCAACTGGGGTCCGGGGGTCGATATCACCCTCAAGCCCTACACCGATGAGCGCGTGGCGACCGAAGACTTCAAGGCTGGCCAGTGTGACGGCGTGCTGATCACGGGCTTGCGCGCCCGCCAGTTCAACCAGTTTGTCGGCTCCATCGACTCCGTCGGTTCCATCCCCAGCTACACCCACATGAGAGACGTGGTGGATCTGCTGGCCAATCCCAAGCTGGCCGGCAACATGGTCAGCGGCGATTACGAGATCGCCGGTGCCGTGCCTATTGGCGCGGGCTACATCTTCGTGAATGACCGCAGTATCAATGAACTGTCCAAGGCGGCCGGCAAGAAGTTTGCCGTGTTCGACTGGGACAAGTCGCAGGCGGAAATGGTCAAGATGATCGGTGCGCAGCCGGTGTCGGCCGATGTGACTACGTTTGGTGGCAAGTTCAACAATGGCCAGGTCGACATTATCGTGGCCCCGATCTTTGCCTACAAGCCCATGGAGCTGTACAAGGGGCTCGGCACCAAGGGCGCCATTGCGCGTTTTCCGGTCATCCAGATCACCTTCCAGCTGGTGCTGAACAAGAACAAGTTTCCGGCTGGCTTCGGCCAGAAGAGCCGTCAGTACATTGCCACCCAGGTGCCGCGGTTCTTCGGTCTGATCCGCAACACCGAGCGTGAGGTGGATCCAAAATACTGGATGCATGTACCACTGTCCGATCGCGGTGGTTATGAAAAGATCATGCGCGAGCTGCGCATCCACCTCACCAAGGCCGGCTTTTACGACAGGCGCATGATGACGCTTCTCAAGCGCGTGCGGTGCAAGCGCGAGCCGGATGCGGCCGAGTGCACGCTGAAAGACGAGTAAATGGTGAAGGATGGCGGGCCAGTCGCTGGTGCAGTGACTGGCCCTTGTTTTGGTACAGGGGTCTCGCCTGCAGCGGATGACCTCACAAGTGCGGAGTATCGCATGGCATTTTCATCGGTTCGTCTCTCGCTTCCCCTGCTGGCGTTCGCCAGCCTTCTGTCCTTCTCCGCGACTGCCGCCTCGACCACGGTCACGCAGCGCATTTGCGTGTTTGATCCGGTCGGCACGCAGGGCGAGGCATTCAATCTGATGAAGGATTTCCGGCTCACGGCGGCGAAGTGGGGCGTGTCGCTGGAGCTCAAGGCGTATACCGACGAGCGGGTGGCGGCCGAGGACTTCAAGGCCGGCCAGTGTGACGGCGCCATCATCACGGGCCTGCGCGGCCGCCAGTTCAACACGTTTACTGGAAGTATCGATTCGGTGGGCGCCATTCCGACCTACCAGCACATGAGGACGGTAGTGGAGCTGCTGAGCTCGCCCAAGTCGGCGAGCCTGATGGTGAGCGGTCCTTACGAGATCGCCGGCATCGTGCCGCTGGGTGCCGCCTATGTCTTTGTCAATGATCGCAAGATCGACTCGATCGAGAAGGCGGCGGGCAAGAAGATTGCAGTGCTGGAGTGGGACAAGTCGCAGGCGCGCATGGTGCAGCAGCTTGGCGCGCAGCCGGTGGCCTCCGACATCACCAACTTTGCCGGCAAGTTCAACAATGGCCAGGTGGACATCATTGCCTCGCCGGCCGTGGCTTTCAAGCCGCTGGAGCTGTACAAGGGGCTGGGCACCAAGGGTGCGGTCTACCGCTTCCCGCTGGTGCAGATCTCCGCCAACCTGGTCATTCGCCAGGACAAGTTTCCCGCCGGGTTCGGGCAGCGCTGCCGCGAGTATATTGCCACCCAGCTGGATCGTGCGTTTGACATGATCCGCAAGTCCGAGGCGGACATTGAAGAACGTTACTGGATGGATATCTCGGCGGCCGACAAGGTGAACTACACGAAGCTGATGCGAGAGGCGCGGCTGCAGCTGACCCGGGAAGGGGTTTATGACAGGCGCACCATGTCCTTGCTGAAGCGCGTGCGCTGCAAGTATGAGCCCGGTGCCGCCGAGTGTGCATTGAAGGACGAATAAGGAAAGAGGCAAGCCGGCAGGGACGTCGCCAGAGATCAATGAGGGTGCAATGACGAAGTTTTGGCGTCTTTTTCTGGGGCTGGTGGTGGTCTCGCTGTCAGTGATGGCGTCGCCGGCGCGGGCCCAGACGGCGTGCGTGTTTGACATCATGGGAGCGCAGGGCGACATCTATGCCCTGGCGCGTGACTACGCCTTGCAGGTACGGCGCATGGGGATCAACCTCAGGTTGCGCCCCTATACCGATGAGCGTGTCGCGCTGGAGGACTTCAAGGCCGGCCAGTGCGATGCCGTGCTGATGACCAACTTGCGCGGGCGGCAGCTCAACAAGTTTGTCGGGACGCTGGACTCGCTGGGGTCGGTGCCCACCTACGAGATGCTGCGTTCGGTCATTGGCCTGCTGATGAGTCCGAAGTCGGCGCCCCGCATGGTCAACGGCCCCTACGAGGTGGCGTCAATCATTCCGCTGGGAGCGGTGTACCCGGTGGTTAACGACCGCAACATCAACACACTGGCCAAGGCGTCCGGCAAGCGGATCGCGGCCTTCGACTGGGACCAGACCCAGGCCATCCTTATCAAGCAGATCGGGGCGCGTCCGGTATCGGCCGACATCACCAATTTTGCCGGCAAGTTCAACAACGGTCAGGTCGACATCATCTCGGTGCCGGCCCTGGCGGTGAGGCCGCTGGAGTTGCACAAGGGGATCGGCACCAAAGGCGCCATCATCAACATGCCCTTCATGAACATCACCGGTATCATGGTGATCCGTCATGACCGCTTCAATCCGGGCGACGGCCAGCGCCTGCGTGACTTCTCCGCTTCCCTGCTGGATCCGGCGTTTGCGCTGATCAAGCGCAGCGAGGCCGAGATCCCTCCGCATTTCTGGTCGGAAGTGCCGCGCTACGAGGTCGAGGGGTACATGGCGATGATGCGGGAGTCGCGCGTGCGCCTGGCCAAGGAGGGGCATTACGATCCGGACATGCTGCGCTTCCTGAAGCGGGTACGGTGTCGCATCAATCCCGGCGAGGCCGAATGCTCCATGGATGACGAGTAACGAGGCCTTTTGGCAGGTGACCCGCGGGTCTCTCCTGCCGGCGGCATCAGGCAGCGCAGTCTTTTGATCCCTGTCAATGCAGGCCGGGTGCCGGCCGCCTAGCCTGCACCCATGAATACTATTCCTCCGTTTGATGCTGACCTGCTCCGCCGGTACGACCGGCCGGGGCCTCGCTATACGTCCTATCCCACCGCGCCGCAGTTCGGGCCGGCCTTCGGGGATGCCGCTTTTGTCGAGGCGGCGCGGCACAGCAACGGAGATCCCATTCCCCGTCAGCTGTCGCTGTATGTGCACGTGCCGTTCTGCTTCAGTCCCTGCTTTTACTGTGGCTGCAACCGCATCATCACGCGGGATCAGTCGCGTGCCGGCTTTTACCTGAACCGCCTGGTTCGCGAGATCGCACTGGTGGCACCGCTGTTTGACCGGGACCGCGACGTCATCCAGCTGCATCTGGGCGGGGGCACGCCGAACTTTCTGGGAAATGATCACCTGCGCGAACTGGTGGAGAGCCTGGGGCACAACTTCCATTTCAGCCAGGCGGCGAACCGGGACTTTTCCATCGAACTCGATCCCCGCTGTGTCGGCGCCGGTGACATCGCGGCGCTGGCGGACATGGGCTTCAATCGCGCCAGTCTGGGTGTGCAGGATTTCGATCCGGCCGTGCAGGAGGCTGTCAACCGCATACAGTCGGTGGAAGAAACGCGCATCGTGGTGGATGCCTGTCGCCAGTATGGTTTCCGCTCGGTCAATATCGACCTGATCTACGGTTTGCCCCTGCAGACCCGTGCGGGGTTCGGCCGCACGCTGGACACGGTGATTGCCATGCGGCCCGACCGCCTGGCGGTCTACAGCTATGCGCACATGCCGCAGTTGTTCAAGCCGCAGAAGCATATCAATGCCGATGACTTGCCGGCGCCGGAAGAGAAGCTGGGACTGTTGCAGCTGGCCATCGAGAAACTGTCGGCAGCGGGGTATCGCTACATCGGCATGGATCATTTCGCGCTGCCGGACGACGAGTTGTCGCTCGCGCAGGAGCGCGGCAGCCTGCACCGGAATTTCATGGGCTACACCACGCATGCCGAGAGTGACCTGATCGGCTTTGGTGTTAGTGCCATCAGCCATATCGGTGCGACCTACAGCCAGAATCCGCGCGACCTGGCCAGCTGGGAAGCTGCGATTGATGCGGGCCATCGTCCGGTTTGGCGGGGCATGACGATGAGTCCTGATGATGTGCTGCGCGCCGACCTGATCCAGCAGCTGATGTGTCAGGGTCGTGTTGACATTCGTGCGCTGGAGACACGTTACGGTATCCGTTTCGATGCGTACTTCGAGGCGGATCTGCAGCGTCTGCAGCCGCTGGCGGCGGATGGCCTGGTGGAGGTGTCGGCAACGCACATCGTGGCGACGGGTCGTGGCCGTCTGTTGTTGCGCATCATTGCCGCCTGTTTTGACCACTACCTGCATCGTGACGAAGCCGCCGTGGAGCTGGTGCGTTTCTCGCGTGTCATCTGACGCTATCGTCGTGCCAGCAAAGCCGGGCCATGTGCCCGGCTTTTTGTTGTCTGCTGCTGGTGATCCCCGAGACTTGATGGTGGTCAAGGCCCGGACGGGAGCTGGCATAGGACTGTAGGGGCCTGAGCGCCGGAGGTCTGGTGCGGCAGCGGTGACGGGTGGGGAGGTGCGAGATGACGGCGGGCGGAGTGCTGGTGCGTGACGAGGCGGCGCTGCCGGTGCTGTTGCAGCCGGATGAGGTCGATGCCCTGCTGGTGGCCGTCGCGGCGTTTGCCGATGCAGAGGTGGCCGCGCACCTGCCGCTAGGCAGCGAGCCTCCAGCCCCGCAACTGTTTGATGACATTGCCGTGGCGGCCCGCGAGGCGGGAGTGCTGGGCAGCCTGCGCGAGGAGTACGGCCTGTGGTGCGAGGTGGCGCGCGGGCAGCCGCCGGTGTTCTCGTTGCATGCCCTGCAGGCGTTGGCCTCGCGCCATCCGGCTGTGGCCTGGCACCTGCATTCGCTCGCCATAGGCGGATTGGCACAGCAACTGGCCGGCCTGGATGCCGTCGAGGCCGTCCTGGCCTGCGAGGGCCGCATGGGCATCGGGCGCTCCGCGTTCGGACGCCTGCTGGCTGCGCGTCCCCTGCATGAGTCCGATCCGGGCGTGCTGGAGGATGTCTACGGTGATGCTGCCCGCCTGGCCGTGGTGGCGCCCTCAGTGACGACGGTGGTGGCCTGGCATTGGCAACAGGGTCGTCTTGAGCTGCGCCGGCACGAGCTACGGCGTGTCGTGACGACACGGGATGCTTATCCGCACGGCCTTGAGGGTTGTGTGGCCTTGCACTGGACGGCCGACCCGGAGGCGGTGTCTGCCCCGCTGTATCCCGGCGTGGTGGCGCAGCTGGTGGCCGCGCAGCAGCTGGCGCAGATTGCCCTGGCGCGGGGAGCGCTGGTGCCTGCGGTGCAGAGGGCACATGAACATGCAGCGTTGCGCGTGCAGGGCGGTCGGCTGATCGAACAGCATGACAGCGTGGCGATGCTGCTCGCCGACATGGACACGGCCTTGCTGTCGGTGGATGCGCTGCTGCGCGAGGCGGCAAGTGCTGCCCTGGATCCGGAGCGGGCGATGGCGTTGCGCCGCGAAGCGATGCCTATGCTGGCGCGGGCGGCCCATGCGGCAGTGCAGGTGCATGGCGGCATCGGTTACATGCGCGATGCCGGGGTGGAACATGTGCTGCGGGCCGTGAACTGCTGGCGGCTGCTGGGCGGATCTCCCTCCGAGTTGGCGCTGGTGATCGCAGGCATGCGGGGAAACATGGCGGCCCTGCCGGAGATGGGCGCGGCGGTGGATCACTTGCCGGGCCATGTCGCCGCGTCCCACGTCTTGTCTCCACTGACGGCCATGCGCCGAACCCCTTTGTTGCGCCTGTTGTCGACCTACTCCCCTCGTGACGCCTGGGAGCGAGACACCGCTAGCTTGCCCCCGGCGCTGGCGAGCTTGCGCCGGCGCGTGCGCCGATTTGCCCTCGCCGAACTCGCGCCATTGGCGGTCGAGGTTGATCGCCAGCAGCGTGATGGTCATGTCGAGCTGCCGGCAGTGCAGCAGCTGCTGGTGAGGGCGGGTCGGGAGGGCTTGCTGACGGATCTGTTGCCGGCGCCGGTCGGCAGCGCGCCGCTGTGGCAGTACCGGCATGCACTGGCCTGGCAACAGGCCATTCGCGTCGAGGAGCTGGCGCGCGTTGACGGTGGCCTGATGCTGTTGCTGTCGGCGCCGGCCCTGGGGCTGGCGCCGGTGCTGCTATCGGGGGATCTGGGCTTGCTCAGGCGCGTGGTGTGGCCGTCGTTCCAGAACGCGCGGGAGGGTCGCCCCGAATTGTTTGCATTTGCCATCACCGAGCCTGCGGCGGGTTCCGATGCCGAAGACGGCCATGGCGCTGCACATCAGCGCGCGGGCGTGCGGGCGTGCCGGGTGGACGGTGGCTGGCTGTTGCAGGGGCGCAAAGTCTTTATCAGCGGTGGCGACATTGCCCGTTATGTGTCCGTGTTTGCTGCGCTGGAGGGCGAGGGTTACGAGAGCTGGACCTGCTTTCTGGTGGATACCCGCCAGCCCGGCTTTCGCTCGGTGCGCACAGAATTGAAGATGGGTATGCGCGCCTCCGGCGCCGCCGAGTTGGAACTGGACGGATGCTTCGTGCCGGACGCCATGGTGGTGGGCGGCCTGCGCAGGGGCTGGGGCCTGGCAAGGGCCACCCTCAACCTGTCACGCCTGCCGGTGGCGGCCATGGGGGTGGGCTTTGCACAGCAGGCCGTGGACATCGCTACTGAATTTGCCTGCCGTGAAACGTTGGCGGGGCGGCCGCTGGTGCATTACCAGCAGGTGCAGTCCATCCTGGCCGACGTGCAGGCGGAGACCGCTGCCATCCGGGCCCTTGTCTGGCAGCACGCCCGCCAGTGGACGCCGCGCCAGGATGCCGCTTCCCTGTGCAAGTTCCAGGCGACCGACCGGGCCCAGGTCGTGATCGAAACCGTGATGGACCTGCTGGGCAACCATGCCGTGACCCATGCGGCCTCGATCGAGCGGACCCTCCGCGACGCCAGGCTCACCCGCATTTTTGAAGGTACCAACCAGATCAACCGGCTTGCCGTCATCGAGGACCAGCAGGCCAGCCTGTTGGCCCGGATTGCGCGCCGCCTTCCCTCGTCCCTTGCCGGAGTGCTCTCATGAACATGATATCCCGTCCGCCGGTGGCTCCCGACGACCCCTTCTTCCTGGTGCCGCGCCATGCGGTGGGCACCAGCGAAGGGCGAGTGGAGCTGCCGATTCTCTACTACGACACATCCGCCCTGTTTGCGTTTTTCATGGTGGACCGGACACGCGTCGAGAACCTGCTGGCAGGCACGGGACTGGTGCCAGCGCTAACCGTGGGGGGGCTAGCGCTGGCCGCGGTGGCCTGTTTCGAGTATCGCGAGACAAGCGTGGGTGTCTATAACGAAGTGGGGATCTGCGTGGCGGTCACCCGGCAGGGAGAGGCGCAGGCGCTGGGCGGATGGAAGGACCTGCTGGCAACCCTGCAGCAGCCGGAGATGCGCCATGTCGCTTTCCACATCCTGGACTTGCCGGTGACCACGGCGGCGGCGAACGCTGCCGGCCGAGAGATATGGGGGTTCCCCAAGTTTGTTACGGATATTCCTTTCGACCTGCAAGGGCGTGAGGTGAGTTGCCAGGTCATGGTACCCGGCACGGCAGAACCGTTGATGACCCTGTCAGGGCAAATGGGGCCCTCCATCCCGGCTGCACCGCTCAGTCTGGCGCTGGTTTCCCTTCACAAGGGGCATCTGTGCCGGTCTACGGTAAACGTGCGCGGAGGGACACGGTTGGCTCTGCCGGGGTCGGTGCGACTGGAGGTTGGTCGCGGCCATGACATGGCGGAGCGGCTCGGTGCGCTGGGGTTGGACAAGGCCAGGCCGCTGGCACTGATGTGGACGCACGCGTTCCAGTCGCGCCTCAATGCAGGCGTCGAGATCTCCTAGCGGTTCATTGTTTTTTCTCGCTCCGTCTTCGGCCGGAGGTTTGGCAGGGCACGAGAATTGTGCCCTTTTTTTCGCGTGGGGTTGACTGGTGCAGATGGGGGTGTTCGTCTGGCAAAATCCTCGCTACCCCCGGATATACCCCCAATAGTTCCGGCTGCCTAAGGGTATTCCCGGACGTCTACGGACGTAAAAAAGCCCGGTAACCCTTTGATTTATCAACGGGTTACCGGGCTTTGCGGGGTTCCTGCGAACCCTTGATTGGTGGCTACACCGGGACTTGAACCTGGGACATCAGCATTATGAATGCTGCGCTCTAACCAACTGAGCTATGTAGCCGTCTCGCGAAGAGGCGCGCATTTTGGCCAGCAGGCCTGGCCTTGTCAAGAGGTCAGCCGACCTTTGGCCGGGCCTTGGGGACGCTTGCGCCGCCTGGCTAAAATCAGCAGCATTCGGGGCCCGATACGCCCCGGTTGACTGGAGTTTTCATGTCAGAGTTGCCCGTTCTTCCCGCTTGTTCCGTCCTGCTGCTGGCAGGGGGGCGGGGTAGCCGCCTGGGGGGGCGCGACAAAGGGCTGGTGGTGTGGCAGCAGCGCCCGCTGATTGCCTGGCTGCATGACGTGGTGCGGCCTTTGACGGATGACCTGGTGATTTCCTGTAACCGTAACCACGACGCCTACGCCTCCTATGCCGATCGCCTTGTGTCGGACGAGGATGAGTTGTTCCAGGGGCCGCTGGCGGGCATACGGGCGGGCATGGCGCAGATGAGGCATGACTGGCTGCTGGTGCTGCCCTGTGATGCGCCACGGATTGATCTGGCGCTGGTTCAGGCCCTGCGTGCCAGCGCTGCAGCGGCCCTTGGGCGGCCGGCCATGGTGTGCCAGCAGGGGCAGTGGGAGCCGCTGTTCTGTTGCCTGCCCCGGCAGTTGCTGCCGGCAGTGGAGGCAGCCTGGCAGGCCGGCGAGCGCAGTCCACGGCGCTTGTTGCTGGGGCTGGATGCGGTGCCCGTTGCCTGTGACGGAGGCGACCCTCGCTTGGCCAATCTCAATACGCCGGAGTTGCTCGCGCTCGCGACAGGGGCGTGAGTGTGCGGGATGCCCGAGGCCTCGTCACTATGGCTGTGGCTGGGCTCGACCGGACGTGCTGCTGACCAGTGGCAGGTTGGCCTTCACCCAGTTGCTTGCCTGGGTGCGGTTGCTCACGGCGATCTTGCGGAAGATGTTGTAGAGGTGCGTCTTGACCGTGTGCTCGCTGATGGTGAGTGCATACGCAATTTCTGCGTTGGTGCAGGCCTGGTTGATGTGGCGCAGGATTTGTCGTTCGCGCTCGGTAAGGTCGGGCGATTCGTTCGTTGGCATGGGGAGCGGCATGCAGAGGCGCTGCTGGTTCATCCACTCGCTCATGAGACGGCGTGGAAACCAGTTTTCTCCGCTGAGAATGACACGAAGCGCTTGCGGCAAGCGGGTGCCGTTGTCGTCTTTGTAAAAGATACCGCGAACGGCGGGCCAGCCAAGCAGTTGCTCGTGGTCGCTACCGGGGCTGGCGCGGTGCAAGACAAAGACGGTGTGGTGCTCGCTTGGTGGAGTTTGGCGGAGGAGTTGCCGGAGGGCGTCTGCCGGAAAATGCTGGCAATCCAGCAGAACCAGCGGCACCGAGTGCGCATCCCTGAGCCGCAGCGGTTGCAGTAGAAAACCATCGCGGGCCAGTAAAGCCGAGAGGTCAGAGGGGAAATTATCAGAGGCGCCCATCCATCCGATGGGTAAGCATTCGTGCAGTGACGTGTCCATGGCCTAGACCAGAATCCTTTTCAGGCGCTATCCGTTGCGCGGGCGGATTGTAGTGGCAGGGCCGTGCTGAAAACAACAACAGTTGCGGTGCCGCCCTGGCGGCGGCTGAAGTGCCGAGGGCGAAGGCCGTCGCCCCTTGGGTGGGCGGCGGCCTGGCCATCCTCAGCCTTCCATGGTGCAGGCTTCGGCAGAGATGCCACGGGGCTTGAACAGCAGTGACACCACTTGCAGGGCAAATGCCGCCGCACCGATGATGAACACGACGTCACCGAAGGTGCGTACCCAGCGCAGTGTCTGCAGGATGTCCTGCTGCATGAACGCTTCGCTGCGTGCGTACCAGAGTCCTTCGGAAGCACTGGCGTAGAACTGGATGAACCCGATGGGCAGCAGGCTGGTAAAAATCATCAGTACCAGACCACCGTTCAGTCCCCAGAAGGCGGTGCGCATCAGTGCCGGATTGAAAGCGGCTTCCGGGCGGATGTAGCGCAGTACCAGCAGGGTGAAGCCCAAGGCGAGGAAACCATACACGCCGAACAGCGCGGCATGGGCATGCACTGGCGTCGTATTCAGTCCCTGCACGTAGTACAGCGAAATCGGCGGGTTGATCATGAAGCCAAACACGCCAGCGCCAAACATGTTCCAGAAGGCGACCGCCACAAAGCACATCAGCGGCCAATGCAGGGCCTCCATCCAGGCGGCACGGGTCTTGAGTCGCCAGTTTTCCCAGGCCTCGTAACCCAGTACTACCAGCGGCACGACTTCCAGCGCGCTGAAGGTGGCGCCGACGGCCATGACCGGCGTAGTCGTGCCGGCGAAATAGAGATGGTGGAAGGTGCCCGGAATGCCGCCCAACATGAACAGCGAGGCAGAACCGAGGCTGGCAATGGTGGCCATGCGCTTTGACACAAGACCGAGCGTCGAGAAGATGAAAGCCAGTGCGGTGGTGGCAAATACTTCGAAGAAGCCTTCTACCCAGAGATGCACGACCCACCAGCGCCAGTATTCCATGACGGACAGGTGCGTGCGTTCACCGTAGAAAAAGCCGGCGCCGTAGAACAGGCCGATGGCAATTACCGATGCGCTGAGCAGGGCCAGCAGGTTCTTGTCACCACCCGGCGTGCGCAGGGCGGGCCAGATGCCGCGCAACATCAGCAGCAGCCAGAAGGCGATGCCGGCAAACTTGCCGATCTGCCAGAGGCGACCAAGGTCGACGAATTCATAGCCCTGGTGGCCCAGCCAGAAATTGAGTTCGGGCGGCATGATTTGTGCGATGGCCAGATAGTTGCCGACAAACGAGCCGACAACGACGAGGACCAGGGCCCAGAACAGCACGTCGACTCCCAGCTTCTGGTATTTCGGGTCCTTGCCACCGTTGATGAGCGGCGCCAGGAACAGGCCGGCCGCCAGGAATCCGGTGGCGATCCAGAACAGCGCGCTCTGGATGTGCCAGGTGCGCACCAACGCATAGGGGAACCACTGCGACACGTCGACGCCATAGAATTTCTGGCCTTCCACCGTGTAGTGGGCGGTAAAGCCGCCGATGAAAACCTGGAAAATGAACAGGGCAACGACGAGGAACAGATATTTGCCCAGCGCCAGTTGGGACGGCGTCAGGGCAAAGGTGGTGAGGGGATCCTGCGCCGGTGCGGCGGGCTCCGTTTCATCGTGGTCGCGCAGGAAGGCCCAGGTCCAGATCAGCAGGCCGACACCGGCAATCAGCAGGATGACGCTGACAATCGACCACATGATGTTTTCCGCTGTCGGCTTGTTGCCGATCAGGGGCTCGTGCGGCCAGTTGTTGGTGTAGGAGGCCTGGGTGCCGGGGCGTTCGGTGGCGGCCACCCATGCCGTCCAGAAGAAGAATCGGGTCAGGCTGACGCGCCGCCCTGCATCCGGCAGCGTGTTTTCCTTCATGGCGAAGCTTTCGCGCGATGTGCGCAGGCTCTGGTCGTCGCTGAACAGGGTCTGGTAATAGCTGGCGGTCTGCTGCACGGCCTGCAGGCGACGGTCACTCAGTTGCAGCGTGCCGGCGGCGTCAACATTGTTGTGCCGGTATTCCTCCGTCAACTGGTAGCGCAGTTGTGCCTGTACCTCGCCGGGAACGTCGGCATAGGGCTTGCCATGCTGTTCCTGCGCGGCCAGATCGAGCCATGCGACCAGTTCGCGATGCAGCCAGTCGGCACTCCAGTCGGGAGCCTGGTAGGCGCCATGACCCCAGACGGAGCCCAGTTGCATGCCGCCCACGCTTTGCCAGGCGGTCTGCCCGTCGAGGATATCGTCTTGCGTAAACAGCACGTTGCCGTCCGCACTGACGACCTGTTGCGGAATGGGCGGTGCTTCGCGGTAGACCTCGCGGCCAAACCAGCCCAGCATGGAAAAGGTGATCGCTACAACGGCCAGCAGCGTCCACCACAGCTTGCGGTACTCACCCATGATTCATCTCCTCGTGTGACGGCTGCGCTTGTGCAAACAGGACATTGTTTTCCAGGTGGATGTGCTGCATCAGGTCTTCCTGCAGTTCCTGCAGTCCCCGGTAGAGCGCACGCCATGTGTTGCAGGCATTGGCTGGCGGCGTGATGTGGTTGGTCAGCGTGTTAATGACGTCCAGGGCTTCGCCGTGCTGGTCGTGCTCGAAACGCATGACGGAAATCGGGCCGCCGACGCCGGCATGCATGTCCTGGCGCAGCATCGGGAACAGGATCTGTTCTTCCTTGAGCATGTGGCTTTCCAGTTCCTGCTGCATGGCATCAAGGTGGTTGGCCAGGCCGTTGGGGCACTCCGGGCGGTCGCCGTGAACATGCTCCACGCGGCGCGCCAGGCGGACCAGCTCGGGCAGCTGGATACGATGCCGGTCGTGGAAGCGCTGCAGGATATGGTCGATGAGTTCGGCTGCCGTTGCCTTGCGCCAGTCGCGGCCCAGTCCGGGGCATGCGGTCAGGGCCAGCAGTTCGCTGGCGACGGTATCGGCATCAATGCCTTTGCGTGCGCTGGCTTCGCGCAGGCTCTTGCCGCCGCCACAGCAGAAGTCGAGGCGGTAGGTGTGAAAGATGCGGGTGGCGCCGGGAATGTCGCAGGCAATGCTGCCGAGCGACTGGTCGAGCAGGGAGTGACTCATCATGGACTTCCTGTGAGGTGGGGATGTCGTCTCTTCTGCAGCTTGCGTGCCATCGCAAAGTCATTGATGTAAAAGGGGTTTTAATCCTTCATGGTAAAACGTACACTGCCCGGATAGGGTATTTTTGCCGCTAAAAGGGTAAAACGAACCATGATGGAAGAGGTTTTGCTGGCGGATCTCGTGGTCGAGCTGCCGAATGCGGTGCGCTTGCAGCGGCTGGTGCACACTTTGCGCGAGCGTTTCCACTGCGGCGCGGTGGGGTTGCTGCGCCTGGAGGATGATGCGTTGCGACCGGTGGCGGCCAGTGGCCTGGCGCACGAGGCGCTCGGCAGGCGCTTTGTGGTCGGGCAGCATCCGCGCCTGGCGGCCATCCTCGCGCAGCGGAGTCCGACGTGGTTCGAGCCGGACAGCCGCTTGCCCGATCCCTATGACGGTTTGCTGGACAGTCGTCTCGGCGAGCCCCTGCCGGTGCACGACTGCATGGGTACTTCGCTGTACGTGGACGGGGACCTGTGGGGCGTGCTGACACTGGATGCGCTGGAGGCAGGAACCTTTGACGATCGTGCGCGTCGCGACCTGCAGCGCTATACCTTGCTGATCGAGGCAGCCGTCAGGATGACGCGGCTGGAGAAGGAAAATCACGGCCTGAAACTGGCGCGCACCGATGTGCGCGAGATGGCGGCGGACCTGGATGAGGGCGAGATCATCGGCCACAGTCGCCCGCTGCGCGAATTGCTGCACGAAATGCAGGTGGTGGCGGACTCCGAATTGCCGGTGCTGCTGTTGGGCGAGACCGGCGTTGGCAAGGAGTTGTTTGCGCGCCGACTGCATCGCCTGTCGCGACGACGCAGCAAGCCGCTGGTGCACGTGAACTGTGCCGCTTTGCCCGAGTCGTTGGCCGAGAGCGAATTGTTCGGGCATGTCAAAGGGGCGTTTTCCGGTGCCACGACGGATCGCCCCGGTCGCTTCGAAGCCGCCAATGGCGGCACGCTGTTCCTTGATGAGGTGGGTGAGCTGCCGCTGACGGTGCAGGCCAAGCTCTTGCGTGTGTTGCAGAACGGAGAAATCCAGCGTCTCGGCTCCGACAAGCCCCGGCATGTCGATGTGCGCATCGTGGCGGCCACCAATCGCGTGCTGCGCGACAGCGTTCGGGACGGCCATTTCCGCGCCGATCTGTATCACCGCCTTTCTGTCTACCCTGTCCATATTCCCCCGTTGCGCGAGCGCGATAATGACGTGTTGCTTTTGGCCGGGCATTTCCTCGAGCTCAACCGGGCGCGTCTGGGGTTGCGCGGCATTCGCCTGTCGGCGTCGGCCGAGCGTGCGCTGCTCGCCTACTCGTGGCCTGGCAATATTCGCGAACTCGAACACGTCATCAGTCGTGCCGCCCTGAAGATGATCAGTCGTGGCGCAGTACGCACGGAGATCCTGCTGCTGGAGCCGGAGCTGCTGGATCTTGAGCCGGGCGGAGCACCGCTTTTTTCCTGCAGCGATGTCACGCCGCCGGCCCTGCCGGGAGAGGTACGGCCCTTGCGTGATGTGGTGGATGACTGCCAGCGTGAAGCCATTCGCCAGGCATTGGCGGCGAGTGCTGATAATTGGGCGCAGGCGGCACGCCTGCTGGATGTCGACTCCAGTAACCTGCACAAGCTGGCGCGACGACTGAATCTGAAATAAGGTGTTCGCAAACGACGTGTTTGCGGTCGGGAGGAAAACTGTGCTGACACATCTGGATGCCAAGGGGAACGCCACCATGGTGGACGTGACCGAAAAAAGCATGACCACGCGTGAGGCGGTGGCAGAGGCGCGTGTGCGCATGCTGCCGCAGACCCTGAAGATGATCCAGGAGGGCGGTCATCCCAAGGGGGATGTGTTTGCAGTGGCGCGTATCGCCGGCATCATGGCGGCAAAGAAAACGCATGAACTGATTCCGCTGTGCCATCCCTTGCTGTTGACGAGTGTCAAGGTGGAGTTGACGGCAGAGGGGGATGATGTGGTGCATGTCGAAGCCCGCTGCAAGCTGGCCGGACAGACCGGTGTGGAAATGGAGGCGTTGACGGCGGCCAGCATCGCAGCGCTGACGATCTATGACATGTGCAAGGCAGTGGACAAGGGCATGACCATCGAAGCGGTGCGCTTGCTGGAAAAAACCGGCGGCAAGAGCGGGCATTACCGCCACGAGGACGTCCGGGCATGATTCGAGTGCAGACGGATGTGTTCGATGGCGGTGCCGAGCTCAATGCACTGCATGCGGCCAACCTGGGCATTGGTGCGGTTGCCGGCTTCGTGGGGTATGTGCGCGATTACAATGACGGCGCTGATGTGGCGGGAATGTTTCTGGAGCATTATCCGGGCATGACGGAAAGGGCGCTGGCGGCGATAGTCGACGAGGCGCGTGAGCGCTGGCCCCTGCTGAATGTTTGTGTGATTCATCGCGTGGGCGAGCTGGCGGCAGGGGATCCCATCGTGTTTGTTGGGGTGGCCAGTGCGCATCGCGATGCCGCGTTCGATGCCTGCCGTTTCATCATGGATTTTCTGAAGACACGGGCGCCGTTCTGGAAGCGTGAATCCACGCCCGCGGGCGAGCGCTGGGTGGATGAGCGCGCCGGCGACCAGATTGCCGCGGGCCGGTGGCAGCTGGAAAAAAAGTCCTGACCACGTGCGGCGGGTCAGCCGGTGCGCGGCAGGCGGGTTCCGTCGCGTAGCAACACCTTGACCTCCTCCAGCAGCTGTTCCGCTTCCTCCGTCGTGCAGTCCTCGCCGTAGCGCTTGCGTACGCCAAACGCATTGAGTGTGACGTGGTCGTCGGGGGCAACACCGTGCCGTGCCAGGCAGTTCTTCACGCAGTGCAGCTGGCACCCGTCCAGCGCGAGAATGCGGCGACCGGAAGCGGCCTTGCGTACTAGCGCCGGCACATCTCCGCCAACGCCCGCAATGCAGCTCATTTCCGCCAGGCCCGCGCGATCGAGGCGAAGCGCCAGCGTGTTGGCAAGCTGCGCGACATTGGAGCAGCCGGAGCAGGAGTAGACCAAGGGCAGGGCATTGTCTTTCATCGGAGGCCTCGCACGGGGTGGTCGGAGGGTCGGGTGGGCGCTGGGAGCAGCCGGGCGATGGTCGCGGCGTCCTGGCTCTATGGTGGCCGGCATGCAGGTTTTAGCACTTGACGGACATCAAGTCCGGTCTATCCCTTCGGGGGTAGGGGCGCGCCGCCACGATGGGTATTCACCTGCGCTTGCCGCAGTGGCAGTGTGGTTGGCAAGCAGTAGAATCCGGTGTCACCGATCGGGGTGGCCAATCAGGAGACAGGTTGATGAGCAGTGCAGTGCGTGAGTTCGTGCCCTTGAAGATCGCCGTGCTTACCGTGAGCGACACGCGTGGATTTGCCGAAGACAGCTCGGGCCAGTTGCTGGTCGATGGCCTGCAGGCGGCTGGCCACGTGCTGGCGGATCGTGCGTTGGTGCGTGATGACATATACCAGATCCGCGCCGTGGTATCGCAATGGATTGCCGATGCCGGTGTGCAGGTGGTGCTAGTGACGGGCGGTACCGGCTTCACCACGCGAGACAGTACGCCCGAGGCCATCCTGCCCCTGCTGGACAAGGAGGTGCACGGCTTTGGTGAGCTGTTCCGGCAGCTGTCGTATGAAGAAATCGGCACGTCCACCATGCAGAGTCGGGCCCTGGCGGGGCTGGCTAACTTCACCCTGGTGTGCTGCATGCCAGGCTCCACCAATGCCTGCCGCACCGCGTGGACGAAGATGATTGCCGGTCAGCTGGATGCCCGGCAGCGGCCCTGCAATTTTGTCGGCCTGCTGCAGCAGAAGCGGGTGGAGCCAGCCGGCGTCAGGCGGCTGGATACCTGCGGCTCGCGCGAGGAGGCATGATGAGCGCCGGCTGTGGATGCGAGCGGGGTGATCTGGCGACGCTGGAGACGGTGCTGGCAAGCCTGCGGGCCGAGGCCTTGTCGCTCGCGCCCATTCCGGTGGTATCGCTTCCGCTACGCAAGGCCTGTGGCAAAGTGCTGGCGGTGCCGGTGGCCTCGTCGATTCGCGTGCCACCGGCCGACAACAGCGCGATGGACGGTTATGCCGTGCGTGCTGCAGACGTAGGCAATGGCGCAGCGCTGGTAGTGAGCCAGCGCATGCCGGCAGGTGCGGTGCCGGAGTTGTTGCAGCCGGGCACCTGTGCGCGCATTTTCACTGGCGCCGAGATTCCGCCCGGCGCCGATGCCGTGATCATGCAGGAGGATGTCGAGGTCTTGCCCGACGGGCGTGTTCGTCTGCCCGCGACGCGTGCCGGCGACAACATTCGCAAGGCCGGGCAGGATATTGAGGTTGGCGCCAGGTTGTTCGAGTCCGGACGCCGATTGCGTCCGGCGGATGTCGGCCTGCTGGCCTCGATCGGTGCCGCGACTGTGGAGGTGCACAGGCCCCTGCGCGTGGCAGTGCTGTCCAGTGGTGACGAGTTGGTGCAGCCGGGCGAGCCCCTGCAGGCCGGGCAGCTCTACAACAGCAACCAGTACACCATCGTCAGTACGCTGGAGGCGCAGGGCTTTGACGTGCACGATGCCGGTACGCTTCCCGACAATCTGGTGGCAACACGGCTACGGCTGGCTGAACTCGCCGAAAGTGCCGACGTGGTCATCAGCAGCGGTGGCGTCTCGGTGGGGGAAGAGGATCACCTCAAGGCGGCGGTCGAAGCAGAGGGGCGCATGGTGCTATGGAAGCTGGGCATCAAGCCGGGCAAGCCACTGGCGTTCGGCTATGTCGGGGCGACCCCGTTTATCGGTCTTCCCGGCAATGCCGTCGCGGTCTGGGTGACGCTGTTGCTGGCGGCGCTACCGTGGCTGCGCTGGCGCCAGGGGGAGGATTACGCGCCGCCTTTGCCGCAGGCCGTGCCTTGTGCTTTTAGTCGCAAGGCCGGCAAGCGTCGCGAGTACCTGCGCGTGCAACGGCAGCAGACGGCGGAGGGCCTGCGGCTGGTGGCCTATCCCAACCAGAGTTCCGGTGTGTTGAGTTCGGTGAGCTGGTCGGACGGCATGGCGTGGCAAGAAGTAGGGCAGGTCGTTAGCGAAGGCGACAGCCTGCCTTTTGTCAGCTACGCAGAGTGGCTGGGCTGACGGGGACGTGGACGGGAACATGCAGATCAAGGCCTTGCTCGACAACAACCGCCAGTGGTCCGCCCGCATGAAGGCTGGCGATCCCGAATTCTTCCGGCGCCTGGCGGCGCAACAGCGTCCGGAGTTTCTGTGGATCGGCTGTTCGGACAGTCGCGTGCCGGCCAACGACATCGTCGGCCTGATGCCTGGCGAGTTGTTCGTGCACCGCAACGTGGCCAACATGGTGGTGGCCACCGACATGAACTTCCTGTCCGTCCTGCAGTTTGCCGTGGACGTGCTCAAGGTGAAACAGGTCATTGTCTGCGGACACTATGGCTGTGGTGGCGTGCGGGCCGCGTTGGGCCACCAGGAGCTTGGCCTCATTGACAACTGGCTGCGCGCCATCAAGGCGCTATACCACCAGAACCTGCCGCTGTTAGAGGGTCTGGACGGCGATGATCGCGTCAACCTGCTGTGCGAACTCAACGTGAAGCGCCAGGTGCGCAACGTGTGCCACACGACCATCGTCCAGAATGCCTGGATGCGAGGCCAGGAGTTGACGGTGCACGGCTGGATCTACGGGCTGGAGGATGGCCTGATCAAGGATCTGGAGTCATCCATCCACTGCGCGCGGCAGCTGGACGAAACCTTTCTCTACGATTCATGGATGCAGCAGCCCTGAAGCGGGGCTGCTCACCGCTTCATGTGCTCCAGGGCCCACACGGCCGCCTCCACGCGCGAGCGTAGCCCCAGCTTGTGCAGCAGGTTCTTCACGTGAACCTTGACCGTGCCTTCGGTAATGCCAAGCTTCTGCGCGATCATCTTGTTGCTGTTGCCACCGGCGATGCTTTTCAGTACCTGCCGCTCCCGGTCCGTGAGTTCGAATTCCTGGGTGGGCGTCGGTGTGCGCAGGGCTTGGGCCAGCACCCGGGTAAGGGTCGGGCTCACCACGATCACACCATGCAGTGCCTCGCGGATCTGGGCTATCAGCAGATTCGGTTCCATGTCTTTCAGCAAATAGCCGTCCGCGCCATGGCGCATGGCGTCGCGCACCTCGTGCTCCGCATCCGAGACGGTAAACATGAGGATGATGCCGCGATAGCCGTCCTGGCGCAGCCGCTTCAGCGTTTCGATGCCGTTGAGTTGCGGCATGTTGTTGTCGAGCAGGATGAGGTCGGGCTGCAGTTCGCCGACCGTATGTAGCGCCTCCTCTCCATTGCTGGCCTCGCCGACAATGAGGAAGTCGGCTTCCAGTTCCAGCAACTGGCGGATGCCGCGACGCATGAGCGGATGGTCGTCGACCAGCATGATGGAGTGGATCGGGTCGTCGCTCATGCAGGGGTCTCCTCGGGTGTTTGCCGGTTCAGGAATTCGGGGCGGAAAACCAGTGCCACGCGCGTGCCTTGTGGTGATCGCGCCGTCATGGTGAGGGTGCCGTTAAGGCTGCGTGCACGTTCCTGCATGATGCCGATGCCGTGGTGCTGCCGCGCATCGAAGTTGCTGTCGATGCCGCAGCCGTCATCCTCGATGGTCAGAACGACCTGCTCTTCGTTCTGGCCCAGGTGCACCCATACCTGGTGGGCCTTTGAATGGCGGGCGCAGTTGGACAGCGCTTCACGTGCAATCTGCAGCAAGTGGATCTGTTCGCTGGCGGAGAGGCTGACGGCCAGCGGATCGGAATGAAGGAATACTGGAAAGCCGCCACGTTCGGAGAATTCCCGCGTGGTGTCATCCAGGGCCTGCGCCAGCCCGCCGTCGCTGATCTGCAGTCTGAATGTGGTTAGCAGCTCACGTAGCTGGCGGTAGGCATTGTTGAGGCCGTCCCTCAGTTCGTTGCTGACCACCAGCAGTGTTTCGCGCGACTCGTCACGCTGTATCAGTGTTTGCAGACGGCTGACTTGCAGCTTCATGTAGGTGAGGGCCTGTGCCAGCGAGTCATGCAGCTCGCGCGCAATAATGGTGCGTTCATCCAGCAGCACCAGGCGCTGGTCGCGTTCGCGCTGGCGCTCCAGTGATAGCGCCGTGCCGATCAGGTCGGCGAGTGCCTGGATCATGCCGGCTTCCCAGCCGGCCGTGGGGCGGCCGTCCGTGAAGTGGGCGCGCAGTTCACCGAGTGGATTGCCCTGGTTGCTGATGGGAAAGCTGGTCAGGTTGTGCTGGTGCACGCGTTCGCAGCCAGCGCAGTTATTGCGCGAGCATATTTCGCGAGATTCGCTGCCATGCAGTGCCAGGCGCGGCTCGTTGGCCGTGTCCGGGTTATTGCTTAGGCATAGTGTCAGCCGAAGGCCGGGTAGCAGGTGCTGAAAACGTTCGATCAGCAGGTCCAGTTGATGCGCGCGGGCAGGGCTGGTGGCGATGTCGCGGCTGCTGTTGTACAGCAGTTCCAGTGCGTCGTTGGCTCGAGCCAGCCCTTCGGTCTTCTGTGCGACCCGGCTGGCCAGCGTTTGATGTGATTCCTCAATGGCGTCTGCCATGGCGTTGAAGCTCAGGGCCATCTGGCCGAGCTCGTCATCAGAGCGGAAACTGACGCGGGCGGAGAGGTCGCCGGCGCGGAACCGCTCCGCGACGCTGCCCATCTCTTTCAGCGGGATGATGACGCTGTTCTGCAGTTCGTACATGCCGATCACCAGGATGATCATGGTGATGAATAACGCCATGCCCTGGATGCCCTGTTGCCACACCTGCTTGCGCTCGCTGTGGCGTTGCAGTTGCAGCACAAACTGGTCAAGGGCGTCGACAAAGCTGTCGGCCCGCGCAAGGAAGGCCGCATGGTCGCCAGACTGCAGCGCCGGCTTCAGCTCTTGCTGCCAGCGCGTCTTGAGCATGGCATAGGCGTTGTTGAGGTCGGCGTCCTGGTTGCCTTCCAGTACCCGCTCCAGTTCGTGGCTGTAGAGACGCTGCTCCAGATCTTGACCCAGGCCGCCGATGCGCTGCTGCGGAGCCTTGGCCTCCATGGCCCAACTGGTCTGGTAGGTCTTCATGCGCAGCGAGCCTGCCGTGTTGATGGCGGCTGCATCGTCCTCGCTGAACCAGGCAATGAGCCCGGCACTGAGCGAGCTGGCCAGCGCCAGTACCGATATCAGCACCACGGCCACGCCCGCCCGTGCCGGCAGCGAACTGCGAAACCATTGCCAGAACTTCATCGTGTCGACCTCGAGGCTACCCCCAAATAGTTGCCGGGGTTGCCCGCCATCATCCGCCAATCAATCGATTTTTCAAGGCGTTGTTATGAAAGGAAAAAGGCGAATGCGGCGCTACCCCCTTGGAGGTAGTTGCCGCATTTCGTGCCGGCGTCGTGCCTGATGCCTTTTGATACAGGTCAATGTTCAATCGCGGCATTCACCTAGTGTGTGCTCAAGAGCAATTCTACGGGAGTCAGTAATGACTAGTCACAAGGTTCAACAGGGGCTGGTGCTGGGGATGAGCACTTTCGCCTTCACCGTCTGCTTCATGGTCTGGATGATGTTTGCCATCCTGGGCGTGCCGGTGAAGGCACTGTTGGGCTTGAACGAAACGCAGTTCGGCCTGCTCGTGGCCACGCCGGTACTGACCGGTTCCCTGATACGCCTGCCGCTTGGCATGCTGACGGACCGCTTTGGCGGCCGCATCGTGTTTTTCCTCCTCATGCTCGTGTGCGTGGTGCCGATCTACCTGATCAGCCATGCCACACAGT
>JBKHWB010000032.1:0-21864 GCA_046566745.1 Gammaproteobacteria bacterium
ACGCCGGATTACATCCTGGAGGACTGGCAAAAGCAGCATGGCCTCACCAACCTGACGCCGGCGGCACTGGATCCTTTTTTTGCCAAGGTCGAAAGCAATCTGGGTATCCATGAAAACCAGGAGCACGAGATCAATCGCAACTCCAGTGTCATCCGCGAGGGCTGCAAAAAGCTGGGCATTTCGTGGAAGCCGTTCAAGCGCAATATCCGCGAGTGTGCGTTGACCGGCCATTGCCTGTCCGGCTGCGCCAGTGATCGCAAGCAGTCCATGCTGGTGACCTACCTTCCCTGGGCGGTGGCACATGGGGCAAAAATTCACGCTGATACGCATGTCACGCGTGTGTTGGCGGAGAACGGCAACGCCAGCGGGGTGGTCGCCGAGGTGATTGATCCGGCGACGGGCAAGAAGAAGGCGGATCTCACAGTCAGGGCGAAGGTCGTGGTATTGGCTGCTGGTGCCGTGCAGACGCCGTTGCTGTTGCAAAAATCGGCGCTGGCGAACGGCTCGGGCCAGGTGGGCAAGAACTTTGCGTGCCATCCGTCATTGATGGTAGTCGCGGAATATCCCGAGGATGTCCATGCCTGGCGCGGTGCCATGCTGGGCATCTATGTCGACGAGTGGGCACATCCCTCCAAGGGCGGGTTCATCCTTGAGGCGGGCGGAGCAGGGCCGGTGGAACTGTCGGCCGTGACGCAGCCTGGCATCGGCAAGCCCTTCATGGACTACATGACGAACCTGAAAAAACTCGCCGGCATGGTCACGCTGATTCATGACCACAACGTGGGTGAGATTCGTTGGGATCATGGTAACAAGCGCATTGATTACCGGATTGCCGAATCGGATTTCCCGGCCATGAAGGCATCCATCAAGGCGGCGGCCAAGGTGCATTTTGCGGCAGGAGCGAAAAAGGTCTTCGTGCCCACGGTTCAGCAAAAGGTAATTGATCATGTGAACGAGATTGACGCGGTGGTGGATGATATTGAGTTGTCGCCCCAGACGTTCCGCATGGTGTCTTATCACCCCCAGGGGACCTGCCGCATGGGGGCAGATGCTAAGGCTTCCGTCGTGGGCCTCCATGGTGAAACGCATGACGTGAAGGGACTGTTCATCACCGATGCCAGCCTGTTCCCGACCTCGATCATCGTGAATCCGCAGGTCACCGTGTATGCGCTGTCGAGTTATATCGCCGACCACATCGTGCAGCACCAGGAAAAATATTTCGCCTGAGCGGATGTGCGGGGCTACATGAAAAAGCCGGCAGGAATGCCGGCTTTTTCATTGCAGGAGCAGGAGGTCAGTACCCGAAGGAATCGCGGATGAGCCCGACAAACACGCCTTCGATGACCAGGTTCTCCGGCGCAATCAGCATGGGCTGGTAGGTCGGGTTGGCCGGGACCAGTTTCATTTGGGAGCCTTCCGAGTCGAGGTATTTCACGGTGACCTCGTTCTCGATGCGAGCCACGACGATCTGGCCCTTGCGGGCGATGTTCGTCTTGTAGACAGCGATCAGATCGCCTTCGAGAATGCCGGCATCCTTCATGGAGTCGCCTTTCACGCGCAGCAGGTAGGTAGGACGCTTGGCGAAGAGCCCCTTGGGTACCGGCAGGGCTTCGTCGTGGTTTTCGATGGCTTCGATGGGCAGGCCGGCGGCAACCGAGCCAATGACCGGAATCAGGTCGGAATCCTGTTCATCCAGCAACTGGATGCCACGCGACAGTTCCGCGTGCAGCTTGATGTAGCCCTTCTGTTCCAGGGCGCGCAGATGGTCTGCCGCGGCGTTCTTGGACTTGAAGCCGAAGCGCAGGGCGACCTCGGCCCGGGTGGGTGCCATGCCGGTGTGCTCGATGTTCTCACGGATGAAATCGAGAATTTCTGCCTGCCGGGTAGTCAAACCTTCCATTGCGTTTTCCCTCTTGTTGCCTGCGACGGGGCTGTGGCCAAGACATTAGCAGGATACTGTTCTTCTGAACAGCCCTGTTCTTTTCGTCAGTATACGTATCCTGAACCCGGCGATGAATGGCGCTAGAATGAGCGTTTTGCGAGGCGGCCAGCATGCATGTCGGGGCATTGGCAATTCATCCCCTGAAGTCGGGGCGTCAGGTCCCCCTTGATGTGATGCCCCTGGACCGCTTTGGTCCTGTAGGCGACCGGCGCTGGATGCTGGTGGATGTGGCGGGCCGATTCGTCACCCAGCGCAGTCACCCGCGCCTGAGCCTGGTGTCGGCGCGCGAGCAGGGTGGAGTCCTTCAACTGCAGGCGCCGGGTCTGGATGTGATCCGGGTACAACAGCCGATGGGGTCCGATCCCGTGGTTGTCGTGGTCTGGGAGGATGAGGTGGAGGCCTGGCCGGCAAGTGCCGAGGCGGACGCCTGGTGTAGCCGGTTTCTGGACATGCCGGTGCGCCTGGTCTGGATGCCGGCCAGCGCGCAGCGCCGGGTCAGTCCCGCCCATGCGGGGGACGGCCATTTCACAGGCTTTTCGGACGGGTTTCCGCTGTTGGTGGTAACGCAATCCTCGCTGGATTATCTCAATGCGCGGTTGCCGGAGCCGGTGGATTGGCGCCGCTTCCGCCCGAACATCGTGATTGCTGGCGATGTGCCACCTCATGCCGAAGATGACTGGCGGAGGTTGCGTGTCGGGGCGGTGGAACTGGCACTGGTGAAGCCCTGCTCACGCTGCGTGATTCCTTCCATCAACCCCGATACGGCTGACAAGAACAGTCAGATTCTGACTGTGCTGCGCCAGTACCGGGCCGGTGCCGAAGGCAAGATCTGGTTTGGCCAGAATGCGATTGTCACCGGCCGCCCGGCGGCGGCAGTCCTGACATTGGGGGATCCGGTCACCCTGCTGGATTGAGTGCTCCGCAGTTGCAACGGATTGGCAGGGGGCAGGAGGATGGTTCTCACGTGCTCTGGCCTCTGGCTTGAGTTTTGCATTTGCTTTAACGTAGTGGCCGGTCCAGCGCTACATTCGGCAGTCTTTTTTGGCCAGGGATACACCGTGACCGCAGTCGGTCAGAGCAACAAAATATGACAACAAGCATTCAGTATTACTTCACCTTTGATGACGGTCTTGAACTCAAGTTCAATGTCGATCTTGACCGGGGTTTTGATCCCAAGCGCATTCCGGCCGACGCGCCTGAGTGGACTCGCCTGGGCAACAACCAGTGCAGCAACTGCCCGCTCAGCAAGGCCGATAACAGCCATTGCCCCGCGGCGCTGGATCTGGACAAGATGGCTCGTGATTTCCAGAAGCTGCCAGCCCACACCAAAGCCAATGTGCGTGTGGTGACCCCCGAACGCGAGTACGTGAAGCGCGTGGGGCTGGAGGAAGGGGTGCGGGCGCTCATGGGCCTTATCATGGCGACCAGTGCCTGCCCAATTTTTGGTGCCCTCAAGGCCAATGCCCGCAATCACCTGCCGTTTGCCACCCGCGAGGAGTTCATCCTCCGCTCGGCCTCCATGTATCTGATGCGTCAGTACTTCGTGATGCGTGAAGGCGGGACTCCTGACTGGGAGCTCAAAGGGCTGATCAAGACCAATGAGCAGCTGCAACTGGTCAATCATGCCTTCTGGCAAAGGAGCGTGACGGGCTTCCAGAACGATGCCAACTCCAAGGCCTTGCTGAGCTTCTTCACCATGTCCTCCAGCGTTTCGGCGTCGCTGGATGCCCAGTTGGGCAAGATCAAGCCCATGTTTTTCCCCAATGGAGAGGCTGTCAAGGACGCTGGTGCCTCGTGACAGGTTTCCTCGTCGCGGTTGTGCTCGTGGTGGCGTTTGTATGGGGCCAGATGACCTTGCTGCGTCCCAGTCGCCGGGACCAGCGCCTCATGGGGCTGCGCACCGAAGCCAGGCGTCTGGGTCTGCATGCCCGTCTGCTGGCGCCGCCGGACTGGTACCGTGGCGACAAGCCTCGGGGCGGGTTGCTCGCTTGTTACTCCGTGCTGACCGGGGACGAGGAGAAGGGACTGCCCTATTTTTTGGCCGAACGTCTGTCGGATGGCGAATGGGTTGTCCGGCAAGGCATCAAGGCAGCGCTGCCGTCGCTGCCCGGTACTGCCGTCCGCTGGGCGGGACTGGAAGCCCGGGCCAATACCCTCAGTGTCTGGTGGGCTGAAGAAGGAGAGGAGTCTGACCTGCTTGATATGCTGGTTGTGCTGGCGCAACTGCGTGAAAAGCTGTCCTGAAATACCCTTCCGGAAGCAGCCTGGCGGACAAGGTCGCTTGACCGGGATGCATTCCCCTCTTATATATGCCGCTCTCCGGCTGCGATAGCCGCCAATCCATATTCCCACGGGTAGCCGATTTCATGGGCAAGTCGCTCGTCATCGTCGAGTCTCCGGCCAAGGCCAAGACCATCAACAAGTACCTCGGCAAGGATTTCATCGTGAAATCCAGCGTGGGCCATGTGCGCGACCTGCCTGTCAGCGGCTCTGGTAAACCCGTGGATGCCGCAGAGCGGGCCAAGGCTGCCGCGGCGACCCGCAAGCTCTCTGCAGAGGCCAAGGCCCTGCAGAAGGAAACCAAGTCTCGTGCCGCCCTGGTGGCCCGCATGGGGGTGGACCCGGAAAAGGACTGGAAGGCGCATTACGAAATCCTGCCCGGCAAGGAAAAGGTGGTGGATGAGCTGAAGAAGCTCGCGAAGGAGGCCGACACGGTTTACCTGGCCACCGACTTGGATCGCGAAGGGGAGGCGATTGCCTGGCATCTGCGTGAGGTGATCGGCGGTGATGACAGCCGTTTCCGTCGCGTGGTGTTCAATGAAATCACCAAGAATGCGATTACCGAAGCGTTCAAACAGCCCGGCGTACTGAATATCGATCGCGTCAACGCACAGCAGGCGCGTCGCTTCCTTGATCGTGTCGTGGGTTACATGGTGTCACCGCTACTCTGGGAAAAGATTGCCCGGGGCTTGTCCGCAGGACGAGTGCAGTCGGTGGCGGTGCGTCTGGTGGTGGAGCGCGAGCGCGAGATCCGTGCCTTCATTCCCGAGGAGTTCTGGGAAATCCACGCCGACACGCAAACGGCCAAGAAAGCAGCCCTGCGGCTGGAAGTGACGAAGCAGAAGGAGGCGGCGTTCCGCCCGAAGAACAAGGCGGAAGCGGATGCCGCGCTGAAGGTACTGAATGGTGCCAGTTATGTCGTCGCCAAGCGCGACGACAAGCCGACGCGTACGCGCCCGAATGCGCCGTTCATTACGTCGACCCTTCAGCAGGCCGCCAGTACCCGTCTCGGCTTTTCCGTGAAGAAAACCATGACGCTGGCGCAGCGCCTGTACGAAGCCGGCCATATCACCTACATGCGTACTGACTCGACCAACCTTAGTCAGGATGCGTTGAATGCAGTGCGCGGGTTCATCGAAGACCAGTACGGCAAAAAATACCTGCCGGAGAAACCGAACTCCTACTCCAGCAAGGAAGGCGCGCAAGAGGCGCACGAAGCCATCCGCCCTTCCGACGTGAATGCCACGCCGGGCAGCCTGCAGGGTCTTGAGCGAGATGCCGAGCGTTTGTATGAATTGATCTGGCGCCAGTTTGTGGCCTGCCAGATGCCGGATGCCGAA
The DNA here is from genome assembly GCA_046566745.1 of Gammaproteobacteria bacterium. Lineage (GTDB taxonomy): Bacteria > Pseudomonadota > Gammaproteobacteria > Pseudomonadales > Moraxellaceae > UBA2031. The sequence goes on from JBKHWB010000032.1 coordinate 5,563, forward strand.
TACCTGTCGACCAGCCTGAGCGTGAGCGCGGCCGATTTCGAGCTGCGTACCCGTGGCCGCATCCTGAAGTTTGACGGCTTCACCAAGGTGATGGTGCCGGCACAGAAGGACAAGGAAGACGTTGTGTTGCCGGATGTCGCCGTGGGCGAGACGCTGGCGCTCGTGAAGCTGGATCCGAGCCAGCACTTCACCAAGCCTCCGGCTCGCTTCAGTGAAGCGACACTGGTGCGCGAGCTGGAAAAGCGCGGCATTGGGCGTCCGTCCACGTATGCCGCCATCATCTCGACCATCCAGGAGCGTGGCTACGTCAAGCTGGAAAACCGTCGTCTCTATGCCGAGAAGATGGGCGACATCGTCACTGACCGTCTTACCGAAAATTTCCAGAACCTGATGGATTATGCCTTCACGGCTGAGCTGGAACAGGAGCTCGACAAGGTCGCTGAAGGCTCGCTGGAGTGGAAGAAGGTCCTCAACGATTTCTACAAGGATTTCAAGAAGAAGCTTGAGAAGGCGGGCGAGGATGACGGCATGCGCCGCAATCAGCCTGTCACCACCAATATTCCCTGCCAGCTGTGCGGTCGCCCCATGCAGATCCGTACGGCCAGCACCGGTGTGTTCCTCGGGTGTTCCGGCTATGCCTTGCCGCCGAAGGAGCGCTGCAAGGGTACCGTCAACCTGGTGCCGGGTGGCGATGTGGTGGCGATTGACGAGAACGACGAGGAAAGCGAATCCCGGCAGTTGCTGGCGCGCCACCGTTGCCCGAAGTGCAGTACGGCGATGGAGAGCTACCTGATCGACGAAGGCCGCAAGTTGCATGTCTGTGGCAACAATCCGGACTGCGATGGTTTCGAGATCGAGCAGGGCAGTTACCGCATCAAGGGCTATGATGGCCCTTTGATCGAGTGCGACAAGTGCGGTTCGGACATGCAGTTGAAGACGGGTCGTTTCGGCAAGTATTTCGGTTGCACCAACGCGGCCTGCGGTAACACCCGAAAGCTGTTGCGCAATGGCGAGGCGGCGCCACCCAAGGCCGATCCGATTCCCATGCCGCAGTTGCGCTGCGAGAAGTCGGACGACTTTTTCCTGCTGCGCGATGGTGCGGCGGGGTTGTTCCTGGCGGCCAGCCAGTTCCCCAAGCATCGCGAGACGCGCGCGCCGCTGATCGAGGAACTCAAGAGCGTTGCAGACAAGCTGGACCCGAAACATCGTTATCTGCTGCAGGCACCGGCACAGGATGACGAAGGTAACAAGAGCATGCTGCGATTCAGTCGAAAGACGAAGGAGCAGTATGTGGTGACGGAGAAGGACGGCAAGCCGACTGGCTGGCAGGCTTTCTACCAGAACGGCAAGTGGGTCGTGAGTCCGGCCAAGGGCAAGTAAGCCCCGCCGTCTGCAGGAATACGCCTGCCACCCTGGTGGCAGGCCAGAGTGTGTGAGTCCAGATGTCTGTTGCAGCTTTTCTCGAAATCGTGGAAACCGAAGACGGTGACGTGGTGTTGCGCCGTGCGGATTCAACAGAGGGCACCTCCGAGCCGCTGGTGTCCATCCGCTTTTCGGCCGAGGCCAAGGCCCTGCTGGGTGACCACCTCGGCGACATTGCCCGTGGGATGATCGGCGCGGGGGTGCAGATGGCGGGTCAGGTCCAGGCCGGCAGTGCCATGATGGCAGAGGACGATATTCCGCACTTGCTGCATTGAGGGGCACCGGCCGGTGGCCGGACGGTGAAGCGCTCATCGCACCATTGGACAGCCGCTGCTAGACTCCTGGAAAAGCACCGGAGTCTTTCATGTTTGACCGGAAAATGCCTGAAGCCTGGCGCGTGTTGCGCATCCAGTCCGAGCTTGTCGACGGTATTGAACACCTCACGAAGATTGCCCACGCGGCCATTGTCTTCGGTAGCGCGAGGCTGGGTCCTGAATCTCCCTACTACCACCAGGCGGAAGAGCTGGGTTGCCTGCTGTCGCGAGCGGGCCTGCCGGTCATCAGTGGTGGTGGGCCGGGTATCATGGAGGGTGCCAACAAGGGTGCTTTTGGCAAAGGCGCGGCGTCCATCGGACTGAACATCAACCTGCCGCGCGAGCAGGAGGCGAACCCCTACCAGGATATCAGCCTGTATTTCCGCTACTTCTTCGTGCGCAAGTTCATGTTCATGAAGCATGCCGTCGCGTTCGCCATATTCCCGGGTGGCTATGGGACGCTGGATGAGTTGTTCGAGGCGCTGACCCTGATCCAGACCGAAAAGACCGAGCCGTTTCCTGTGGTGTTGATCGGGGCATCGTACTGGCAGGGACTGATTGCCTGGCTTAAGGCTACGATGCTGGCCGAGGGCTGCATCTCTCCCGAAGACCTGGAACTCTTTACGGTGGTTGATTCGGTGGATGAGGCGGCCCGTATCATCATTTCCCATTACCGAAAGCATTACGCCGCTGACAAGGACAGTTGATGAAGCACCTGCATGTGTCGATTGCCCACCAGACGCTGACGCTGCTGGAAGATGACCAGCCAGAGGCTCATTACCTGGTGTCAACGGCCCTGAAGGGGGCGGGCGAGTGCAGCGGCAGCGAGCAGACCCCAAGGGGGCTCCATGTGATCCGGGCGAAGATCGGGGCAGGGGAGCCTTGCGGGGCGGTGTTCCGCGGGAGGCGACCTACGGGCGAGGTGTGGACGCCCGACCTGCATGAACAGCACCCGGGGCGGGACTGGATCCTGAGCCGCATCCTGTGGCTGTCGGGCATGGAGCCGGGGCGAAACCGCCTGGGCAGGTTCGACTCCATGCGGCGCTATATTTACATCCACGGTACGCCCGACACCGAGCCCATGGGCGAGCCGCGCTCCCATGGCTGTATCCGCATGCGCAATGCCGACATCCTCGACCTGTTCGACCGGGTGCCGCCCTATACGCCGGTGTTCATAGAGTAGGGCAGCTGTGTGGAGGACCGGACAGGCGGGTTGTCTGAAAAATAAGCAGTTGAAAACATTATGAAAAAAAACCGCATTTATCCTTTGACAGGAAACCTCAAACCCCTATAATGCGCCCCACGTTGCATGGCTGAGGGTGCTTAGCTCAGCTGGGAGAGCAGCTCCCTTACAAGGAGCGGGTCGGCGGTTCGATCCCGTCAGCACCCACCACAACGTCAAGACCGAGCAGCGGTAGTTCAGTCGGTTAGAATACCGGCCTGTCACGCCGGGGGTCGCGGGTTCGAGTCCCGTCCGCTGCGCCATATAAAACAAACGCGCTGTCCGAAAGGGCAGCGCGTTTTGTTTTTCAAGGGGTATTTTTTGTCCAAAAGGGGCCTGATGAGGCGGGATGGCTTGTCGACCGCCCGGTTTTCCGTTCAACTTGAGTGCATGACGTCTGTCTGAACGGAAAGTGCCCTGAAGAGCACAAGGAACCACGGTAATGTCTGATCAGCGACATGCTCCCCGCCTTACCCTGTCCATGACCGTGCAACTGATTGCCAGGGGCATCAGCCGGCGTTCGTGCCGGATGAAGGACATTAGCCCCGGGGGAGCCTTGCTGGAGTTGCCTGGCATCGGGGAGGCTGGTGCCCTCAAGCGTGGCGATGTGGTGATCATGCGCATGTTCCTCGGTCAAGGGGAAGATGTGCGCGAGCACGAGCTGCGTGCCAGGGTGGCCCATCTGGATGCTGCCTATCTGGGCGTTAGCTTCTTTAATCCGGATGACGGGACACTGGCTACGTTGCTGGGGGCGGCGGACAAGTCGTCAGGCGCGAGTGCACATGCGACGCTGAGCGTTGCCGCCAGATCCCTTATCGAGCAGCTGGGACAGCAAGTCCTGGCCTTCTGTCGCTACCGTTTCCCCGCCTTCGTCAAGGAAGCGGAAGAGAGCCTGTTTCTGGCGGCAGACAATGCCCGCAGCAATACAGACCAGCGCATGTTCTTTGATGCCGTGACCTTGTTGCGCAAGCAGCAGTCGACGATGCTGACGCGTTTCCTGACAGCACTCGAGGAATCCTTCAATCGTCCCGAGGCGGTCGTGCCGCAAAGTCGTAGTCGCCCTGATGTGTCGCGCCTGGCACTGGTTGACAAGGACCAGTTCGAGGAGTGGCTGATCGTCAAGGTGATTTCAAGCCGTATCGAGGTGGCTTGCCGTGGCCAGTTGTTCGGCCTGCAGGCGCGCCTGGATGCGCTGGCAGGTGTGGGTGAAGGCTTCCATCAGCCCAATCTGTTTGCCCCGGCCGCCGTGTGTGAGGCATTCCAGCAGGCAATCACCCTGCTGCGCCCTGCGTTGGCGCTGGAGAAGCTTCTCTACAAGGCCTTCGAGACCAGTCTTTTGAGTGGTCTCGAAGGCTTGTACGAAGCGCTGAATGACAGTCTGATTCGCAATGGCGTTTTGCCGGAGCTGGACCTGTCCCGTTACATCGTCCGCCATGCTGAAGAGATCGAGGTGCCGGCAGTCACGGCAGTTGCCGATGGTGGTGGCCCGGCAGTTGGTCACGCGGATGCCCTTGCTGGTAGCGCTGCATGGCAGAGTGGCGACAGTGATCAGCAGGTGCTACAGGGCAATCGCATGGGTGAGGCCGACGGAACGGCAACTGGTGCGGCACCGGAAGCCGCCAGTGATGCCCGCCTGCCTCCACCACGCAGCGCTGCCGAGTTCCTGGCTCGCAGCCGGCAGAGTCCGGCGGTGCAGCGTTTTGAGGCGTCTCAGCGCGATGCCAGGACGGCTGTGAGCGCGCTGAAGCGCCTGCTGGAAATGCAGGGCGTCAGGCAGGACATGGAGTTTGCTCACCCGGGGGGAGCGGGTGTCGACCTGACCCGTGCAACCAGCGACAGTGCAGCGGCACCGCCCCCCTCGGTGTGGTTCGAGCTGGACGATGTGCGCCGGGCCATGAGTGACATCAAGTCGACGGGTCGAGAGTGGCGACAGGCGTTGCAGCAGATCGCTGCCGAAAAGGGCCGCGAGTTGGCCGGACCGGTGCTGTCGCTCATGCAAATGTCGGAAGGCCTGCTGAAAACACTGATGCAGAACCAGATCATCGGCGACCACGCGAAGGAATGGTTCCATCGGCTTGAGTTGCCTTTGCTGCATTCGCTGATGATGGATGACGACCTGTTCCAGCGCGAGGATCATCCGGTGCGCCAGGTGCTCAATCGTCTGGCCCGGCTAGGTTTTCGTGATCATCCGTTGTCTCGTGAGCAGGAGCAGGCCATCAGCGGCCTGGTGGACGAGATTGCTCGCGAGTTTGACCAGCATCCCGACGTCTTCGGCAAGGCCCTGACGGTACTGGAGCCGATGGTCGGTCGTCAGGAGACCGCGTTCCAGCGCAACCTGGAGCGGGTCAGGCAACTGGCCGAGGGTGAGCATCGTCTGGAAAGTGCCCGGTCCCGGGTGCAGCAGATCCTTGATGACCGGCTGGCAGGGCGGCGGGTGCCGCAGCCCTTGCTGACGCTGGTGGAGGCGGGATGGCGTGACTTGCTGGTGAAAACGCGTATCCGGCATGGCGAGGAAAGCCGGCAATGGCATGACTATACCGGTGTACTGGAGGAGTTGCTGGCGATTGGCGACGACATGCATCGCGCCTTCGACTTGCGCAACCTGCTTCGGCTGATCAAGGCCGGCTTTCAGGAGCTTGGCGATACCGGCGGGCGCCAACAGCAGCAGGCGGTGACCGAATTGAAACATCTGCTGTCGGGACCTCAGCGCATGGTGGGCGAGGTGGCCTGGGTGCAGGTGCCGGCGAAGAAGGAAGAGGGCAAGGCAGACCAGGCGGAGGAGCGCTGGCTGGAAAAGTGGATGGATCGTGCCCGGCGTTTGCAGTTGGGCGAGTGGATCGAACTGCGTCATCGGGGCGAGGATGCCGATCGCATGCGGCTGGCATGGCGTGCTGCTGATGACTCGCGTTTCGTGTTTGTGAATCACCAGGGCATCAAGGTGAGTGATTTCAGCCTGCGTGAGCTGGCGGCGTTGATGCACACCGGCAATGCACTGATTTTTGGCGGCGATGATGTGCCGGTCGTTGATGATGCGCTGGAGCGGGTGGTGCACCAGCTGTATGACCAGTTTGCATGGCAGGCGATGCATGACAGCCTGACTGGCCTGGTCAATCGCACCGAGTTTACCCGGCAGTTGCAACGGGTGGTTGATGATGCCAAGCGCAAGCGCTCTCGGCATGTCGTTGGCTATATCAACCTTGACCAGTTCAAGCTGGTCAACGGGGCGTCGGGATTCGCGGCAGGAGACCAGTTGCTGAAGGATGTCGCTCACCTGTTCAACAAGGCACTCAAAGCCAAGACGGTGGTCGCGCGACTGAATGCGGATGAGTTTGGCATTCTGTTGGAAGATTGCGACCTGGGTAACGCCCAGCAACTGGTTAGCCTGCGACTGGGTGAACTGGCGGCGATGACGTTTGCCTGGGGGGGGCAGAACTACAAGCTGACCGCCAGTGCCGGTCTGGTGGACATCACCTATACGAGCGACAACGATGCCCATATTCTGCGGGCTGCCGAGGAAGCGTGTGCACAGGCCAAGGCGGCCGGTGGCAACCGCATCCAGATCTATCAGCCGGATGCTGCCGAACTGACGCGGCGTGACAACGTCATGGTGTGGGTGGCCAAGCTTAACCAGGCGCTGGAACAGGAGAGGTTGACGTTGCGTTGCCAGCGCATCCAGGCGGTTGATGAGACGCGTGCGCGAGACGAGCTACCGCATTACGAAGTTCTGTTGGGCATGCGCGACGACGGTGGCGAGGACTTGCCGCCGAGCGAGTTCGTGCAGGCAGCAGAGCGCTACAACCGCATGTTGGCCGTGGACCGCTGGGTGGTTGACAGCGCCCTGCACTGGTTGCGCGACAACCCGGAAAAGTTGGCGCGCATCGGCATGTTGTCGATCAACTTGTCAGGGCATTCGCTGTCCGATGCGCAGATGATGAGTTATCTGCTGGACCGTTTGCTGGAGTATGGACTGCCGACGGAGAAAATCTGTTTCGAGATTACCGAAACAACCGCCATCAGCAACCTGGCAGACGCCGTGGATCTGATGCGGGAGCTGAAGAAGATCGGGTGCCGTTTTGCCCTGGACGATTTCGGTACCGGCCATGCTACCTACAACTATCTCAAGCACTTGCCGCTGGATTACGTGAAGATCGATGGTGCTTTCGTGAAGGATATCGCGAACAACGACAATGATCTGGCCATGGTGCGGTCCATGAACGATATGGCGCACTACATGGGAATACAGACCGTTGCCGAGTTTGTCGAAAGCCAGGAGATACTGGATCGCCTCCGGGAGATCGGTGTCGATTATGCACAGGGCTATGGCATTGAGAGGCCCCGCTGGCTGGAGTCGCTCTGAGGACGAAAAAAATAAAGCCCCGCACAGCGGGGCTTTATTTTTTCAGGGTGATACTTACTGGGAGGCTTTCTTTTCCTGTGCCTTTCGGAAGGCGTCGGCTTCCACTGCCTCGACCGTAATGCGCACGGCCAGGTCATCGCTGACCACTGGAGCATACTTGCCCATGTTGAAGTCAGAGCGACGGAGGGTGGTGGTGGCTTCGAAGCCGGCGGCGGCTGCATTGTCGTAGAAAGGATGCGGTCCGATGGTATTAGCGCGAGCCTGCAGTTTCACGGCACGTGTAATGCCGTTTACGGTGAGGTCGCCAAGCAGGGTAAAAGTTTTCTTCTTGCGCTGGATGTCGCGGATGCCGGTGCTGCGGAAGGTGACGGTCGGGTGTTCTTTGCTCTTGAAGTAATCGCCGGAATTGATCAGGTGGTCATTGAGCAGTGGTACGAAGCTGTCGACGGAGGCCACAGGTATCGTGACTTCAACAGTCGACTTCTCCGGACGGTCATGGTTGCCGGTAATGGTGCCGCTGATGTCACGAAAAACAGCGCCTGGGTGCGAGAACCCCACATGGTTCCAGCTGAAGTACACCTGGGTGTGCGTGGGGTCGATGGTATACGTCACGATCTTGTCGGCGAGTGCAGCCGTGCTGGCAACGCCCATGGCAATGGCAAGAACGAAGGACTTGAGCGCTTTCATGGTATCTCCTTGAGAGCGTTAACGATGAAGGAACGGGCGGCTGTGATTTTGCCGTGCCGCACGGAGGCTACGGCTGAGGATAGCGCATTCCCGGCAAAGTTCAGCCTGTTGGCGTCAGCGCGGAGCGGTCACGCTGCGCCCACCATGTCCGTGAGGTCGCCAGCGCATCATCCTGCGAGGTCGCCCGTTGCAGGCAGCGCAAGGCCAGCGCCAAGGTGCCGATGACGGCCATTTCGCCATATTCGTGAGTCTTGTCGCCGCGCCAGACGGCGATGAAGTCGTCGAGGACAAACGCCTCCTCAGGCGTGTGGCGTGTCTCGAACAGCATGGGCCATTCTTCGTCCGCCAATTCACCATTGATGATGCGCTTGGCCAGGCAGCTACCGTCCGGGTTGCGCTCGATCTCGCCGCCTTCGCCCTTGATGACGCAGCTGTTGCGATAGCCGAGCAGGTTGGCCGCGGCCTGGTGTGATACGCGGTACGCGGGATGGAAGATGGCCTGCATCACGCAGGGGGCGTCCAGCGGGTTGAGCAGGCGGGAGAGGGTGTGTACCGGGGAGCGCAGGCCCATCACGTTGCGCAGGTCGATCATGTCGCCCAGCGGCGGGCTGAGCCGGTGCAGCGACAGGTAGGCAAAGCCCGTGTTGTCCATGGCGGTGCGCACTTCGCTCCAGTCATGGCAGACGGCCATGTTCAGGATGGGCAGCACGCTTTCCGTATACAGGCGATTGACGGTGTGGCCGCTGGCGCCGTGCATGAAGACTTTCACGCCGTTGGCGACCAAGAGCTTTACGGCGAACAGGAACCAGGGATAGTGCTTGCGTTTGCCGGCATAGGACGACCAGTCCAGATCGACGGCAATGTCGCGCGGGGCTTGCATGTGGTCACGTGCGGCGGCAACGAAGCCGGCGAGCTCTTCGGGGCTTTCTTCTTTTACGCGCAGCAGCATCAGGAAGGCGCCGAGCTGTACGTCCAGCACCTCGCCACGCAGGATCATGCCCATGGCGGCACGGGCTTCGTCGAAAGAGAGCGAGCGAGAGCTGGTTTTGCCCTTGCCGAGAATGCGCACGTATTGTGCAAAGGGATGCTCAGCGTCGCGGTAGATGTTCTTCATGACCATGGTGTACTCGCTTCTGCGGAACGGGCCGCAGCGGTTCAGATGCAGTTGGCCGGTTTTGGCAGGCCGGCGATGCGTGCAATCGTTTTGGCAGGCGTACCGGGAAACAGCTGCATCACGTAGATGCTGGTGGCTTTCTCCGGTCCCAGTTCCTGCGCCAGGAATTTCATGAGCGGCCGTGTCGCCGGTGACAGCTCGTACTGTGCGTAGAATCGGCGGATGGCATGCAGGATTTCCCAGTGTGCGGGGGTCAGCGCGATCCCGTCACGTGCGGCGATCTCGCCGGCGATGGACTCGGTCCAGACAGTATGGTCCCGCAGGTAGCCTTCTGCATCGAAGTCGTCGCGACCGCTCATGTCAGCTCCAGTTCAGCGACTTGGCGAAGCGGATGCAGAGATCGACATAACCGGCGTGGTCGACCAGGGGAATGTCGGCCGGCCATTGTGCCAGCAGGCCGCGAGCCTCTACGTCGGGGCGCAGGGCATGCAGGGCAGGAAGATCCGGGTGTTGAAGGCCCAGATAGACGCCATCGCCGGTGAGCAGGATGCCATCCTGCGTGCTGCAGGCGCGCTGGAGTGCTTCCAGCGTGACATGGGCGGACGGGGCGCAGCTGACGATGTGCAGGGTACTCATGAGGTGGCCTGGTCCTTGTCAGAAGCGCAATACGTGGTCGTGCGCGGCGATCAGTGCGCGAATGTCGTCGGCTTCCAGTGCCTGTACGGCAAGGCCGAGCGCGTCGGCCTGCAAGCCGCGCTCACGCAACGAGGCCGCATCGGCGTAGAGGTGCTCGATGTCGTACAGGGGCAGGGCGCCGAGTTGGGCAAGCAGTGTCTTGCGCTCCAGGGCCTGTCCTTGCTGGTGACTCATCAACTGCCATACGCCATCACCCTGAAAGAGCACGCTGACCGGCTGCCCGAAGGCGGCACAGACCAGTGCGGCATCCAGTGTTTCCGCAGGGGACTCGCTGCCGTAGGGGGCCTTGTGCTGGATGAACAGGATTTTATTCATGGCACGAAACTCACGACACGGTCGGCCGTGACCAGCGACTCGGCCAGCTGGCCCAGGCCGCTGATGATGAAGCCGGGGGCGAGGTTGGCGACCGGCTTTTCGAATCGGCGGGCATTGCCCTCATCCAGGATGCCGCGCTTGAGGGCAGCAGCCACGCAGATGACCAGCTCGGTGCCATTCGCTGCCAGCGCTGCCCAGCGCGGGGCAAGGTTGGCCTCGTCCTGCGGTGGGGTGTTGAGCAGGTTGCCGTGCAGCACGCCGTCGCCATAGAAGAACACGCGCTCAATGGTGTGCCCCTTGGCAATGGCGGCCTCGCAGAAGTGCAGGGCGTGCCATGCCTGTTCATGCTGGGGCGGGGCGGTGACGAGGAGGGCAAGGATCATGGCGGTGTGCAGGGGCAGTAGGGGAGGCGGCCCCTGATTCCGGGGGTGAAATGGTAATCCACGGGTTGCCAGCCTGTACATGAATGACGGGCATCGTTGTGTTGGCGGAGGCTGTAGCGATCCGTCTTGTCGGACAACATATGTCGACCGGGGTTGACCTGAGTCAATCCATGGTCCCCTGATTCATCGTTAACATCAGGCAATGTTACATAGGTGTATGTGACAGTTAACATGAGGCTCGTATGAGCCGTGGGGAGACAAAGCATGAATGTCCACGTAAATCCCGTTCGTCGCAACTTGAAGTTCGTTTTGCCGGAAGACAAGGCCATGACATGGAACAAGGATGGCCTTCATGTCACCCAGTTCTTCAACACCCTGTCCATTTTCTTTCCTGCCGGTGAGCGCTTCTTCATCCAGAGCGTTCGCAATTACCGGGACGATATCTCCGGGGATGAACTGAAAGAGCAGATTTCCGCGTTCATCGGGCAGGAAGGCTTTCATACCCGGGAGCATGAAGCCTACAACGAGGCGTTGAAGGCGGCCGGCATGCCCATCGAACAGTTGGACAACATTGTGGTACAGCTTCTGGAGGTGGCAAAGAAGTTCCCGCGCCCTTTCCAGTTGGCCGTCACGGTTGCCCTGGAGCATCTGACCGCCGTGCTCGGTGACATGCTGCTCAGCAACGGCTTCCTGCTGGAAGGGGCCGACGAGCGCTATGCCGCCATCTGGAACTGGCATGCCATCGAGGAAACCGAGCACAAAGCGGTGTGCTTTGACGCCTATGAGCAGGTGGTCGGCATGGGTCCCAAGGCGTATGTCTTGCGCGTGACGGCGTTCATCCTGGCCAACGCGATCTTCTGGAGCGTCTTTTTCCCCTTTTACATCGCGATGCTGAGCCGCAGCGGCGGTGTTGCCAACCTCAAGGGCTGGCTCAAGCTGGCCAATATCCTCGTCGGCGGCCCCGGCATCATGCGCCGGAAGGTGCCGGACTGGCTGGATTTTTTCCGGCCCGGTTTCCATCCCTGGATGCATGACAACCGCGAGTTCCTGGACAAGGCCGAGGCGTTGATGACGCAAGTGGCCGGCTTCCAGTCGCTGCATGCCGTGCCAGCGTCCGGCAAAACCCGTTCCAAGTGATCATTGAGTAATGAGGCCAGACATGAAAACAACACGCAAGCAGACAGATGTTGCCATCATCGGCGCCGGCTTTGCCGGGCTGGGAACGGGCATCGAACTCAAGAAAGCCGGCATCCGGGACTTCGTGATCTTTGAAGGCGAGGACGGTGTGGGCGGATCATGGCGCACCAACACCTATCCGGGTTGCGCCTGCGATGTGCCATCGCATCTTTACAGCTATTCGTTCGAGCCGAACCCGAAGTGGCCAGAGGCGTTCTCCCGTCAGGAAGATATCCGCCAGTACATCGAGCACTGTGCGGACAAGTACGGGATGAAGCCGTTCATAAAGTTTTCCACGCGCGTCACCGATGCGTCGTTCGACGAGGCCAAAGGGCGCTGGATCATTTCCACGAGTGATGGACAGATTACCGAGGCGCGCGTATTGGTGCCGGCGACTGGTGCGTTGAGTCATCCCAAGTATCCCGACATCAAGGGCATGGACAAGTTCAAGGGCAAGGCCGTGCATGCCGCCCGGTGGGATTCGTCTCTGGATCTGCGTGGTAAACGTGTGGCAGTGATTGGTTCCGGGGCCTCTGCCATTCAGGTGGTGCCGAATGTGGCGCCGGAAGTGGCCGAGTTGAAGGTGTTCCAGCGTACGCCCTCATGGGTCTTGCCCAAACTCAACCGCACGTTTACCGAGAAGGATCACCGTGAATGGGCAAAACATCCCTGGAAGCAGAAAGCGCAGCGGCTCGGCCTTTACTGGACGATGGAGTCCGCCTTGCCCGCCATTCTGTGGGCGCCCAAGTTGCTGGTCGTAGGGGAGATGCTGCACAAGCGGGCGTTGAACAAGAGCATCTCCGATCCGGAGTTGCGTCGAAAACTCACGCCGACCTACAAGGTGGGCTGCAAGCGCACGCTGGTGTCAGATGACTGGTTCCCGGCGTTTGCCCGCGACAACGTGCACCTGGTGACCGACGGCATCAAGGAAATCACGGCGGGCGGCGTGCGCACCGATGACGGTCAGGAGCACAAGGTGGATGTCATCATCTACTGCACGGGTTACGAGATCGGTGCACCGGCATATCCGTTTGCCATCAAGGGTCTTGGCGGGATATCGCTGGCGGATTACTGGGGCAGCCAGGCCAAGGCCTATTACGGCATGAACGTGAGCAAGTTCCCGAACATGCTGCTGACCATGGGACCGAACTCGGGGCCGGGTCACACATCGGTGCTGATCTACCAGGAGGCGCAGTACAAGTACATTGCCAACTACACCCAGACATTGCTGAGCAAGAAGCTGAAGTATCTGGATGTGAAGGAAAGCGTGATGCAGGAGCAGTTCCAGAGTTTCCAGAACCGCATGAAGAACAGTTCCTGGTTGTCCGGCTGCCAGAGCTGGTACCTGAATGCCGACGGAACGAACTCCACCATGTGGCCTGGCTTCAGCTTTGAGTATGTACTGCGCGTGCGGAAGATGGACATGTCGGCTTACCACGTGGTCAGCGAGGGCTCTGCCGAGCGGCAGGAGTGGGCAACGCCGGATGGCGTGAAGAAGTATGCAGAGGCTGCGTCCGCCTGAGCCTGGTCGAAAAAAGGGCCCGTGCCTGTCGCATTCATCATGAGTCCGGTTTCATGGTGTTGACGATGGGCGCGGGTCTTTTTTGCTTGAAGGAGATGCTGCTTAAGCGCGGAAAGCTCCTCATCCTGTGTCTTGCCTTGGCCATGAAAGGCCTTTTTTGGGCTGGTGTTCACGGCGCCACCAGCTAAGCATATTGGGGTCTACGTCAGGTATCGGGCAATTTGACTCACAGTCTTGTTGCTGGACGGGGTCAGCCCAACAGATTCTTGCTTGTACTCCGCAGAGAACCATTTTCATGTTGCCATAACACACCTCCGTTCCCTTTATCGGACTTATCAGATGTGTCTGTGAAATAGGGGTAAAGCCCATGTCACTCCTGACGCTTTCTGCTTCGCTATGCCGATGGACGCACACCAACAATTGGCCCCTCATTCTGGGGGGATACCCTGACCTCCTGAAAATTGGTAAACAGGAGGTCATTCAGGCAGACATGATTGCCATACCCCTTGGTCACGTCCGGGATCCCATGGATTACACAATTTGGCTGCTGGCCCTCGTTTTTGCTCCGCTGGTGGTTGGGTTCATGTTGATGTTGCTGCCGGGGGCTTTGTGGCGTGGTTTGGCAGGAGATATGGACCAGGCCAGTTCCGCGATAGGCGCCATGGCTGTTGGGCTCATTGCCCTTGGAGTCGCCGTTACCGCGTTATATGGCCAGTCGCTCTGGGACGGTTGGCGTAGCCAACGCTGGCAAGCTGTTCCCGGCGTCGTGATGGAGTCCGGTCTGGCCAAGGTCATGTCGCCTCGTTCGACACTGGCCTATTGGGAGCCACGTCTCCGTTACACCTACACAGTCGAAGGAATGACCGTTGAAGGAACGCGCCTCAGTTTCCGGTGGAAAAAGACTCCCGATCGGGACGCCCTGGAGACGCAACTGAATCGAGAGTGGCTGCCTGGTGAGGCGGTGACCGTGTGGGTGGATCCGGCTGACCCGGTCCAGTCCGTATTGAAACCCGGCACAAGCGGTTGGCTGACGTTGTTCGTGGGAACGGGGCTTGTACTGCTGGGCGTAGGGGTTCATTTGTTGCGACTGGCCTTGCAGCCTGGTGCTGAAGTGCCTGCAAAACGGGAAATACGCCACAAGGCCGTCCGACCGAAAGGGCCAGCACCTGTGGTGGCCTCAATGCGCCGGAAAGGTCGCCACTCGTGAACCAGTGACCATGACCCAAGCAATCAAGGAAAGTAATCACATGAAAATGCCGGGCCTCCATCGACTGCTACTTTTGCCGTCTGTGCTCCTGCTCTCCGGATTCAGCCTGGAAAGCGAACAGCAAAAATTGCCGGGGCTCACTATTGAAAGCCAGGGAGCTTTCATTCTGGTGGATACCAAAAAGCCGGAAAAACTGCCGCTACTGCACAGGGCAAGCACGTCTGGCCGGAACGATGGTGAGGTCGTTCAGTCCGGCATAGCACGCTCTGATCAGGATGATCCGAAGGATTATGACTGGATCCTGAAGCCGGATGCCCGAGAGCTGGAACTGAGCGCCCCGGGACGGTTCTTTCTGGTCCGGCCCACCGGGTCACGGAGCGTGGAGCTTTGGTCCATTGATGATGGATTCAAAAAGGCCATCAAGGTTCGCGATACCGATTACACCCTCATGCAGGCGGCGCCGGTCCGTGGCTTGCTGGTTGCCGGACGGCCGACTGCCGACGGGCGAGGCTTCCACATGGATATCCTGAGTAGCCTGGATGGTCAGGTGCTCACAACTTTTGCCAACGTCATGGCTGCTCCGGACGGTAAACTGGTTGGGCAATTTGGGCAGGACTACCTGACCCTTCGCTTGGCCGATGGAAAGACCGGGCTGGTGGCAGTACATCAGGCTGGCGACGGTGCGCGTCGTTACAGCATCGATGCTGAAACCCTGGCGTTCTCGTGGGACTCGCTGCACGAGGTGGATGGGTTGCGCTTCGGCCTGCGCACGGTTAACGGTGCCAAGCATCTGGACATCTTCCAGGGGGCTGCGCCACTGGTGCTGGACGATGGCGTGCTGACGCGGCTTGTCCGTCTGCACGCGACGAGCAAGGGAATGACGCACGAGCGGGCTTCAGGCGCGACACAACTGCCCTTCACGCCCCTGCCCGACGCCAGCGGTCAGGCCTTGGGCTGGGCCGTCGAGGTGCTTCGAGAGGATGGCGACCGCGTGTGGCATCTTCTGGATGTCGTCAACGGCAAGCCGCAACTGGATCCCGTGCCCTGGAAGGACATCAGCCTGGAGTCACAAGGCTATTACGGCAGTTCGCGCCGGGAGCAGTTTCTGGTCGTGCAGCGGCTGGATGGCGCCTGGGTGCCGATGCAGGTGGAGGGGCCGGGCAAGCGTGGCCAACCCCAGCACGCCTATGCGGCGCCGGAGCACAACAAGCTGATGGCAATGACCAACCGGCGCAACGACATCAACAGCCAGCTGGCCCGGCAGTACCGGCATATCAACGAGGGTCGCGCCCGGTATGACAGCGCCATGAGCCGTGGTGATGCGGCCGCCGCCAAGCTGGAGGCCATGCAACTGGGCAGTCGTGCCTACGTTGAAGCGATCCTCAAGTTTGGTGCGGGGAACGAGACCGAAAAGGCAACGGCCAAGGTGTGGGCTCGTTCTGTTGGTGGCAACCTGTACGCGCAAACCATCGACAAGCTGGGGACCAGCGATTACCTGGAAGCCCGTCGTGCGGCTCAGGCGGCGACCGACGCGGCGCTGAAAAAGCGATTGCAGGCGCGGGCTGACACGCTGAAGGACAGTTACCTGAGGGCGCTGAATCCTCATCTCTACAGTCCGGCCGTGACGTCGACCGGACAGCCCTCATCGAACTACAACTCGACGCGGTCATCTTCCAGTTACTACGACACCCGTAGCAACCGTGGCATCTACAACAGTCGCTACGGCGGCACGGAAGCCAATTGGAGGAGCTACCAGAACAGCGTGCAACGCCATTACGACAACAAGGCATTCTGGGACAACCACAACCGCCGGCGCTAGAAGCGCGGCGACTGGCTTGGCGGATGCCTGACGACTGATTTACACGATAAGGATGATGCGCTCATGCG
>JBKHWB010000033.1:0-21353 GCA_046566745.1 Gammaproteobacteria bacterium
ACTGGTGTCGGCGGCCACGCGCGAAGCCTGCACGCCGGACGCCGGCTTCACATTTGCGCACCGTGGCCAGTTTCACGTAAAAGGACGAGAACAGGGCGTAGACTTGTTCGAGCCGTCACGCTACTGAACCCCGTACACTTGCACCGGAGGGATTACCGATGCGCCACCCGAATACCTCATCCTGCCTGTTGCTGGGCGCCCTGCTGGGCAGCCCCGTGGCGCTGGCAGAACCCGCCACCCTCCTCAAGCCCAGCGAACTGCGCAGCGCACCTCAGGGCAGCGCCAGCGTCGTGTCCCAACTGCCCGCCAAGGAAACCGTGGACATCCTGACCCGCCGGGGCGCGTGGGCCAGCGTAAAATCCACCTCCGGGAAGACCGGCTGGGTTCGCGTACTGAACCTGCGCACCGGATCGGGCCAGCGCGGCGATGCAGGCTTGGGTGCTATCGCCTCGGTTTTCAAGACGGGCTCCAGCGGCAATACCGTGAGTACCGGCGTAAAGGGCCTGTCCGCCGAACAACTGCAGAATGCGACGCCCGATCCTGTCGAGGCCGACCGGCTGAACGGCTTTGCCGTCAAGACTGCTGATGCCAGGACATTTGCCAAACAGGGCAAGCTGGCAGACAAAAAGGTCGATTACCTGCCGCCTGCGGCGCAGTGAGGAGCACCATCATGAAACGTCCCCTGCTCATCCTCACCGCCCTGCTGGCCGTGAACTCCGCCCATGCCTTCAACCTGGGCGAGGCCTTCGAGAAGCTGAACGATCCGAATGTACAAAAGGCCCTCAACATTGGCAAAAAAGTAGTCGATGCCAACAAGGAGGTCACCGAGCCACAGGAAATCGAGATCGGTCGCGGCGTGGCCGCCAACCTGCTGGGTGCGGCACCGCTGGTCAGGAACGACGGCCTGCAGAAGTACGTGAACCGTGTCGGCATGTGGCTCGCCCTGCAAACCGAGCGCCCCGACCTGCCCTGGCGGTTCGGCGTGATCGACACCCCAAACGTGAACGCCTTTGCCGCGCCCGGTGGCACCATCCTGATCACGCGCGGCCTCTACGAGAAGCTGCGCAACGAATCAGAGCTGGCCGGAGTCCTGGCGCATGAAATCGCCCATGTGCTGCAGAAGCACCAGCTCAAGGCCATCAAGTCGGCCCTGGGCCGCGAATGGAAAATGGACATTGCCGCCGCCGCAGCCGACCGCAAGGACAACAGCGATGCCCGCAACAGCCTGAAAGCCTTCACGGCCGGCACGGAACTGTTTGCCCGTGGCCTGGACAAGAAGGACGAGCATGAAGCCGACCGCATGGGCGTGGTGATTGCCGCCCGCGCCGGCTACAACCCCTACGGACTGGTTGGCTCACTGCAGACACTGGATGCCGTGAATCCGCAGGATGGGGCCGTGGCCCTGATGTTCAAGACACATCCGACGCCCGCGAAGCGACTGGAACTGCTGTCGGTCAGCATGGGTGAGACGCTGGACACCTACGCCGACAGCGCGAAGGAGCCGGCCCGGTTCTACGTCCTGAAATGATCTGACGAAAGTCACGTCACCAGAAAGAAAAACGCCCGGCACATGGCCGGGCGTTTTCATTTGCACCAAAAAAGACTCAGCCGCGCTTCTGTACCGGGCGGAACCAGTGCGCCCATGACACAAACGCCCCGGTGGTGCGGGTCTGAATCCACACGCGGCCCTTGCCCTTGAAGCGACAGACCAGCCCCTCGCCGGAAAAGAACAGCGACTTGTAGCCGCCCACCTTGCTGATCGCGTAATCCAGCCCGTCGGTGAACGCGACAATATTGCCGGTATCGACCACATACTCGCCATCGACTTCCAGCTCGATCAGGCCGCCATAGGTGTTGAACCACAGGTCGCCCATACCGCTGGCCCGAATCAGGAACAGGTTTTCACCGGAGAAAAAGCCCTTCACCAGCCCCTGCCACTTTGTCTCCAGCGTCACGCGCGGGTCGCAAGCCACGAATGCCGAATTCTGCAGGTAGATCACGTTGTCGCCACGCAGGTAGACATGCGCAAGGTCTCCCGGGGCGCCCGGAGCAATGCCGATTTCACCCGGAACATTTTCAGCCGTGAATTCGTTGACAAAGAGGGACTCGCCCGTAAGAAACCGCCCGAGGCCGCCGCGCAGCTTGGTCTTCATCTTCAGGTGCGTGTCCATGGTGGCCATGGCCGACGCTTCCACCTTCAACGTCTGGTTGGCCGGCAATTGCACCGTCAGGAAGGCGTAATCAGGGCGTCCTTCGATACGGAAGCGAAAGCCCGGCTGCTCGGCCTCTGGTGTGACCGGCGCAACCAATGGCACAGGCGCGACGGGAGACGTTTCTTCTGCAGGCGCTGGCGCTGCGGCCGCTTCCGGCAGGGGCTCCAGCGTCAGCGCCATGCCGGCCGGCGCCATGATCTCCACCTGCAAGCCGATCTTTTCCAGACTGGCGCGGTATTTTTCTGCCGTAGCGGCATCAATGCCCTCCTTGATGACCATGGGCGCACGCGCCAGCACGGCAGCGGCCTTGTCCTCGGAAATGCGGAAGAGTTGGGCAAACGCCGCGGCGACTTGCGCCGCGTCATGCGTGCCGGCGAGGCCGTTGATCTGAACCTTGTGTGTCATGTCGTGTCTCCGGCTCAGGCCTTGCGCGGGCGCAGGGCGGGTGAAAGGCTGGCCCCGAAACTGGCCGGATTGTGCGACTGGCACCACACCGTGCCCTTGCCCTTGAATTTGCAGACCAGTCCTTCGCCACCGAATATCGACGACAACCAGCTCTTGCCCGCCTTGGTCAGCGTGAACTCCAGCGTCTCGTTAAACGCCACGATGTGTCCGGTATCAACGATGTACTCGCCATCCACCTCGACCGGATAAATGGCGCCAAAGGAGTTCAGCACCACCTGACCCCTGCCGGAAAGCTTCAGCCAGAACAGGCTTTCACCGGACACCAGATTCTTGAAGCCCTGCCAGCCCATGTCCATATTGACGTCGTGCTCGCAGGCGACAAATGAACCGGCCTGGACGATCAGCGTTTCGTTGTCGAGGTCATGGCGCATCATGTCGCCGGCGAGAGCACTGCCCAGCCAGACCTCACCGGCCTCGCGCGTTGCAGTAAAGTGGTTGAGGAACAGGGACTCGCCCGCGAACAGGCGCTTCACGGCCTTGATGAAGCCGCCACTGCCTTTCTTGTGCGTGGTGGTTTCAACATCGAGATGACCGCTCATGGCGATCATCGCACCGCCTTCCACCGTGCAGGTTTCGCCTGGCGAGAGGAATACGCGCGCAGCGGTATTGCCCGGCTGGTGCATGAAATCTATTTTCATTTTTCTGATTTCCTTGTCGTCATTCAACATGAGCGCTGGCAGACACCAGGCAAGGCGGCTAACTGGCGAAGAGCGGTATGTGCGTGCCGCAAAGTAACACCACAGTCCATTCGCCAACACCGCATGCGGCCGCCAGCTATTTTGCTCAAGGCAATTTCGGGTTGATCCAGTTGGCCAGGCCCGGAAGGCTGCGCGTCTGGATGACCATGCGGCCTTTGCCGCTCACGCGCGTGACGAGTCCCTCGCCACCGAGCAGGCTGGAGAAAATCCCGCCGGCCAGTTGCAGCTTGAGGGTGATGCCGGGCGTATAGCCAACCAGGTGCGCCGTGTCGACGATTGTTTCGCCATCCACCTCGCGCTCCAGCAGGCAACCATAGGCGCCATACCAGACTTTGCCGGTACCGCTGACGACGATGCGAAACAGGCCTTCCTTGGCAATCCACGAGATCAGGCCGGCAAACTTCACGCCCAGTTTCACGCCCTCGGTGCAAGCCAGGAAGGCACCCGGCTGCAGGTAGAACGTCTCATCGTTCAGCTCGACGCATCGTACCGAGCCCGGCGTCGGCTGCACCAGCGTCAAGCGCCGCTCGCCCTTGGTATTGTTGCGGAACTGGTTGATGAACAGGGTTTCGCCGACCAGCAGCTTGCGCAGAATGGCGATGAAGAAGCCGCCATTGAAACGGGCTTTCAGGTCGAGGTCCGCCGACATGCTGGACATGCTGTCGGACTCGGCGACGATGGATTCGCCTGGTGCCAGCTCCACATCCACATAGGCAAAGGCATCACTGCCCTTTATCGTTGTTTTCACGTTCCCCTTCCTTCTCACTCACAAAATCTTTCACGCGTGCCTGTAGCGCACGAAACGCCGCCTCATCATCACGCCAGCCGCTGCGCGGCTCTGCCGCCATCATTTTTTCCAGATTGGCGATGCGCTCTTCGGTCTCGGGATGCGATCCGAAATAGACCATGGCTGTGTCCATGGCGGCACGGGCACGTTCGTCCGGAATTTTTTCCATCTGCTTTTTTTCTTCCGCAAGGATGGTACGGAAGAAGTCCGTCATGCCGCGCGGATCAATGCGGGCGCGCTTGAGCAAGGCCACGCCTTCGGCATCGGCCTCGCGCTCAAAGTCACGGGAGTATTTCTGGTTGAGCAGCAGCGGCCCGGCGTTGGCCACGGCCGCCAGCAGGCCGCTGGCGTCACCGACCAGGGCTTGGGCCACGACATAAACGCCTGTACTGCGAATGACGGCGCGCAGGCCGTGCTGTTCGGTGACATGAGCAATTTCGTGGCCGATCACGCCCTGCAGCTCAGCGGCATGGCGCGCCCGCAGGATGAGGCCGGAGTTCACCACGATGTAGCCGCCGGGCAAGGCAAAGGCATTGATGGCCGGATCCTCGACCACATGCAGGTGAAGGGGATGACGCTTGTCGTCCATGGCCGCCGCGAGCGGCGCGACCAGCGGCCCCAGCAACGCCTTCGTTTCCTTTTCATCCAGCAGTTCGTGCTGCATGCGGTACTGCGCCATCACGCTCTTGCCCAACTGCTGCTCCCAGTCGGCCGGAATGCGGCGGGCAGCGGCGGCGCTCATCGCATCCAGCGAGCTGTAAAGCAGGAAACCTGCCAGGACTAGCAAGGCCAGCACACCGACAAGCCCGGCCCAGAACAGCGAATGGTGGCGCAGGCGCGCCCCGCTGACCGCCAGCACGGCCGGGTGACCGGCCAGCACGGGCGACTTCAGCAAGGCATGATCCGCCGTGTAGAACTGCCACTCCGGGCGCGCCGGATGGGTGAGAAAGATGAGGCGGTTGCCGGCGCCGCCCGGCTTGAGCTCAAGCCCGTCGAGCGGCAGGGTCACGGCAATCCCCTCGCGCATGAACTGCAACCCCATGACACTGACGCGGAGTGTGCCGCTGGCGCGGCCATTCGGCAGACTGGCGTGAAAGGCGTGGGCGGCGTATGCGGAAGAATCAGTCATATCCATGGGGCATCATGACAGGAGACCGCAGTCTATCGGCCGGGCGCTGGCACACAAGCACTCGCCCGACCGACGTCCCAAAAAAACGGGTGGCGCCGGACTCAGGCCGGCTTGCCACCCTGCTTGAGCTGGCACTCCGGGCGGCTGCAGACGCCATAGAGGTGCAGCGCATGACTGGTCAGGCGGAAGCCGAGTGCCTCGGCCACCTTGACCTGCTGCGCCTCGATGACTTCGTCATGGAACTCGACCACCTTGCCGCAACTGACGCAGACGATGTGGTCATGATGCTCTTCGCGGGCCAGCTCGAACACCGAGTGGCCGCCCTCGAAATGATGGCGCTCGACGATGCCGGCCGCTTCGAACTGGGTGAGCACCCGGTACACCGTGGCCAGCCCCACGTCCTCGCCCTGCTCTAGCAACGCCTTGTAAACGTCTTCCGCGCTCATGTGGTGCACGGGCGCGCTTTCCAGAAGCTCGAGAATCTTCACTCGCGGCAGGGTGACCTTGAGGCCGGCCTTGCGGAGTTCCTGGTTGCTGGTGGTCATGCTGTATCCCGGTAGAACATTGCTTACGAAAGTGCAGTGGAGGGCCCTGCAGACGTCATCCCCTGATGAGGTATGATGCCGGCCTGAGACGTGTTTGTGCGCTTTTCGCGCACCATAGAGGAAAAGCCCCCGTGATGCAAAAGATCGTCCTTGCCCTGCTGCTGGTGACCGGCTTGTCCGGCTGCGGCAATTTCCTGCGCGTGTACAAGGCCGACATCGACCAGGGCAACGTGGTCACAAAAGAAATGGTGGACCGCCTCAAGCCGGGCATGACGCCGGGCCAGGTGCGCTACGTGCTGGGCACGCCACTCATCACCGATTCGCTCAATCCGAAGCGCTGGGACTATCTCTACGACTACGTGCCGGGCACCTATGCCCGCAAGGCCGGCCTGCCCGCCGTGGATAACCGTCGGCTCACCGTCGTATTCGAAAACGGCGTGCTGGCGCGCATCGAGGGCGCCGACGCCATACCGGCCAGGGACCCGGCCAAGCCGGAGAGTCGCGACCGCACCCTGACCGCCGATCCGCTGTAACCCCATCCACCCTGCGACACTATGCCGCAGGGTGGGTAGATAGCCTGCTCGTTACACTCCATCACAATTTCCCTGATGTGTGGAGTCTCCAGCCGTGTTGTCCGCCTTCCGCTTTGCCGCTCTGCCCCTGGCCATCAGCGCCGCCCTTGCCTCCGCCAGCGATACCGACACCGCCACCCCGCTGACCGAGATCGTCGTCACGGCACCCGCCATGTCCAGCCCGCTCACCCTGGAAACCGACCCGCAGTCGCCGCGACAGCCGGTCCCCGCACATGACGGTGCCGACTACCTCAAGTCCATCCCCGGCTTTACCGTGATCCGCAAGGGCGGTACCGACGGCGACCCCGTGTTCCGCGGCATGGCCGCCTCCCGCCTCAATATCCTGGCCAATGGCGAAACCGTGCTGGGCGGTTGCGGCATGCGCATGGACCCGCCCACTGCCTACCTGTTCCCGGAGAGCTATGACCGCATTCGCGTGCTGAAGGGCCCGCAAAGCGTCGTGTGGGGCGTGGGCTCCGCCGCTACCGTGCTGTTCGAGCGCGACACCCCTGACTACGATGCCCCGCGGGTCCATGGCGATGCCAGCGCGCTGGCAGCCGGATTTGGCCGGGCAGAACTCATGGCCGACCTGACGGCTGGAGCCAGTGCCGGCTACGTGCGCGTGCAGGGCACGCATTCGGAATCGGATGACTACGAAGATGGCGACGGCAAGGAAGTGCACAGCGAGTACCATCGCTGGAGCGGCAATGCCACGCTTGGCTGGACACCGGATGAGCAGACCCTGATCGAACTCACCGGCGGCGCCAGCGACGGCGAGGCCGCCTACGCCGATCGCGCCATGGACGGCAGCAAATTCCTGCGACAGAACGTCGGACTGCGCGCCAAACGCACGATGGCATCAGGCTGGATGAAAACGATTGAGGCGCAGCTGTATCGCAATGATGTTGACCACGTGATGGACAACTACAGCCTGCGTGCCTTCACCCCCAGCATGATGATGCCGAATCCATCGGTGTCGAACCCCACCCGGCTGACCGAAGGTGGGCGCCTCACCACCACGCTGGTTCCCGGCAACAGCACCAGCGCCACCCTTGGCGTCGACGTCCAGCGGAACGAGCACGCCCTGCGCAGCACCATGAACCAGACCATGATGCCGTTCCAGGCCATGGCCTTCAGTACCGATGGCGAATTCGAGCAGCAAGGCATCTTTGGCGAGGTGGAGCATGCTCTGGATGACCGCACCCGTCTCACGGGTGGCGCCCGTGTCGACCTGTGGAAAGTCACCGACAATCGTGCCAGCTTGCGCAACGGCATGATGATGGTGACCAACCCCACCGCCGGCACCGAGGACAAGGACACCCTGACCAGCGCCTTTGTCCGCGCCGAACTCGACATCAACGACCAGCAACAGTTCCTGGCCGGGATCGGCCACAGCCAGCGCATGGCCGACTACTGGGAGCGTTTCTCCACCCAGAGCAGCAGTACCGTCAGCGGCTTCCTGGTCAACCCGGAGCAGACCACCCAGCTCGACGCCGGCTGGCAGCATCGCGGCTCCGCCGTGAAGACAACCCTCGCAATCTATATGGCGGACATTCACGACTACATCCTGATCGACACGACCGTTGCCGGCAAAGGCGGCAAGGCGGTCAGCCGCAACATCGATGCCCGCACCTGGGGCGGCGAGGCCGACGTGGCCTGGACAGTTGCAACGCACTGGACATTGACGGGTACGGTCGCCGTGGCACATGGCGCGAATGATACCGACCGCACCGACCTGGCCCAGATGAGTCCGGTCGAGACCCGGCTTGGCGTCGATTACCGCCGGCCCACGTGGAGTACCGGCGCGCTGCTGCGCCTGGTGGGTCGTCAGGACAAGGTCGATCCGGGCCGTGGCAACGTGGTGGGCCAGGACATCGGCACAACTGCCGGCTTTGGCGTGTTTTCACTTAATGCCAGCTGGACGCCGGCCAAGGCCGTCACGCTGTCCGCCGGCATTGATAACCTCTTCGACAAGACCTATGCCGAGCACCTGTCGCGCGGCGGCGCCATGGTCAGCGGCTTTGTGCAGACCACTCGTGTCAACGAACCGGGGCGGCTGGCCTGGCTGAAGCTGAACGCCCGCTTCTGAGCGCACCCTGCCCCAACAAAAAACGCCGACTTCATGTCGGCGTTTTTTTGGCAAACCCACCGCCCCAGCGTGTCACTTTCCCTGCTGGCTGCGTTTGGCCTTCGCCCGCTCGGCCCGCAACTTGCGTGCCTCCTTGGGATCCATTTCCAGCGGCCGGTAAAGTTCAACACGGTCACCCGGCTGCAGTACCCGCATCGCGGGCTCCTCCTCGATCTTGCTGAAGATGCCCATCGGGGCCGTCGCCAGGTCGATCCCGGGAAACTCGGCCAGCAGGCCCGACTGCTCGACCGCCTGCGTCATGGTCGTGCCCGGCACCACATCCAGCGCGACAAGCCGCTGTACGTCCGGCCGCGCATACACCACTTCCACCCGGATGCGCTCATCGCTTGCCATAAATCTGCTCCGCCCGCTTCCGGAAGGCCTCCACGGTGTCGTTGGCACCCTGCTGTACGGCAGCCCCCACCGCAAACTGCACAAAGCGCTGTCCCACCGCGAACTCCATGCTGAAGGTGACCTTGCAGGCTTTTTCCTGCAAGGCATCAAACTGCCAGTGCGCCTTGAGATGATCGAACGGGCCTTCGACATGTTCGATATCGATGCGTGACGGCGGCGTCAGCCGATTGCGCGACATCAGGTGCTGGGTCATGCCCAGGCGCGTGAATGCCATGCGCCCGATCACTTCGGTCTCGCCCGCAGCCACCAGCTCGGAACTGATGCATCCCGGCAGGAACTCGCGATAGCGCGCCACGTCGCACACCAGGTCATACATCTCCCGGGCCGAGTAGGGGACGAGCACGCTGCGCGTGATGGCCTGCGTCATGCCACGTATCCGGCCAGCACGAAGAGCACGGCCAGCGGCACCACGAGACGCACGGCCACCCGCCACGCATTGTAGAGGCCTTCGGAGGGCAGGCTCAGTTCCTTGCGGGCATGGCTGATCTTCATGGCCCAGCCAGCAAACACGGAGAAGCCAGCCATCACTACCAGCAGCAGGTCACGCACCGCCTGCAGCAGGAAATGCACGCCCTCGACCCGGCCACCCATCCACAGCAACTCGGCCAGCGCCGCACCGCCGGTAAACACCAGCACCACGGCCGGCAAACGGGAAATGCCCCGCTCGCCCAGCCGGGTCAGCAGCGGCTCGGCGGCGAATGCCAGTGCAAACACGGCTGCCACCCCCAGCGCCACAAACAGCAGGGCCGGCGAAAGGCCTTCGCCCATCACCGACGGAATCTGTTCCAGCACCGCACTGGAGGCAACCACACCGGAGGCCTCCGCGGCATACGGCGCCAGCGCCATCCAGACCAGCCCGGCCAGGATGACCTGCAACCCCACCAACGCCAGCGTGAACTGGCCAAGGCTCACTTCCTTGGGCAGGCGCATCCCCGTCAGCCAGACCACGCCCAAGCCGCCGCCACCCACCAGCAGCGCCGAGCGCATGGCTTCGCGCCAGCCGTCCGCCCCCAGCGTGGTGGTCGTTTCATAAGCCGCCAATGAGCCGGCACCGTACAGGGCCGCCACCCCCAGGCAAATCACCACCAGAGCCAGTGCCGCCACGTTGGCCTGCTCGCGCCGGGCGGGCGCCAGCAGTGCCAGCCCGGCCGCCACGATAAAGGCCGTGCCCGTACCGGCCGGCCACACCAGGCCCGCTGCCGTGGCGGTCTGGATCGCGTCGCTCAACAGGCGGTGGCCCAGAAAGCTCGCCCCCCAGCCTGCCAGCAAGGCCAGTCCGGCGATGGCCAGGATGTCGGCAAGGCCTGACGCCCATGCCGCCGCGCGCCAGCCACGCCGGGCATCCGCTTCGCGGGTCAGCACCGCCATGCCCTCCAGCGGCGAGCGCCGCGAGCGGCGTCCCAGCATGAGCTCAAGCAAGCGCAATGGCAGGGCCAGCACCAGCAGGCAGACCAGGAACGCACCGAAGAAGGCGATGCCGCCATGACGCACGGCCATGAGGGGCAACTCCCAGAACTGGGCAAGGCCCAGACCGAAGAGAGACAGTGAAGCCAGCCCCAGCAACGGGCGGGACCAGGGAGCATGAACAGGAGAAGCAGGCGTTGCCATGGAGTCAGCCGTCAGGTCATGAAGTGGGCGCCATTGTCGGGGATTCAGGCGGGAGCCTCAACCGTTGTCCCGGGAACACGCGATTGCAGGGGACGCCACCGCAGCGAACCCCTATAATCGTCGCCATGAGCAAATCCCCCACCAAGAAAACCGGCAGCAACAGCGGCACGATTGCACTGAACCGCCGCGCCCGCCATGAATACTTCATCGAGGACAAGGTCGAGGCCGGCCTCGTGCTGATGGGCTGGGAAGTCAAATCCCTGCGCGCCGGCAAGGCCAACCTTACCGACGCCTACGTGCTGTTCAAGAACAATGAGGCCTGGCTGCTGGGCGCCCACATCACGCCCCTGCTGCAGGCCTCGACCCACGTCATTGCCGACCCGACCCGTACCCGCAAGCTGCTGATGAGCCGCCGCGAAATCGACAAGCTCACCGGTGAAGTGCAGCAAAAGGGCCATACCTGCGTTCCGCTGGCCCTTTACTGGAGCCATGGCCGGGTGAAATGCGAGATTGCCCTGGTGAAGGGCAAGCAGCTGCACGACAAGCGCGAAACCGAGAAGCAGCGTGACTGGGATCGCGAGAAGCATCGCGTCCTGCGCAACCGCTGACGCTTCGCGCTACCGTTCTACCCGCCCCCGGTAACACCCCCCGTTACAGCCCGTAGCAGGTTTCGCCTTTTTTGCCGGACTGTCATGACCCGCCAGCCACAGTGCAGATGGCGCCAAGGGCAATGGCTGCGCCACCTGCCGTTCATCTCCGGAAAAGCACCGCCCGTCTGGCACGCGCCTTGCTGACAGGGCAGGTATCCGTGTGCCTGACGTCCCTCTTGCGGGGTGTGCAACGGCTTCCACCACGAATGAACAAAGGATTGCCCTCATGACCCTCAAGCACGTCCTGCTGACCCTGTCCCTCGCCCTGCCGCTGGCCGGCACCGCCGCGGCCGACACTTATACCCAGACCAAATATCCGATCGTACTGGCCCACGGCATGTTCGGCTGGGACAAGATGGCGGGCCTGATCGACTACTGGTACCAGATTCCGCAAACCCTCAGCAAAGGCGGCAGCAAGGTCTACACCACCCAGGTAGGCGGACTGGAAAGCTCGGAAGCACGCGGCGAACAATTGCGCTCACAGGTCGACACCATCCTGGCCATCTCTGGCGCGCAGAAGATCAACCTGATCGGCCACAGCCATGGCGGCCACTCCGTTCGCTACGTGGGCGCCACCATGCCGACCCGGATTGCGTCGGTCTCGACAGTGGGCACACCCGCCCAAGGCTCTCCGGTGGCCGACCTCATCCTCAACGTCGACGCGGCCTCGCCCACGCTGGGCAAGCTGGCCATCAGCCTGCTCAACACCATGAACGACCTGCTCAAGCTGCTGACCGGCGACAAGACCGTATCGGACGCCCGTGACAGCCTGTATTCCCTGTCGAGCAAGGGCTCGGCGGAGTTCACCCAGCGCTTCCCGCACGGCATGCCTACCACCGCCTGCGGCCAGGGCGCCGCCGTCGTGAACGGCGTGCGCTACTACTCCTGGGGCAGCACCAGCGTGCGCACCAATCTGCTCGATCCGGTCGACATCCTGTTCAGCATCACCACCCTGGCCTTCAACGGCGCACCGAACGACGGCATGGTGGGCAAGTGCAGCAGCCACGTCGGCGTGGTCATCCGCGACGACTACAAGATGAACCACTTCGACCAGGTGAACCAGTTCTTCGGCCTGCGCGACATCTTCGGCACCGACCCGCTGGCCGTCTTCCGCCAGCATGGCAACCGCCTGAAGAACGCTGGTCTCTGAGACGGCGTCATCCTGTCCTGCAAAAAAAGAGCGCCATCCGGCGCTCTTTTTTATCCCTGCAGCTTGCGCAACAACGCCTCTGCACCGATTTCACTCTGCACGCGCATTGAGCGCTTCTCGTCGCCGTTACGATCGTAGAACAGCATGGCGGGCGGCCCGTACAGCTTGAGCGTCTGCAGCAGTGCCC
Organism: Gammaproteobacteria bacterium; assembly: GCA_046566745.1. Lineage (GTDB taxonomy): Bacteria > Pseudomonadota > Gammaproteobacteria > Pseudomonadales > Moraxellaceae > UBA2031. The sequence goes on from JBKHWB010000033.1 coordinate 12,547, forward strand.
TCTGCGCCGGCGTGTTGTCCGACAGGTCCAGTTGCAGGCGCCGCATGGGGGACAGCGCAGCCCTGACGCCGGCATCACGGAACGTGGTTCGCGCCATGTCCTGGCAGGCGACACACCAGTCGGCATAGACATCGACCACCACCTCCTCCCCGCGACCGATCGCCGCTGCCAGCTGCTCGCGCAACTCACGCTCACTGTGAACCCGCACGAAGTCCACCTCCAGGGACAATGCCGACGCGGACGCCTGGGCCGTCGTTGCCGTTGCTGCCGGCACCGCCGCAAAGGCCTCTAGCGGCCGACGCACGTCACTCTGGCCGGTCAACGCCCCCACCAGCAGCGTGGCCGCGTAGAGCAACATCAATGCACCCACGCCCTTCCACAACCGGCCGATACCGGGGCCTGCCGGCTCCAGCGCCCCCATGAACACCGCCGACACGCCGATCAGCAGCGCCCACAGCAACAATGTGACCGGACCGGGCACGACGCGCGCCAGCAGCCAGATGGCCACCGCCAGCATGCCCACGCCAAAAACGCCCTTGACGGCCAGCATCCAGTTGCCCGCCCGGGGCAACAGACGACCGCCGGTCGTGCCGATCAGGATAAGGGGCACGCCCATGCCCAGGCCCAGTGACAGCAAAGCCAGCCCGCCCAGCACGGCATCACCGGTCGAACTGATGTAGACCAGCGTGCCGGCCAGAGGCGCCGACACACAGGGCGACACCACCAGCGCAGACAGGATGCCCATGATGAACACCGCCGTCATGCGGCCGCCCTTCTGCTTACGGGCCAGCTCATCCATGCGATCCCGCAACAGGGCGGGCATCTGTATTTCATAAAAGCCGAACATGCTGAGCGACAGGGCCACGAACACCAGCGCAAAGCCGATAAGTACCGCCGGGGTCTGCAGCCACAACTGCACGTTGGCGCGCGCACCGAAGTAGCCCACCAGCGTCCCCACCAGCGCGTAGGTACTGGCCATCCCCAGCACATAGGCCAGCGACAGGCGAAAGGCCCGCGACACGGTCAGCAGGGCGCGATCCTCGCCGGCAATCAGGCCGGACAGGATGGGCATCATGGGAAAGACACAGGGCGTGAACGTGAGCCCGATACCGAGCGCCAGGAAGGTCAGCAGGACCAGCGGCAGGCTGGCGTGGCCGAGAAAGCCGGCAATGCCGTCGGCTTCGTCCAGTCCCGGCGCCGCCGGCGTCACGGCCTCGCTGCTCGGCGTTGCAGCCACCGGCAGGAAGGCTGGCGGGGGCGTGACCGCCGCGCTTGCCGACGCCACCAGCGCCAGCGGCAGGCGCACCGTCTGGGGCGGGTAGCATAGACCCGCGTCGGCACAGCCCTGGTAGCGCACGTCCACCATCAATTGCTTGCCGGCCATGCCGGCCGGCACGTTACGCGCCTCCACCTCCGCACGCGCCTCGTCATGGAACACCTCCATGCGGCCAAAGCTGGGGTCGTCCTTGAATACGGTAGGCGAGAGGAACTGCAGTCCGGCCACTTCAACACCGGGCGCCGATGCCGCATCGATGGCGGCGCTCATGCGCGCCTTGTACAAGGCGTATCCGGGAGCGATGACCCAGCGCAGGCCCACGCGGTTATCCCCGGCCGAGGCCGATTCCAGCCGGAAGGCCTGCGCCACCGGCAGGAACTCCTCCTCGCTGGCCACAGCACTGAAATCCGGCACAGCGGCCTGTACCGGCCATGCCTGCAGGCACAGCCACAGCATCAATGTCAGCAGCATTCGCATAAAAACCCCCGTTTCCTGATGAGAGGGATTCTAGGGAGGCCGACAGCGACAACGATTAACGGGAGCTTAAGGCGCACAACCGGCCACCCGATCGGCCCGGGGGCTTAAGGTGGCGTTAAGGATTACCCCTCTAGTCTTGGCAGCAACCCGAGGAGGATTCCATGAGCCCTATCCTGCGTCGCCTGTTGTTGCTACCCCTGCTGCTGATCGGCCCGATCACCGGTTCCGCCCATGCCGCCACGCCCGACCTTGATCTCGCCGGCTACCGGGGCAAGGTGGTCTATGTCGATTTCTGGGCGTCCTGGTGCGGCCCCTGCAAGCAATCCTTTCCCTGGATGAAGGCCATGCACGAGAAATACGGCAAGGACGGACTCGTCATCCTGGCCGTCAATGTCGACCAGGAAAAGAAACTGGCCGACACCTTCCTCAAGGATTTCACGCCCGCCTTCCCGGTGATGTTCGACAGCACCGGCGCCCTGGCCGCGCAGTTCAAGGTGCAGACCATGCCCTCAAGCTACCTGCTGGACCGCAACGGCAAGCCGCGCTTCAAACACTCCGGTTTCCATGACAACAAAACCGCTGCGTACGAAAAAGAAATTCACGACTTGCTGTCCGAGACCGTGACCACACTCTGAGGATTCACCATGAAAAAAGCCCTGGTGCTCGTGCTGATGACGAGCCTGCTCGGTGCCTGCAGTTCGCTCGGGGTAAAACCCTGGGAGCGTGACCTGCTGGCCAAGAAATCCATGCAGTTCGATGCCTATCCGGTGGAGAGCGGACTGGATGATCACATTTATTTCAGCAAGGAAGCGGCCAGTGGTGGCCGCGGCTTTGGCGGAGGTGGCTGCGGATGCAACTGAAAAAATCGAAAGGCCTGACGATCGCGCAGGCCATGGCCCAGGCCAGTGCCGTCCTGCTTGGCGCAGCGACGCCCCTGGCGACTGTCCATGCTGAAGACCATGGCTGGCAGGTAGATACCGCCGCCCTTTTTTACAAGGAAGCCGATGGGCGCGTGCAGGCCGCCGAGCCCGTGGTCAACCTGAAAAAAGATTTCGGCGATGAAAAAATCCTCAACCTTAAACTGGTACTGGACTCGCTGACCGGTGCATCGCCCAACGGTGCGGCCCCGGCGGGCGTGCCGCAGACCTTTACCGGCCCCTCCGGCGGTGGCAGCTACACCACGCCAGCCGGCGAACTGCCGCTGGATGACGAGTTCAAGGATACCCGTGCCTCCGTCTCGGCTGGCTGGCAGCAGCCCATCGGCGACAACCTACGCCTGAGCATCGGCGGCAACGTCTCCAACGAATACGACTTCCAGTCGATCGCCATGAACGCCGCCCTGGCCAAGGACATCAACAACAAGAACACCACGCTGTCGGGCGGCATCAATGTCGAACTGGACAATAGCGATCCGGTGGGCGGATCACCCGAGCCGTTCGCCAGCATGGTGGACAAAGTGGCGAATGGGCGCGCGGGCGGTGCCGACAGCAAGACCGTGACGGACCTGCTGCTCGGTGTCACCCAGGTGCTCAACCGCCACGCCATCCTGCAAGTCAACTACTCGCTGTCCAGCGGCAACGGTTACCAGAGCGACCCCTACAAGCTGCTGACAGTGCTGGATGGCGCCAACAACCTGTTGGCGGATCCGTCGCTGTCGAACAGCAACGGCTACAACCTCTACCTGTTCGAGGTACGCCCGGATTCGCGCACCAAACACAGCCTGTATACACAGCTGAAATATCACCTGACGGAAGACGTGATTGACGCCTCCTATCGCTACACCACGGATGACTGGGGCATCAATTCGCACACCCTCGACCTGAAATACCGCTGGGAACTGGGCCACAACATGTACCTGGAGCCGCACGTGCGCTGGTACACGCAAACCGAGGCGGACTTCTACAAGCCCTACCTGCAGGTGGGTCGCGATGTCAGCATCAGCGGTAGCGCTGTTACGACCAGTCTCGATGCAGCCTCCGCCGACCCGCGCCTGGGTGCCTTTGACGCCACCACGGTTGGCATCAAGTACGGCATCGGACTCGGCAAGGACAGCGAGCTCAGCTTCCGCCTGGAAAAATACGACCAGACGGCCAACGGCCCTGCTGCCCCGGCCACCGGCGACCTCGCCGGACAGCAACTGCAACCCGATCTGTCGGCGATGTGGTTCCAGGTGGGCTATTCGTTCCGCTGGTAAAACCTGTGTGGCCGGGTTAAACAGTTCATGTCCTGTTTAACCCGGCCTTTTTCCCGGCGACGCCCATGAGCGAACTATCCCTCACCCGTCACAACGCCTCCTGCACCGGGCGCTTTCGCGCCATGGCCAGTCCCTGCGAAATCATCCTCGACCACGACGACTTCATCACTGCTGCACGGCAAGTGGAGGCAGCGGCGACCGAAGCCCTGCGCATCGAACAGAAATTCAGTCGCTACCGCGACGACAACATCATTCACCGTATCAATACCGCCAACGGCCAGCCCGTCACGGTCGATGACGAGACGGCCCGGTTGATCGACGTGGCCGCAATGCTGCACGACCTTTCCGACGGCCTGTTCGACATCACCTCCGGCGTCCTGCGGCGCGCCTGGACGTTCGACGGCTCCAACCACATCCCCGACGACGCCAGCATCCGTGCGCTGATGCCGCTGGTAGGCTGGCAACACGTGCAGTGGCAAAACCCGGTGATCACCCTGCCCGCCGGCATGGAAATCGACCTGGGAGGCGTCGGCAAGGAATATGCCGTGGATCGCGTTTTCACGCTGCTTGCCGGCATGACCGATGCCGCCCTGCTGGTGAATTTCGGTGGCGACCTGCGCGCCCGCGGTCCGCGCCGCGACGGCGGTGCCTGGCAGATCGGCATCGAGACACCTGACCGGGCCGATGCCGCCGCCGAGACGGTGTCACTGGTCAACGGCGCCCTGGCTACCAGCGGGGATGCCCGGCGGTTCCTGCTCAAGGACGGCGTGCGCTACGGCCACATCCTGAATCCGAAAACCGGCTGGCCGGTGCAGGGCGGCCCGCGTTCGGCCACTCTGCTCGCTGCCGATTGCGTACAAGCCGGCATGCTGGCGACGCTCACACTGCTCGCCGGCCACGAGGCCGAGGACTTCCTGCAGCAGCAGGACAACATCCGCTACTGGCTGATCTGGTAAGGCAAGGACACACGACATGCGACTGCTGCTGGCCGAAGACGACATCATGCTGGGCGAAGCCCTGCAGGAAGCCCTGATGAAACAGGGCTTCGTGGTCGACTGGATGAAGGACGGCCACAGCGCCCTGCAGGCCCTGCAAAGCGAACACTTCGACCTGGCCATCCTGGACCTGGGACTGCCGCGACGCGACGGCATGGCCGTCCTGGCGGAGCTGCGCAAGCAGGGCAGCGACCTTCCCGTGCTCATCCTGACCGCCCGTGATGCCCTGTCATCCCGCGTGGCCGGACTGGATGCCGGCGCCGACGATTACCTGCTGAAGCCCTTCGACATGGCCGAATTGTCGGCGCGCCTGCGCGCGCTGTTGCGACGGCGCTCGGGTCGTGCCCAGTCGCGACTGGTGCACGGCGACATCGAGCTTGATCCGGCCAGCCAGCAGGTCACCTGGAAGGGCCAGCCCGTCACACTGGCCCGCCGCGAATACATGCTGCTGAAGGAGTTGCTGGAACACGCCGGCGAAGTACTGACGCGCGACCGCCTGGAAAGCGCGCTTTATGGCTGGATGGACGAAGTGGAAAGCAATTCGCTGGAAGTGCACGTGCACCATCTACGCAAGAAATTCCACCCCGAACTCATCCGCACACTGCGTGGCGTCGGCTACACCATTCCCAAGCCCCCGGCACAGGCAGGTGATTGATGCGCTCCATTCGACAGCAACTGTTGCTCGCGCTTTTTGCCACCCTGGTGGCGACCTTTGCCGTCTCCGGCCTGCTCAGCTATGTCACTGCCAACCATGAAGTGCGGGAGCTGTTCGATGCGCAACTGGTCGAAAATGCCCGCGTGCTGAAAGGCGTCATGAACCACACTGCCGATCGCGTCGACTGGGATCACATGCGGGCCTCGCTGAACGACAGCGACAGCAGTGCCCGCCCGGCAGAAGGCCAGAGCTATGAAAAAAAGGTGGCCATACAGGTATGGACCGCTAGCGGCGACCTGGTACTGCGCACCCCCAGCGCCCCGGAATACTCGCTGTCGCCGCTGCAGGCCGGCTTCCACGAGCGACGCATCAGCCACCACCGCTGGCATGTCTACACCACTCGCCTGCCCGAGAACGGGCACTGGCTGATCGTGGCGGAGCGATCGGATGTCCGCCGGGAGCTGTCGCTGAACATTGCGGCCAGCCTGACCGTGGGCAGCCTGCTCGGGCTGGCACTGGCGCTGTGGCTCAGCCGGCGCACCCTGCACCGCGAACTGCAGCCGCTGGACGAACTGCGCGCCGCCATTACCCAGCGCGATCCAGAGCACATGCATGCCATTGCACTGCAGGCACCACGCGCCGAGCTGGCCCCCGTGGTCAGCGAGCTGAACCACCTGCTGCAACGCGTGGCTGACAGCCTTGAGCACGAACGCCGCTTCCTGGCCGATGCCGCGCACGAACTGCGTACGCCACTGGCCGTGCTCAAGCTGCAGGCCGAGAACGTGCTCGCTGCGGGGGCAAGCCCGGAGCAGCGCGTGCACCTGGAGCGACTGGTCAGCGGAGTTGACCGTAGCACCCGCGTGGTGGAGCAACTGCTCTTGCTGGCCCGCCTGGATGCCAACGCTGTGCCGCTCACAATCCAGACGGTGGCACTGGACGAGCTTGTTCGCGACACTCTGGCACAGCTCGCCCCTCTGGCCGATGCGCGACGGCAGGAGCTGGGCCTCAGCTACAACGGCCCCGCCCTGGCGGTGGCCGGCGAGCCGGCCCTGCTAGGCGCCCTGCTGCGCAACCTGATTGAAAACGCGCTGCGCCACACGCCCGAGGGCGGCGAAGTGGACGTCAGCCTGCGCACAGAGCACGGCAACACCACCCTGCAGATACGCGACACCGGACCCGGCATCGATCCGGCCCACCTTGGCGAGATCACCGGGCGCTTCGTGCGCAGCCACAGCCAGGATACGCACGGCACCGGCCTCGGCCTCGCCATCGCCGGCCACATTGCCGGCCTGCACCACGCCCTGCTGCATCTGGCCAACGCCCCGGAAGGCGGCCTGATCGTCACCGTCACCTTCCCGGCCAATCCAGCGGCCTGACACCTGCCCGCCAGTCACGGCCGACCACGCACCGTTCATCCCTTCGCGTCGCCCCCGGTCTTGAGTTACAGAGGGACAACCCCATACAGGATAGGGAGGGCAGAAATGCGGTATACTGCACTCACTCTGGGGGTGACATGGCTTCGACGCCGGTTATGAATCCCGAAGGGGCATGCGGAGAGGGTGACATCTCTCGTTAATCAAAGTCACAAGCAACATAGTCGCAAACGACGAAAACTACGCACTGGCAGCCTAATACCCTGCCTACGACCGAACCTGCCTGCCCATGGGCGGGGGACGTCGGCGCAAAAAACATGGGATCGCCTGATGTCGCGCCTCGCGACTGACGGTTAAACCTCAGAGGCTCGTCTTCATCGTCCTGTCGATCGGGTTGATGCGGATTAAATCAATAGACCGACTAAGCATGTAGAACCGAGGGTGGAATGCTGACGGACGCGGGTTCGATCCCCGCCACCTCCACCAACTGAACGCCCAGAGCGATACAAAGAAGGCCGGTAAGCCCAGTAAAATCAAGGCTTCCGGCCTTTTTTGTGTCTGAAGCAATCTCACCTGATACATTGAAATCCAGACACACCTGGGGGCAACATAGGGGGCAACAGACCTGCCCCCAAATGAGTTGCCCCCATGCCCCTGACAAACGCCACCATCAAGGCCGCCCAGCCTCAGGCCAAGCCCTACAAGCTGGCCGATGAAAAAGGCATGTACCTGGAAGTTGCCCCTAGCGGGGGCAAGTGGTGGCGCCTCAAGTACCGGATCGATGGGAAGGAGAAGCGGATCTCCCTGGGTACCTACCCCGACGTGGGGCTCAAGGAAGCCCGGGAGAAGCGGGAAGAGGCGCGCAGGCTTCTGGCTGCCGGCATCGACCCCGGCGAGAACCGGAAAGCCCAGAAGGCTGCCGGCACTGGCGACAACCTCAACAGCTTCGAGGTCGTAGCGAGGGAGTGGTTCGCTCGTCAGCGTTCAACCTGGGTGGACTCCCATGCCGACAAGATCCTGAGCCGCCTGGAACGCGACCTGTTCCCCTGGCTTGGCAACCGCCCCATCTCCGCCATTACCGCTCCCGAGCTCCTATCCGCCCTCCGGAGGATCGAGGAGCGCGGGGCCGTCGAGACGGCGCATCGTGCCCTGCAGAACTGTGGACAGATCTTCCGCTATGCCATCGTCACTGGTCGGGCGGAGCGGGACCCCACTCCCGCACTGAGGGGCGCCCTTCCTCCCGTAAAGCAAACCCACTATCCGGCAGTCACTGATCCCAAGGTGATTGGCGGCATGCTCCGGGCCATGGACGACTATCAGGGAACCCTCGTCACGAAGTGCGCCCTACGGCTTGCGCCCCTGGTCTTTGTCCGTCCGGGGGAGCTGCGCAAAGCGGAATGGTCGGAAATTGATCTGGACGCCGCACAGTGGAATATCCCTGGTGCCCGCATGAAGATGCGCGAACCCCACCTGGTGCCTCTATCGACTCAAGCCGTTGCGATACTGCGGGAGGTGTACGCACTGACTGGAAGAGACCGGTATGTCTTTCCCAGCGCCCGGGGCGGCGACCGCCCCATGAGCGACAATGCCATCCTGACCGCCCTGCGCCGCATGGGCATTGCCAAGGAAGAAATGACAGGTCACGGTTTCCGGGCAATGGCACGCACCCTCCTGGACGAAGTATTGCAGGTCCGGCCAGACTACATCGAGCACCAGCTAGCCCACGCAGTACGTGACCCCAACGGCCGCGCATACAACCGCACTGCCCACTTGGCTGAGCGCCGCAAAATGATGCAAGCTTGGGCGGACTATCTGGATACCCTTAAGACACTGAACT
>JBKHWB010000034.1:0-21168 GCA_046566745.1 Gammaproteobacteria bacterium
CCCTGCAGGAACGGCGTGACACCATCATCGTTGCCACCGTGTCGGCCATCTACGGTTTGGGTGATCCAGATGCCTACATGAAGATGCTGTTGCACGTGTCGCGCGGCGACCGCATCGACCAGCGTGTCATCCTGCGTCGTCTGGCCGAAATGCAGTACACCCGCAACGATATCGAATTTTTCCGCGGCACCTATCGGGTGCGTGGTGACGTGATTGATGTGTTTCCGGCCGAATCCGAACGCGATGCCGTGCGCATCGAGTTGTTCGACGAGGAGGTGGAGCAAATCAGCTGGTTCGATCCGCTGACGGGTGAAGTGCTCAAGAAAACCCCGCGCGTCACGATCTACCCGAAAAGTCATTACGTGACGCCGCAGGAACGCATCCACGCTGCCATTGAAGCGATCAAGGAAGAACTGCCGCCCCGCCTCAAGTTCTTTCACGACAACGACAAGCTGATCGAAGAACAGCGATTGCGCGAGCGTGTGCGTTACGACATCGAGATGCTGCAACAGCTCGGCTACTGCAACGGTATCGAGAACTACTCGCGGCACCTGTCCGGCCGCCAACCCGGTGAGCCGCCGCCCACGCTGTTCGACTATGTGCCACCCGATGCCATCCTGGTGGTGGACGAATCACACGTCACCATTCCGCAGTTGGGCGGCATGTACAAGGGCGACCGCGCGCGCAAGGAGAACCTGGTGAACTACGGTTTCCGCCTGCCCAGCGCACTGGATAATCGTCCCATGATGTTCGAGGAATTCGAGCGCATTTCGCCGCAGACCATTTTCGTCTCGGCGACGCCCGGCCCCTATGAAATGGAGAAGTCCGGGCAGGTGGTGGAGCAGGTGGTGCGTCCGACCGGTCTGGTCGACCCCCTCATCGAAGTGCGCCCGGCTACCACGCAGGTGGACGACCTGTTCTCGGAGATACGCCTGCGCGTGGCCGCCGAGGAGCGTGTACTCGTCACCACCCTCACCAAGCGCATGGCCGAGGACCTGACGGATTACCTCTCCGACCATGGCGTAAAGGTGCGCTACCTTCATTCCGACATTGATACGGTCGAGCGCGTGGAAATCATCCGCGACCTGCGCCTGGGGGCCTTTGACGTGCTGGTGGGCATCAACCTGCTGCGCGAAGGGCTGGACATGCCCGAGGTGTCACTGGTGGCCATCCTCGATGCCGACAAGGAAGGCTTCCTGCGCTCCGACCGCTCCCTTATCCAGACCATCGGCCGTGCGGCCCGTAACCTGAACGGCAAGGCTATCCTGTATGCCGACCGCATGACTGGTTCCATGCAGCGTGCCATTGGTGAAACCGAGCGGCGCCGCGCCAGGCAGGTGGCCTTCAACGAGGCCCACGGCATCATCCCCAAGGGCGTGACCAAGGCCATTACCGACATCATGGAGGGTGCCTACGGGCCGGCATCGGCGCGGGGCAAAGGCAAGAAGGTGGCCGAGAAGAAGGGCGCCTATGACGTGGCCCTGGATAACCCCAAGGCGGTGGCGGCCCGCATCAAGCTGCTGGAGGCCGACATGATGGCCAAGGCCCGCAACCTGGAGTTCGAGGAGGCGGCCCGGATTCGGGACGAGATCCACCAACTGCGGGAACGGGCGTTCGTGGCGTGAGGGATGGGAGGGGGCGCTGAAAATGGCACCAAAGTGCCAGGTTGCTGATGCGTTTCGGGGCATGCCGATGACTGAAGTCAATGCCCATGCACTGTAGTTGTTCACAGCGTAGTGCCTACTTACCGTGGAACGTCTGAGGAACAGCCCGTCATCTTTTCGACATTTGCTTGCAATTACTAACTTGTTGATTTTTATATATTTATAAAATCGTTCAAAATTTGTGCAAATTGATGAAACCAGCCTGAAATCTGGCTTTGGCTGAAAATCCGTCAACTTCTCCACTACTTTATCCACAGGTTTTGTGGATAAGGAAAGTGGCTTCTGCTTGTTTTCGTTGGGTGTGTCAGGGTCGGCCGGTTTCCGGCCGGTCAGTCGGGGTGTGCGGGCGGAAACAGGTCGGGACAGGTGCGCAGGGCGAGGGCAGGAACATCGGTGATAACGCCGTCTATGCCCAGCCGGTGCAGGGCGCGCATGCGCTCCGGGTCGTTGACGGTCCAGGTCGAGACGGCCAGACCGGCAGTGCGGGCCGCTTCCACCAGTGCCTGGTCGCAGCGTGCCTGGTGCGGGCCGATGGCAACACAGCCCAGGGCGAGTGCCTGCTCGACGGGATTGCCGCCATAGTCCTGCTCGAACAGGAAGCCCCGTGGCACCTCGGGTGCCACTGTCCGCACGAGGTCGAGGTAGCGCGGGTTGAAGGAGGTGGTCATGGCGCGCTGGCCAAACCCGAATGTCGCCCACAGCCGCGGCAGCGCTTCGGCAACGTGCAGGCTGTCATGCTCGCTGGCCGCTTTGACCTCGAACTGGATATGGTCGAAGTCCCGTAGCACCGCCATGACATCGCGCAGCAGGGGAATGCCTTCAACGACAGGCCAGTCCGGGAAAGCCTTGCGGGTGGCATCGACAGTGGCCAGGTCGCGGCTGTGCGTTTGGCTGACTGCGCCATTGCCGTGTGTTGTCCGGTCAAGGGCGTTGTCATGGATGACCACCAGTTGCCCGTCAGCACTTACCTGGATGTCCAGCTCCACGGCGCGGATACCGAGACCGCGCAGGTAGTGGAATCCGCTGAGGGTGTTTTCCGGGGCCTCGCCTCGGGCGCCGCGATGGCCGATCAGACGCATGTTGCCTCCTGCCACGGGGCTGGAAATGACGAAGCCGGCTTGTGGCCGGCTTCGCAGGGAGTTGCTGCAGTGCTTACTTGAGGATGACGCGACCGGTTACCGGATCAAAGGTAAAGCCGCTGGGGCTCTTGGGAGCTGCATCTGCCGGTGCGCTGGCCGGGGCAGGTGTGGCCGACTGGGCGGCAGCGTCCTGGGCGCGCTGTTTGGCCGCGTCGGCGGCTGCTTCGGCGTCAGCACGGATGCGGGCGGCCTCGGCTGCGGACTGCTCGCGGGCGGCGGCGTCGGCACGTGCCCGGGCCTCGGCTGCAGCCTCCTCACGAGCCTTGCGCATGGCCTCCCGTTCGGCCTGGCGGCGTGCCAGTTCGGCGGCATCAACCGAGTTGGCCGTGGCGGCAGCGGCCGGTGCTGGTTCAGAGCGTGGGGCCGGAGCGGCGGCCGGTGCGATGGCTTCGGCGGTTGCAGGCGGTGCGGAAGGTACCGGCGCGGGGGCGATGTCGGCACGGCCGCCGGTCACGGTGAAGCTATGCACGACCCGGTTGCGTTCGAACACCACCACGAAGCTGTCATATTCCCAGCGGGAAATGGGGGGCGAGCCCACCGGGCCAGATTTTCTCAGGGGACTGCCGAAGCTCTGCTGCACCGTTGACATGGTGGAGCCCTGTTCCGGCAGGGATGCTGCATTCACCTGCAGGCTGCAGGCCAGCAGCAGGGCGCAGGTGGCAATCTTGGCGCGCATCATTGTTCGGGTCCCTTTGGGGCGGTTATTGGAATTTCCAATGATGCTAGTGACTTGCCGTTCAATATTCAAGCAGCCTGTCAATAGCGTCCCGGAGTCCTAGACCTGGTCGGGGTTCTGGTATTCCTCCACCGCCCGGTTGTCCAGGGCCTTGCGCTGGACATCGCGGGCCAGTACCTGACGATCGTGGTGGCGTATGTTCACGAATGCGACCCCCGTCCTGAACCCTTCGAGGTCTTCGTCTTCGCAAAACACGACACGGCCGATGGCGGCGATGTGGTAACCGGAGGCCTGGCTGCTGATCGCCAGGTGCAGGTAGCTGCCCGGGATGACCGGTTCGGAGGCATGGAAGGAGAGCCCCCCGGGTGAGAGGTTCACCCCTTGGGGTACCGGAGACAGCATGCGGCCGAGGCTGCCTTCGACGGCCTGGGCAATGATGTCGATCTTGAGGTTGAGCGCCTGCAGCAGTCCGGCCAGCCGCGGGTTTTCGCGACCCAGGGCCTCGATCTGGCTACGCTGCACGTTGTCGATCTGGTTGAGTTCGTCGCGCAGGGTGAAGTGCTGTGGCAGGTCGAAACGGATGTCGTAGGGATCGGCCTCTATCTCGCGCGGACTGACTCGCTGGTAGATTACCGCCAGGGTGGAGTTGACCCGCGGATCACGACGTCTCTCGGCGGCTTTTCTTGCTTGTTCTTGCTTTTCTTCGTTAGTCATTCAGGAACCGCTCCTGTGCAAAAAACCGGCAAATCGGTGCCGGTCCATGTCCGGGTCTCTTTCCATTGTGGTTTAATGCGCGGCATGTTCAAGCCTACACCGTTGTTTATTGGCCTTCGCTATACGCGAGCCAAGCGCCGTAACCACTTCATCTCGTTCATTTCCCTCACGTCCATCCTGGGACTGATGCTGGGGGTGGCCGTGCTTATCACCGTGCTCTCCGTCATGAACGGCTTCGATCGTGAATTGAAGAGTCGTATCCTTGGCATGGTGCCACACGCCACGCTGAATTCCTATGAGCCGTTTCGCAACTGGAAGAAGGTGGCGGAGATAGCCTCCCGCAACCGGCAGGTGGAGGCAGTAGCTCCCTTTAACCAGCTGCAGGGGATGATCACCTCGGCTGGCATGGTCAGCGGGGCCATGGTCAATGGCATTGACCCGGAGGCGGAAAAGAAAGTCTCCATCATCCAGCACCATATGTCCGAGGGGCGCCTTGAGGACCTGAAGGACGGGGAGTTCGGCATCATCCTTGGTGCTGCCCTGGCGGCCAATGTCGGGGTGTCGGTGGGCGACAAGGTGACGCTGGTGATGCCGGAGGCGTCGTTGTCCCCGGCCGGGGTCATTCCCCGGTTCAAGCGTTTCACCGTGGTCGGCATCTTCAAGGTGGGGGCGGACATCGACAGCATGATCGCCTATGTCCACATCCATGATGCCGGCCGGTTGCTGCGCATAGATGACCGCGTGCAGGGAGTGCGGCTAAAGCTGCATGACCTGTTTGCAGCACAGGGCGCCAGCCGCGCCGTCCTGCAGGACCTGCCCGAGTTTTTCTACGCCACGGACTGGACGCAGACCCACGGCAATCTTTTCAATGCCATCAAGATGGAGAAGGCCATGATGGCCATCCTGTTGTTGTTCATCGTGGCGGTGGCGGCGTTCAACATCGTGTCCAGCCTGGTCATGGTGGTGACGGACAAAAAGGCGGATATCGCCATCCTGCGTACGCTGGGGGCGAGCCCCGGCACCATCATGAAGATCTTCATGGTGCAGGGCACGGTGGTCGGGGTGGTTGGCACCTTGTCCGGGGTGGCGCTTGGCGTCCTGCTGTCACTGACCATCAGCGACATTGCGTCCGGCGTTGAGCGCCTGTTCAACCTTAGCCTGTTTGATGCGTACTTCGTCAATTACCTGCCGTCGCAGCTGGATACGGGTGATGTGCTGTGGGTGAGCGCAACTGCCTTTGTCCTGAGTTTTGTGGCAACGCTGTACCCGGCCCGCAAGGCTGCGCGGGTGCAGCCGGCGGAGGCCCTGCGTTATGAGTGAGCTGGTGCTGGAAACCCGGGCGCTGGTAAAGCGCTTCGAAGAAGGTCCCCAGGTGCTGGAGATCCTGCATGGTATCGACATGCAGGTTCGCCGTGGCGAGTTTGTTGCCATCATGGGCAGTTCGGGTTCGGGCAAGACCACCTTGCTGCACCTGCTGGGGGGACTGGACACGCCTACCTCGGGTGAGGTTCGCATCTGCGGCGACGACTTCAGCCGTTGTGACGAAGTCAGGCGTGGTGAGCTGCGCAATCGCCATGTCGGCTTCGTCTACCAGTTCCACCATCTTTTGCCGGAGTTCTCGGCACTGGAGAACGTCTGCATGCCGCTGCTCCTGCGGGAAGGAAGCATTGCAGAGGCGGAGCAGGCGGCGACATCCTTGTTGCAGCGGGTGGGGCTGGGCGCGCGCCTGCAGCACAAGCCGTCCGAGCTCTCGGGCGGCGAACGTCAGCGGGTGGCACTGGCGCGGGCGCTGGTGACGCGGCCGGCGGTGGTGTTGGCGGACGAGCCCACGGGCAACCTGGACAATGAGACATCCCGGGAAGTGCAGGCGTTGCTGGAGGAACTCAATCGCGAGCTGGGCATCAGCTTCGTCATTGTCACGCATGATCCGGTGCTGGCCGCCAGGGCTGGTCGGACCTTGCGCATGGATCGGGGTCGCCTGGCGGAGGCGTGAGCGGTGGGGCTGGTCAGGAGCGCGCTTGCAGGCGCTGTAGCTGGCGTTTTCTCCAGGCGCTGACAACATGCCAGCGCCAATAGATACGCATCAGCAGATAGCCCGTGCAAGCCGCCAGGAAGCCGGTGACCAGCGTGCCCAGCAATAGTGGCTCCAGATGCCGTCCCAGGACTTTGCCCTGTGTCGGGGCGGTTCCCGAAAACAGACCTCCCAGAAGCTCACCGGCATAGCTGACCAGTTGGCTGATCTCGGTCCACGAGGGCATGGGGGTGCCGAGCAGCAGGCTACCCACGTAATAGGTCACGTAGATCAGGGGCAGCATGGTCAGGGGATTGCTTACCCATACCAGCAGGATGGTGAGTGGCAGGTTGACCCGGAACAGAATGGCGGCGGCTGCGGCGGGCAGCATTTGCAAGGGCATCGGCAGGAAGGCACACCACAGGCCCCAGAAGGCAGCACCTGCTGCAGACCGCTTGTTCAGGTGCCACAGGCTAGGGTCAGCCAGCCGCTGCCCCATGAAACGCAGGCTGCGGTGGTGGATGATCCTGTCCGGGTCAGGCAGGTAGCGGCGAATCAGGCGTTTCGGCATGCACAGGGTGGCCTTGTGACGAAGTCGCCATCTTTCACATTCCGGTCGTCCGGGTCAATTCTGTGCAGCCCTGCCGGATTCGTGTAAAAGCACGTTTTTTCCCGTTCACATGGATGTGTCATGGGTCCTTATCTTGCCAGTGCCGTACTGGGGCAGCTGGTGCTGCCCTTGCTTCCGGCGCTGCCGCCGTTCTGGTGGTCCCTGCTTGCTGCCTCTCTCTTGTTGTTGCTGGGACGGTGGCGACGTGCCCCCTTCTTCTACTGGCCGGTGCCGGCCCTGCTCACGTTTGCGCTGTCGGTGCATGTGGCCGGTGGTCAGTTGGCTCGCGAGATTCCCGGGTTTCTGGAATCCCGTGCGCTGCAAGTGGAAGGGGTCGTAACCGGTCTTCCCGAGCAAGATCGCTATGGCGGCTGGCGATTCCGGCTTGAGCCGCTGCGCATCAAGGGGATCGACCACGCACCCGGCGGCCTTTGGCAGTTGTCCCTGCGTGCGCCCGAAATGCCGTTACCCGGTTCGCGCTGTACGCTCACCGTGCGCTTGAAGCGACCGCACGGCAACGCGAATCCCGGAGGGTTCGATTACGAGGCCTGGCTGCTGTCGGAAGGCATCACCGCCACCGGATCGGCTCGACAGCCGCGCTGTGGCCCGGCCCCGGCGCTGTCGGTGGACGGATTGCGACTCTCCTTGCGCGAGCATTTCCTCGCGACCTTCCAGGATCAGGCGGCCATGGCTGGCGTGGTGCTGGCACTGATGACGGGCGACAGAGCGCTGGTGCCGGACGAGGTGTGGGAACGCTACGCCGCCACGGGTGTCATCCACCTGATGGCGATTTCCGGTATGCACATCACGCTGATTGCGATTGTGGCGGCGTGGGTTTGCCTGCGCCTGCTACGTCTGGTGCCCGGACTCGGCTTGCTGGTGCCGTTGCACCAGCCGGCGCTGCTGGCTGGCCTGCTGGTGGCCTTCGGCTACAGTCTGGTGGCCGGCTGGTCGGTACCGACGCAACGTACCCTTGTCATGCTGCTGGTGATTGCGGCGGCCCACTGGGGCCAGCGTCGCCTGCCTGCCTTGCAGGTGCTCGGGCTGGCGATGCTGCTCGTGTTGCTGTGGTGGCCGCTGGCTGTGCATGCCGTGGGGTTCTGGCTATCGTTTGGCGCAGTCGCCCTGCTCATGCTGATCGGGCGGTCGCAAGCTCATCTGCCTGCGTGGCAGCAGGCGCTTCGCCTGCAGTTCCTGTTATCGGTGCTGCTGCTGCCCCCAACCGTGTGGTTCTTCGAGCGTGCCAGTTGGGTGTCGCCCTTCGCCAACCTGCTGGCCGTGCCGGTGGTGACCTTCGTGGCCGTGCCTCTCGGTTTGCTTGGCCTGCTGGCCTGGCCGGTGTCACCGGACCTGGCCAACCTGTTCTGGGGGCTGGCGGTGCAGGTCATGTCGGTACTGGACGCCCTGCTGGCGCAGTTCCAGTCCTGGCCGCATGCCAGCGTTGACCTGAGCTTGCCGGGTCGCTCCGGGCTGGCATGGGTGGTGTTGGCGACGATATGCCTGTTCCAGCCATGGCAGCCCCGGCTTCGCCTGCTGGCCCCATTGTTCCTGTTGCCGGTCATCCTTGTGCAGAAGCCGCCATTTCCGGGCGCCTTGCGGGTAACGGTCATGGACGTCGGGCAAGGACTGTCCGTGCTGCTGGAGATAGGGCATTACCGGCTGTTGTACGACACCGGGGCGGCCTTTGGTGCGCAGGATGCGGGTCGCAATGTCATTCTTCCCGCGCTGCGGCAGTCGGGCATCCGTCGTCTTGACCGCGTGTTGCTCAGCCATGATGACATCGACCATACCGGCGGTGCCTCATCCATCCTGGCCCGGCTGCCGGTGGGGGACCTGCTGGGGGCTTGGCCGGACCACCTGCACCACATCAAGGGTATCCGGCATGCGCCCTGCCGGGCCGGCCAGGAGTGGCAAGTGGATGGCTGGACGTTCGCCATCCTGGCACCGGCGCCCGACGGGATCGGCATGCAGTCCGACAATGACCGTTCCTGCGTACTCCGGGTGTCAAAGGGGCGGGCGGCGGTGCTTTTGCCCGGCGACATGGAAGGGGCTGGTGAGTTGATGTTGCTAGGCACGGGCGCCAGGGTGCAGTCGGACGTGCTGTTGCTGGGGCATCATGGCGCGGCGGCCGGCTCTACCGCTCCCTGGCTGGCAGCCGTAGGGCCGCGGCTGGCGATTGCATCAGCCGGGTATCGCAACCATTTCGGTCATCCTGCTCCGGCGGTCAGGCAGCGCGTGCTGGCGGCGGGGGCATCGTTGCTGGAAACCGCCCATACCGGGCAAATCGTCATGGAACTTCGTGCCACCGGCGAGATCAGTCGGCTTCACTGCCGGCAGGTGGCAGGGCGCTACTGGTGGGCGCACGGGACAGGGAGCGCAACGCCATGAGCTGCCAGCAATTTTTGCGACAGGGCACGCGCTTGCCGTGCTTGGCTGGAAGCAGCGATACCGGTTAAAGTAGGTTCCGTTTTTGTCCCGGGCAACCGGATTTCCGGATCAAGGAGTGCGACACCGTGTGGGAGATGATCAAGGCAGGTGGCTGGCTGATGCTGCCGATTCTTCTGGCATCAATGCTGGCTGTGGCGATTGTCCTTGAGCGTGCCTGGACGCTCCGCGCCAGCCGTGTGGCGCCCCCCGACCTGCTGGCAAGGGTGTGGCAGTGGATCCGCAACAACGAGCTGGATGCCGCCCGGTTGAAGCAGTTGCGCGCCGACTCGCCGCTGGGGGAAGTCCTGGCGGCTGGCCTGCTGAACAGCAAGCACGGCCGCGACATAATGAAGGAAAGCATTGAAGAGTCCGCCTCGCATGTCATTCATGACATGGAAAAATATCTGAGCCTGCTGGGTACCATAGCGGTGATCTCGCCTCTCCTGGGGTTGCTGGGCACGGTGGTGGGCATCATTGAGGCGTTCATGGCGGTGACCTCGAACGGTCTGAACGATCCGTCCATGCTGGCAGGGGGCATTTCCAAGGCGCTCATTACCACTGCTGGCGGCATCATCGTCGCCATTCCGGCCATGGTCCTGCATCGCTGGTTCCATCGGCACATCCAGAACATGACGGTGGAAATGGAGCAGCAGGCCATCAAGCTGGTGGACATCATCCATGGTGATCGCGAGGTTGATTTCCAGGAGCGGACCGCGCCCGCGAAGCCGGCCGGCAAGGCGGCCGCCAAGGGGTCTGCCGCGTGAAGTTCCGTCGCCCTGCGGAGGACAACCTGGAGCTCAATCTCACTCCGCTGATTGACTGCCTGTTGTTCCTCATCGTGTTTTTTCTGCTGTCGACCACCTTCACCAAGTCCAGCAAGCTGAACATCGCCTTGCCGGAGGCCAAGGGGGAGGCAGCAGCCACCGTGCCGGCCAACAGCATTGAGGTCTCCGTCAGTGCGGCCGGCGACTATGCCGTCAATGGCCAGGTGCAGGCGAGCAAGCAGGCTACCAGCCTGCGCTCGGCCATCGAGAAGGCCAGTGAGGGCAATCACGAATTGCCATTCATGATCTCGGCGGATGGCAACGCGCCGCATCAGGCGGTCGTGACCGTGATGGATGTGGCCGGCCAGATGGGCTTCCAGAACCTCAGCATCAGTACGCGCCAGCCCGAGCAGAAGTAAGCGGCTGGTTTTCCGGCCGTGCCCGTCTGGGTGCGGCATCTTTCGTGGTGATGGTTCCCATGAGTACAACGCCCCCCGCAACCCCGATGACTGGCGCGCAGGCTTACCGGCGGCTTCTCAAGTATACGGCCAAGTTCTGGCTGTTCTTCCTGATCGGCACCGTGGGCTTCCTGCTGAACGGGCTGACCGAGGCGGCCAGCGCCAAACTGATCCAGTACATCATTGATGCCATCCAGCATCGCAACCAGGAGCACATGAACTGGTTTCCCCTGCTGGTGATTGGCGTGGTCGCCATGCGCGGGGTGGGGTCGTTCATCGGCAACTATTTCATGTCGCTGGTGTCGCGCAGCATCGTTTACGAAATGCGCCGCGAACTCTTCGACAAGTTGCTGGTGTTGCCGGCGGCCTATTACCACATCAATTCGCCGGGCCACATCGCGGCCAAGATCATCTTCAATGTCGAGCAGGTGACCGGTGCCGCGACCGATGCACTGAAGACCATCGTGCGCGAGGGTTTCATTGCCATTACCCTGCTGGGCTACCTGTTTTACCTGAACTGGCGTCTTTCCCTGTCGCTGCTGATCATCGGCCCCATGGCCGGCTTGCTGGTGCGCGTTGCCAGCAAGCGTTTTCGCAAGCTGTCGCGCAAGATCCAGAATGCCATGGGCGACGTTAACCATGTGGTCAGTGAAACCATCACTTCTTTCCAGGTGGTCAAGACCTATGGTGGCGAGGACTATGAACGCCGCCGCTTTGATCGAGCCTCCAGGGAAAACCTGAAGCAGGGCATGAAGATGGTGGTGACCAGTGCCATCAGCACGCCGCTGGTCCAGTTGCTGTTGGCCGTCGCGATGGGGGGTGTCATCTGGATTGCCCTGCAACCGGCCCTGATGCAGGACATTACCGCCGGGCAATTCGTATCGTACATCGTGGCGTGCGGCATGTTGCAAAAGCCGGTGCGTGCCCTGACGGAAGTCAACGAGAAAATCCAGCGTGGCATTGCGGCCTCGGCATCCGTGTTCGAGTTGCTGGATACACCGGGCGAGCCGGATGCCGGCACGGTGGAGGTGCCGCGCCTGCGTGGCGAGATCGAGTTTCGCCGGGTCGGTTTCAGCTATCAGCCTGATGCGCCGGTATTGCATGACATCAACCTGAAGATCCGTCCCGGGCAGACGGTAGCGCTGGTGGGCCGGTCAGGCTCCGGCAAGAGCACGCTCGTCAATTTGCTGCCGCGTTTTTATGACGCCACGGAAGGGGATGTGCTGATCGACGGGCGCCCCATCGGTGACTACCGCCTGGGGGCGCTGCGTCAGCAGATTGCCACGGTCAGCCAGAAGGTCGTGCTGTTTGATGACTCGATCCGGCATAACATCGCCTATGGTGCGTTCCAGCATCGTAGCCGTGACGAAGTGGAGAAAGCTGCCCGTGCCGCCCATGCGCATGACTTCATCATGGCGCTGCCGGACGGCTACGACACCCGGGTTGGCCAGGATGGTGTGCAGATGTCCGGTGGCCAGCGCCAGCGCATTGCCATTGCGCGTGCGCTGGTGAAGGATGCGCCCATCCTGATTCTGGACGAAGCGACCAGTGCCCTCGACAATGAGTCCGAGTTCTTCATCCAGGCAGCGCTGGATGCGATCATGAAAGACCGTACCACGCTGGTCATCGCACACCGCCTGTCCACTATCGAAAAGGCCGACTGCATCGTGGTAATGGATCATGGCCGCATTGTCGAAACCGGAAGCCACGCCGAACTGCTGGCCAAGGGTGGCATGTATGCCCAGTTGCACAGCCGCAATTTTGCCGAGGACGACGTGGTGACGCCGGGGGCGGTGTGAGCCAGCGACTGGTGCAAGCCTGGTATGACGGCCATCCGCTACTGTGGCTGCTGTGGCCGCTGGCGCTGCTGTACCGGCTTGTCACGGCGTTGCGCCGGGCCTTGTATGCGGGCGGCTTGCTACGCGCCGAGGCCTTTCCCGTGCCGGTCATCGTGGTGGGCAACATCACGGTGGGGGGAACCGGCAAGACACCGCTGACGCTTGCACTGATCGAGTTCCTGCGCGCGCAGGGTTACCGCCCCGGTGTAGTGAGTCGCGGCTACGGCGGCAAGACGCAGTATCCCTGCCTGTTGTCGCCGGCGAGTACGCCGACCGAGGTGGGGGACGAGCCGTATGCCATCTATCACCGTACCCGAGTACCGCTGGTGGTCGATCCCTTGCGCGCTCGCGCCGTTAGTCATTTGCTGGCGAAGACGGACTGCAACGTGGTGTTGTGTGACGACGGGCTGCAGCATCATGCGCTCGCACGTGACATTGAAATCGTGGTTCTGGACGGTGCTCGCGGGCTGGGCAACCGCCTGTTGCTGCCGGCTGGCCCGTTGCGGGAGCCGGCGTCGCGCTTGCACTCGGTCGATTTTGTAGTTGTGAATGGTGAAGGTGATGTCGGTCAGCCGGGCTGGCGCATGGCCCTGCAGTCGCAGCCATGGCGATGCGTGGGCCGGCCGCTTGCCGGCGCGGCGAGCCCGTTACCCGGCAGTCGCCTTCATGCCGTGGCGGGTATTGGCAATCCGCAGCGATTTTTTGGCATGCTGGCGGCGCAGGGTTTTGACATCCTGCCCCATGCGTTTGCCGACCATCATGCCTACGGTCCGGCGGATTTCGCGTTTGGTGATGATTTGCCGGTAGTCATGACGGAAAAGGATGCTGTGAAGTGTGCTGGCTTCGCGGCAGATAACTGGTGGTATGTACCGGTGCAAGCGGTGCTGCCCGTGTCGTTCTTCGACGGGGTGGTGCAGTTGTTGCGCCAGTGGGAGAAAGACCATGCTTGACAAGAAACTGCTCGCCATCCTGGTGTGTCCGCTGTGCAAGGGCCCCTTGCGTTACGATGCCGAACAGCAGGAACTGGTGTGTCGCAGCGATGGCCTTGCGTTTCCGGTGCGTGACGGTATTCCGGTCATGCTGGAAGAAGAAGCGCGCCGATTGACTGTGGATGAGCGTCTGGGCTAAGGAGATCGTCATGGGATTCAAGGTTGTCATTCCTGCCCGCTACGGATCGAGCCGCTTGCCCGGCAAGCCCCTTCTGGAGATCGCGGGCCGTCCAATGGTCGTCCATGTGGTGGACCGTGCGCGCCAAAGCGGGGCAGAGGAAGTGCTGATTGCCACTGATGATGATCGCATTGCCGCCGCCGTCAGTGGCATGGGGGTTGAGGTGGTGATGACATCTGCACACCATCCCTCCGGGACGGATCGCCTGCAGGAAGTCGTGCTGAAGAAGGGCTGGCCGGACGACACCATCCTGGTGAACGTGCAGGGCGACGAGCCCCTGATTCCTCCGGCGGTCATCAACCAGGTAGCGCGCAACCTTGAAGCCGCAACCGTGGCAGGTATCGCGACCCTGGCCGAACCCTTGTCCGGCGTCGAGCAATTGTTCAATCCCAACATCGTCAAGCTCGTGCGGGACGTGCACGATCACGCCTTGTACTTCAGTCGTGCGCCCATGCCCTGGGCGCGTGATGCGTTTGCCAGCGACAAGTCAGTCCTTCCGTCGATCGACATCTATTTTCGTCATCTGGGTATTTACGCCTACCGCGCCGGATTCCTGCACGATTATGTGTCGTGGCCGCCTGCCGTTCTTGAACAGGTGGAAGCACTGGAGCAACTGCGTGCGCTGTATCACGGCGTGAAGATTCATGTGGGCGTGGCCGAGGTAGAGATTCCGCCCGGCGTGGACACGGCTGAAGACCTTGAGCGCGTGCGCGCGCTGTTTGCCTGACGGGTGAAACCTGCCATGAGCGAGCCTGTGCGCGTGTTGTTTGTCTGCCTGGGAAATATCTGCCGGTCGCCAACGATTGAAGGGGTGTTTCGTGCCCATGCCGAGAAGGCGGGGTGGGGCGGAATGTTCGAGGTTGACTCCGCCGGGACAGTGGGTTCGCATGCCGGTGAGCCACCTGACCGGCGTGCGCAGCGTCATGCCCGCGAACGTGGCTACGACCTGTCGGGTCTGCGGGCACGCCAATTGGGGCCGCACGATTTCGAAAAGTTCGATTATGTCCTTGCCATGGACAGGATGGTGCTCGAGAACCTGCAGCGTCTGCGAAAATTCAGTCGCCAGCCGCGCGCGGAGGTGGGGCTGTTCCTGGACTACCACGATGCACATGCCGGGCAAGAAGTCCCAGATCCCTACTACAGTGATGCAGCCGCGTTCGAAAAAGTGCTGGATCTGGCCGAGGACGGCTGCACGGCATTGTTGCGCCACCTGCTGAAACGGCAGGGCGTGTTCGGTTGCGGTTGCTGACCATGCAGATGCTCGAGAACGTTTCACTGGATGCGTTGAACACTTTTGGCCTCGCTGCCGTCGCCCGTTTTTACGTAGAAGTCGACACCGAAGAGGAGTGCAGGGCAGTGTTGCAGTCGGATATTGCGGCGGCCTTGCCTGTGGTGGTGCTGGGCGGTGGCAGCAATGTCATTCTGGGCAGCCGTATCGATGCACTGGTCATCCATCCCTGCATGAAAGGCATCACGCTCATCGGCGAGGAAGGTGACGAAGTCATCATCGAGGCGATGGCCGGCGAAGTGTGGCATGACTTCGTGCGGCATTGCGTGACGTCCGGCTGGCACGGCCTGGAAAACCTGTCACTGATTCCTGGTTCGGTGGGGGCTGCTCCCATACAGAATATCGGCGCCTACGGCGTCGAGATTACTGATGTATTCGAATCGCTCACCGCGATCGAGATTGCCACGGGTCTCCCCCGGGAGTTCTCGCATGCCGAATGCCGTTTCGGCTACCGCGACAGTGTGTTCAAGCAGGAGGCGGCGGATCGCTACCTGATTACGAGTGTCCGCTTTCGCCTGTCCCGCACACCCGTGTTGCATCTGGCATACGGCGACATCCGCAACGAACTCTCCGCCTGCGGGATTGCGGAGCCGACACCGTTGCAGCTCAGCGATGCCATCATCTCCATTCGCCGTCGCAAGTTGCCCGATCCGGCGGTCATCGGCAACGCTGGCAGCTTCTTTAAGAATCCCGTGGTGTCGCTGCAGCAGTATGCCGATATCCGCCAGCGCTTTCCGGATGTCGTTGCCTACCCCCAGCCGCAGGGCATCAAGCTGGCAGCGGGATGGCTCATTGACCAGAGCGGCTGGAAAGGGCGTGCGCTGGGGCCCGTGGGTGCCTACGACAAACAGGCACTGGTGCTGGTCAATCATGGTGGAGCAGTCGGCGCTGATGTGCTGCGGGTGGCGGCCGCCATCCAGGCGGACGTGAAGAGCCGGTTCGGTGTTGACCTGGAGATGGAGCCGCGCGTGTACGGCATCTGACGGCGTCATTCCGCGCACGATAATCACCATAACAAGAACAGAGGGGGCGTTATGCGCAAGCTGTTGTCGGCAGTTGTCATCGGGTGCTCATTGCTGTCGGTATCGCCGTTGCAGGCGGCTGACAAGGGGCTGTTCGACGAGATCGCTCGTGGCCAGGAGGCGGTTGCCCAGCTCAACCGGCACGAGGCCACCATTGACGGGCTACGGCTGTTCTATCTCGACAATGACCGCAAGGCGGCCCCACGAACCATTCTGCTGGTGCACGGTTTTGGTGACAGCAGTCTCGGCTGGGTGCAGTTCGCCCGACTGTTTCGTGACAATGACTTCCGCATCGTGGTACCTGATCTTCCGGGATTCGGCCAGAGCGATCGCAAGCCGGATGCGGATTACTCCTACACGGCACAAGCGAAGCGGCTGGCGACCCTGATGCAGTCGCTGGGGGTGTCGCAGTACCACGTGGCGGGTAACTCGATGGGGGGTGCCATTGCGGCCGAACTGGCCATCCAGCAACCCGCTGCAGTCGCCAGCCTTTCCTTGCTGGATACGGCCGGGGTTCATGTTCGCCCCACGGAGCTGGATCGTTCGCTGTTGTCAGGCAAGAACATGCTGGTCATGAAAAAACCGGAAGACTTCGATGCCATGCTGACCTTTGCCACGGCACAGCGCCCGGCCATGCCGCGTCCTGTCCTGGATTATCTGTCCGAGCGGGCGGTACGGGACAGCGTGTTGCATGAGCGGATCTTCCATCAGGTGTTGCTGGAAGGCATCAACTTCCTGTTGCCCAAGCTGGATGCGATCAAGTCGCCTACGCTGGTGCTCTGGGGAGAAAAAGACCGGGTCCTGCATCCCGATAATGCCACTGTCTTGCACAAGTATATTCCGGGCAGCCGCCTGGTGATCATGCCGAATGTGGGGCATATCCCCATGGCAGAGGTGCCCTACGAGAGCGCGGCGGAGGTGCTGAAGTTCATTGAGGGCGTGCCGTCGCTGCGTTGAGGCACGGGGCAGCGGAAATGAAAAAGGGCAGTCACTGACTGCCCTTTTTCATGTTTCAGCGAGACGCTATATCAGCTTGCCGAATTTTCCGGCGTACTGTCGTTGCGGCTGGCGTCGGTGCTGGTCGCGACCATGGAGGCCTCTGCAGGCTCGACCGCCGCAACGGCATCACTATTGCCGGCCTCAGGTGTTACCTCCGGCTCAGCGACGACGACCGCCGCCTCGACGACGGCAGCCGGTGCATGAGCCTGGGCTGCCCGTTGTGCAGCAAGCTCGCGCTCGCGACGACGACGCTCGCGCGGGTCATTGGCAGCGCGACCCGGTGCGCGTGGCACGTGGGGTTCCGGCGTCGGCAGTCCACCCGGCACCGCGCCATTCTGCAACTCGTCGGGAGTGGAGGCGGACAGCGATACCGTGGCCGCAGGAGCCGCCGCCGGGGCTACCGGTGATGCTGCGGGCTGCCCGGCAGGCTCCGTGGCCGCTACGTCGGATTCGCCACTGGCAATGGACACTTCTTCCGGAGCGACCAGAACGGCTTCCGCTTCGTTGGGTGCAGTGGCCTCCGCCACCACGGCAACTGCCGCAGCAACGACCGGCGTACCTTCCGGTGTCAGCAAGCCTTCGTCAATCAGCACTTGCTGATCGCGTTCACGCGGCGGACGCTGGCGGCGATTGCTGGGGTGGCGGCCACGACGCGGACGACGCTCGCCCGCTTCGCTGGACGGCACTTCTGCTTCAACGACGGCACCTTCGGCGACCACAGCGGGTGCGGCTGCCGCTTCTTCACGACGCTGACGCGGCTCGCGCTCGGGGCGCGGACCACGATCGCCTCTTGGCTCGCGGGGTTCACGCGGCTCACGAGGCTCGCGCGGCGGGCGAGCTTCACCCTCCGGGCGGCCCTCGATTTCCACGCGACGACCTTCGATGGTGGTGCGACGGTTCTCGCCACCCTGTCCACGGCCTTCGCCACGGCTGCCTTCGCGTGGCTCGCGGGCTTCCTTCTGTTCACGTGGTTCACGAGCCTCGCGTGGCTCGCGCTCCGGACGCGGCTCGCGCTCGGCACGTGGCTCGCGGTTCTCGCGGGGCTCACGGCCCTCGCGTGCCCCTTCGTTGTTGCGGTTGCGGCCGCCCGGACGGTTGCCGTCGCGTCGATCCCGTTCATTGCGGCGACGGCTGTTGCCTTCCGGCTTCTTCGGCGGTTCTGTCACCACCGGCTCGGGTGCCTTCTCGCTGATGCCGAACAGGTTCGACAACCAGGCGAAAAAGCCCTGCTGGCTGGGGGTGGCAGCGACGGCAGCCGGTGCGGGAGCAGGCGGAGCGTCGACCGGCTTGGGGGCAGGCGCTTGCGTCTGATGCTGGATCATCTTGACGGCAGCTTCCTGGCGGCGCGGCTCGGGGTCGACGGATTTCAGCACGTCTTCATTGGCCGGCGGCTGGATACGTTCCACCAGCTTGTAGGTCGGCACGTCTTCCTGGCCTTCCTCAATCTGGTCGTCGCGAAGACGGGTCACTTCATAGTGCGGTGTTTCCAGGTGCTCGTTCGGCAGGATGACGATACGTACGCCGCTGCGGCTTTCAATCGTCGCCAGGGCAGCACGCTTTTCATTGAGCAGGAAGGTGGCGACCGAGATTGGCACCTGCGCATTGATCTGCGCCGTGCGTTCCTTCAGTACTTCTTCTTCAATGACGCGCATGATGGACAGGGCCAGCGAGCGCACGTCACGGATGACGCCGGTGCCGTTGCAGCGCGGGCAGACCAGGCCAGTGGTTTCTTCAAGCGACGGGCGCAGGCGCTGGCGTGACAGTTCCAGCAGGCCGAATTTGGAGATGCGGCCGATCTGGATGCGGGCACGATCCATGGCCAGGGCATCGCGCAGGCGGTCTTCCACCTGGCGCTGGTGCTTGGCCGGCGTCATGTCGATGAAGTCGATGACGATCAGGCCGCCGATGTCACGCAAGCGCAGCTGGCGACCGATTTCATCGGCAGCCTCCAGGTTCGTGTTCAACGCGGTTTCCTCGATGTCGCTACCCTTGGTGGCGCGCGAGGAGTTGATGTCGATGGACACCAGCGCTTCGGTCGGATCGATCACGATGGACCCGCCGGACGGCAGTTTCACTTCACGCTGGTAGGCCGTCTCGATCTGGCTTTCGATCTGGTAACGGTTGAAGAGCGGGACCGAGTCCTTGTAGAGCTTGATCTTGCTTTGGTAGTGCGGCATGACCTGCTGCACGAAGGCGAGGGCTTCGTTGTAGGCAGGCTCGCTGTCGATCAGGACTTCGTTGATGTCCTGGCGCAAGTAGTCACGCACGGCGCGGATGATGACGTTGCTTTCCTGATAGATCAGGAACGGGGCCGCGCGATCCTGGCTGGCTGTCTTGATCGACGTCCACAGGGTCATGAGGTAGTCCAGGTCCCATTGCAGTTCTTCGGCACTGCGACCGAGACCGGCGGTACGGACGATGGCGCCCATGTCCTGAGGGATGTTGATGGCGTTCAGCGCATCCTTCAGTTCCTGGCGCTCTTCCCCTTCGATGCGGCGCGAGATGCCGCCGGCGCGCGGGTTGTTCGGCATCAGCACCAGGTAGCGGCCGGCCAGGGAGATGAAGGTGGAAAGGGCGGCGCCTTTATTGCCGCGCTCTTCCTTCTCGACCTGGACAATGATTTCCTGGCCTTCCTTGATGGCGTCACGAATGGTGATGCGGCCGCCGGCTTCCTTCGGCGACTTGTTGAAGTATTCGCGGGCGATTTCCTTCAGCGGCAGGAAGCCGTGACGGTCAGAGCCGTAATCAACAAAGGCGGCTTCGAGGCTGGGCTCGATGCGGGTGACCTTGCCCTTGTAGATGCTGGCTTTTTTTTGTTCGCGGGCGGTGTGTTCGAGATCGAAATCGTAAAGACGTTGTCCGTCCACCATCGCGACGCGCTTTTCCTCGGCGTGCGTGGCATTGATCAGCATGCGTTTCATGTTCTACCCAACGGGTTCCGGCACTTCAGGCTGGAACGCCGCCGGCAGGGGCGACGGATGTCACGTGACTGTGGTCCCCGGTCGGGACGGCACAGTGCGGTTTCCGCTTGCCGGACGGGCCGGCATGATGCAGCAGATTCCACATCGTTCACCTGATGCCGGTAAACACGGGCTTGTGGCCCGGAATCAGACTGATGGCCTGACCGGCGGGGAAACACCGTAATGTCTCCCGGAATTCATTCGTACCCGCTATCGACAGCGCTCCATTTGCCAGTGCAAATGGTTTCAACCGGCGGACGTGCCGCCACATGTGAGGCCGCGCCTGCTCCGGCCGGGCCGGCAGTGCCGGGATGCGGACGGGGCAGGCAGCCTCGTTTGCCACAACGGGGAAGTGCATGGTTTGCGGCCTGGTCACGCCCGTAAAGGAAGTGAGGGCCGGCGGGGTGCGGTTCCCGGCGTTGTGGCGTGTCGCTGGCAGTCGTGGAACGGGGCCGGGCAGCAGACTGGTGCCTCACGCACATCGGGCCGGAAAAAAGCCGGGCGGGATGGCGGGCAAGAAACTGCAGCTGCTCGCGACACTGGTTCAGGGCTTCCTGTACAATGGAGGCCCTACTGGCTGGCGGGCAATAACAGTTGCTGCCCGGAAGCCGTCGACCCGATTCTGCAAGCGACCAGCTACTATAGCAGCAGCTTTTGCTTGCGGCCAAGCATAATCGGGGCCAGATCCTTGATAGATAAGTGAATTTCCATGTCTTCCGACGAAGCAGCGGGGCTCAGCGTCCGGTTTGTCACTGTTCCGGATGATGCGGCCGGCCAGCGCATCGACAATTTCCTCATCACCCACCTGAAGGGGGCGCCCCGCACCCTGGTCTACCGCATCCTCCGCACGGGGGAGGTTCGGGTGAACAAGGGTCGTGCCCGGCCGGAGTACCGCCTCGAGGCGGGAGACGTTATCCGCCTGCCACCGCTGCGCCTGGCAGAGGCACCTCCACCTGTTCGTCCGGGTGCCGGCCTGGAGCGTGAGCTGCGCCACCGGGTGGTGTACGAAAAGGACGGGCTGCTGGTGATCAACAAGCCGGCGGGGCTGGCGGTGCATGGAGGCAGTGGTGTGGCCTGGGGCGTCATCGAGGCGCTGCGCGTGGTGTTTCCGGACAAGCCTTTTCTGGAACTGGTGCATCGGCTTGATCGCGACACCTCAGGGCTGTTGATGGTGGCGGAAAAGCGCAGTGTGCTGCGCGACCTGCATGACCAGTTGCGTGAGGGCCGCATCCGCAAGACCTACGTGGCTCTGTTGTCGGGCCGGCTCAAGGGGGCAGCGCACACGGTCACGGCGCCGCTGCACAAGGGCAGCCTGCCCAATGGCGAGCGTATCGTGCGCGTGTCCCGTGACGGCAAGGAGGCGCTGACCGAGTTCAAGGTGATTGACAGAATTGGTAATACCACGCTGGTGGAGGCCAGTCCCAAGACGGG
>JBKHWB010000035.1:0-20867 GCA_046566745.1 Gammaproteobacteria bacterium
ACCTCACGGCGGCCGCGCCGGGCCTGTTGGGCAGCAAGGCCGTGAAGTGGAACTTCACCAAGTTTCTGGTGGACCGCCAGGGCAATGTGGTCAGCCGGTATGCACCGGCCACCAAGCCGGAAGACATTTCCGCCGATATCGAGAAGCTGCTCTGAGTGAAGACTGCTGGCGTGCGGCGGAGCAGCGAAGGGGAGCACTTTTTCGGAAATTTTTCGGATCAGTGCTTGACGACCCCGGGGCTGCTTAATAGAATGCGCGCCTCAGTTAGGGGGCTATAGCTCAGCTGGGAGAGCGCTACAATGGCATTGTAGAGGTCAGCGGTTCGATCCCGCTTAGCTCCACCAAATTGCGTGCATGTCGATTACGAAATGCATCACGATTTGGCCCCATCGTCTAGCGGTTAGGACATCGCCCTTTCACGGCGGTAACCGGGGTTCGATTCCCCGTGGGGTCACCAGCACTGCAAAAACCCGGTCATGAAAGTGACCGGGTTTTTTGTTTTCCGACCCGCGCATTTCTGCTTGCCGATTGCGTGCCGAGAGCCAATCATCGGTCTTTCCTGCGGTCGCCCGTGTGGCCGCCCTCAGCGAGGACCCTCGTCATGATCAAGGCCATCGGCTATGCCGCCACGTCAACGACGTCTCCATTGTCTCCCATGCGTTTCGAGCGTCGGGACCCGACGCCGTCGGATGTCCATATCGAGATTCTTTTTTGTGGCGTCTGCCATTCCGACCTGCACCAGGTGAAAGGCGACTGGGGCCGCACGAACTATCCCTGCATTCCCGGACACGAGATTGTCGGGCGTGTGGTCAGTGTCGGCAGCGCGGTCACGAAGTTCCGCGCGGGTGACATGGCCGCCGTGGGCTGCATGGTGGACTCCTGCCGCGTGTGCCCGAATTGTGCAGAGGGTGTCGAGCAGTATTGCGAAAAAGGCGCCGTCTTTACATACAACAGCGCGGACAAACATACCGGTGGCGTGACCTACGGTGGCTATTCCAGCAGTATCGTGGTGGACGAGGCGTTTACATTGAAAGTGCCGCCACATCTCGACCTGGCGGCGGCCGCCCCCTTGCTGTGTGCCGGGATTACGACGTATTCGCCGCTGCGCCACTGGAAAGTGGGGCCGGGGCAGAAAGTCGGCGTGGTCGGGCTTGGGGGCCTGGGACACATGGCGGTGAAGTTTGCTCGCGCCTTTGGTGCCCACGTCGTGGTACTGACGACGTCGGAAAAGAAGAAGGCAGATGCGTTGGCGCTAGGAGCGCATGAAGCAGTGTTGTCCACCAGTCGTGACGAAATGAAGGCACTTCGCAACAGCTTCCATTTCATTCTGGATACGGTGTCGGCGCCGCATGACGTGAATGCTTTACTGGGTTTGCTCAAGCGCGATGGCACGCTGTGCCAGGTGGGCTTGCCGGCCGAACCGCTGCCAGTCGGTGTGTTCCAGTTGGTGGGGCAGCGTCGCCAGTTTGCGGGCTCGTCGATTGGCGGGATTGCCGAAACGCAGGAAATGCTGGATTTCTGCGGCAAGCACAACATTGTGTGCGACATCGAGAAAATTGATATCCAGCAGATAAATGACGCCTACGAGCGTCTGGCGAAGAGCGATGTGAAATACCGCTTTGTCATCGACATGGCTTCCCTGCAAAAAGACGATGCCCGCATCGATGTATGACCATCTGCCCGTCTTGGGGATTGGTGTCAGCCTGAGCCTGTCGGCGCAGCCTGATCCGGTGGCGCTGGTGCAGGAGCAGGGCGGGCCGCGTTTTGTCGAGTACGCCGGACAGGCTGAAGTGGAGCGCGTGTTGTCGGAGGTGTTGCGCATTCGTGCTGCCGGTGCGCCGGTATTGTTTCATCCCTCTTATATCAATTTCTGCGGAACATTTGCCAATTCGCCAGCATGGCTGGCGGAAACGGCACGGCATATCGCGGCCGTAGGATCGCCCTGGTTTGCGCAGGACTGTGCCTACTGCTTCTGGCAGGACGGACATGGCTACTCCACGCAGTTGGGATATTTCCTGCCGCCCATTCTCAACGAGGCTTCACTGCAGCAGGCGATTGCGCGCGTGCGCGAGGTGAAGTCCGCCGTGCCGGTCACTATTGCCATCGAGCCGCCCCCCATGACGTTTGTGGTGGGCCACATGCCGCTGTTTACATTCTTCGGGCGGCTGGCGCGTGAGGCGGATTGTGCGCTGCTGCTGGACATGGGGCATCTGGTGTCCTGGGAAATGGCGAGCGGCCAACGCGTGCTGGACGCGATTGCCGACCTGCCGTGCGATCGGGTGATTGAAGTGCACATTGCCGGGGGAAAACTGCGTGAGACTCCGGAGGGGCCGGTGTATGTGGACATGCACGAGAGCATCATCCTGGATGACGTCTGGGCCATGCTGGAGGCCATGTTGCCCTTTTTGCCCAACGTGAAGGCGCTTTGCTACGAGTGCGAGGGCATGGATCACTCGACCGTGATGGCCGGGCTGCAGCGCTTGCGCGGGCTGGTGCGCGAGCACAGTGCCAGCCCGGCACTGGTGGCAAGTGTGGTACAGCAGGAGCGTGAGGCATGAGCATGGTCGTGCAGGAACAAGTGCTGTTCGAGCTGTTGTTTGACCGTGCCCTGCGCGAGCGGTTTGTGCTGGAGGGCGTGTCTGCGCTCTCCGGTCGGAACCTGAGTGATGATGAGCTCCGCGATTTTGCAGCCATTCGCCCCGGGGCACTAACGCTGGACGCGACCATGCGTGCCGGCTTTATCCTGTCGCAGTTCTGTCGCAGTTATCCCTTGTCCTTCAGTCTGGTGTCGTCTTTGACGCAGGGGATCGAGTTACTGCGGCAACTGGTGGATGTGCAGACCATGCGGGCTGCGCCGCTGCAGCGGTTGGTTACATTCGGCTCGCGTCTGAAAGGGCAGGTGCAGGAAAAGTCGTTTGTGTCGGCGCGTGAGCGGGCTCTGGTCATCAGCATTCTGGATGCGGAGATCGGTATGGCCTGGACATCCGCAGCGCTGAAGCAGGAACTGCTGAGTGGAAAGTCCGTGCCGTGTGGGGCTGATGTGCCCGTGGATTGGCTGCAGCGGCCGGTGGCCATGGCACCCTTCGTGAGTGCAGCCGTCATTCCGTCGTCGCATGCCGTATTGAAGGCCGGATTGTGTGCCGCTACCGGTGCCAGCCTGTGGCGGCAGTTGAGTCGACAGCCATTGTCGGTCGCAGACCGTCAGCGGGTATTGCATCAGCATGATCCACGCGTCCTGGTGGCACGTGCCGTTGGGGCACAACCGTCACGCTGTGAGCCGGTGACGGAACATCGTACGGTGGAATTGCCGGAAGGGTTTGCCTCGTTGCTGCGGCATGTGAAGGGATCGGGTTCTGTTGACGGTATTCTGCAGCAGCTGGGACAGGCTGGCGCGGACGAGTCACTGTTGCGCAGCGTGCAGGAAGGGTTTCGGCAGTTGGCGCAGCAGGGCATGCTGTCCTTTCAATGAGGCCTGTGAGGGGCATGCCGTGACACATGCGGGCGATCAAGGCCAGGGCGAGTTTGTCCGTTTTGTGGTCGGGCAAATGGGCGGAGGCCGAGCCCTGCGGACGCGTCGCATGTTTGGTGGTTACGGGCTTTATCGCGATGGCTTGATGTTCGCGATCATCATTGGTGGCAGGTTGTACTTCAAGGCGGATGACGTGAACCGTCGCGCGTTCGAGGACAGGGGCCTTTCGCCGTTCAGTTACCAGTCCCGGGGCAAGACGGTCGCCATCCGCTACTACGAGGCGCCGGACGACGTGTTTGATGAAAGCGACGAAATGCAGGCGTGGGCGGCGGAGGCCTTTGAGGCAGCGCTGCGGGCACGAGACAGGCTTGCCCCCACTTGATGTTGCAGGGTGAAAGACGTGAGTGATGTGAATTTCTTGCCATTGAACGAACTGGAGTCGGTGTTCCGGTCGGTCCGCTCCGGTAATGCGCCGGTAGCGGCATTCCTGGATGCGCTGCTGGCAGCGCAGGTGTTTGTGTTGCTGGACACGGATCCCGGGCGTGATGGCGACTGGAACGAGTCAACGTCGCCGTTGGTGTTGAACAGTCATAAGGGATTTCCGGTATTGGCCATCTTCACCGCTCCTGAGCGGGCCATTGCGATGACAAGCCAGTTTCCGGCTTTTTCCCATGGCCTGCTGATCGACTTTTCCTGGTTGTTGCAACGCATCAGCGCGGGTGCGGGCCTGGTAATCAATCCTGGCACGCTGGTCGGCATGGAAATGCCACCATCGGGTGTCAGGCAGCTGCAGGACGACGTATAAGGACAGGCTGTGATCCTGAGTATGCTGAGCTGAAGAGGTGTCTTTGGATGCCGTGCGGTCAAATCGTTTCCCGTCTTTTTGCGATACCTTTTACTCATCTGCCTGCATGGCTTGCGCGTGCAGTCAGGAACAATCATTTGTGACCATGAGGTGGTGCTGTGTATCAGGCAGGCTGGGGCAGGCAGGAAATCGCGATCGTTCCAAAGGGTTATGCCATGCATGGTTTCGGGATGTGGCATCACCGGGCTTATGGCGTGCAGAGTCCGCTGCATGCGCGTGCGCTGTATGTGCAGGATGCCAAAGGCCATAACCTGATTTTCTGCTGTCTGGATCTGGGCTATGTCACTCATGCCATGCGTACCGGAATTGTGGCGCAATTGCGCGAGCACATGGGGGATGCCTTTGGCGAGGCGTCACTGGTGCTGACGTGCACGCATACCCATTCCGGGCCTGGCGGGTGTACCCACGACGTCATGTACAGCATCGTGACGCCGGGCTTTGTGCCGGAGCATGTTGAGCGGATTGTGGAGGCAGCCGTGGGAGCCATTCTGCAGGCCTGGCGTTCCGCCGGGCCAACGGAACTGGGCCTGGCGCAAGGCACCTTTGAGGACGCGGTTCCTGTTGCCTGGAACCGGTCCTTGAAGGCCTATAACCGCAACCCGGATGTCGTTCCGCGTACGGAGACGGAAACACACCTGGCGCTGGATCGCGGTATGAAGCTGCTCAGTCTGCGTCGTCATGGTGAACTGCAGTCGCTGCTTTCTCTATTCGGTGTGCATGCGACCTGTGTGGGTAACTCGCTGCTCAAGCATGACGGTGACAACAAGGGCTATGCCGCCCTTCATGCCGAGCAGCGCTTGAAGGAGTCGGGTGCTGAAGGTGCCGTGGCCATTTTTGCCCAGGCGACAGCGGGCGATGTGTCTCCCTACTATCACGGTCCTGGCGATATTGTCCGGCGCAAGAAGATCAAGGGTGATGCCGAGTATGTTTATGCCGAGCGCAATGGTCGCTACCAGAGCGAACGGGCGTTGTCGCTGCTCATGGCACGTAACGAAGAGAATATACACGGTGATATTGACGCCATTTTCAGCTATGTCGATTTCACCACTATCAAGGCCGATCCTGCTTTTGCGAATGGTGAGACGGAGGCATGGACCAGTGAGCCTTGTCATGGGGTGGCGTTTTTTGCCGGAACCCCTGTTGACGGTCCCGGCATGCCGAAGCCGATTGCAATGATCTCGAAGGTGATGGCCGGCGTGGTCAAGGGGCGTCGCCTGAAGCGGATCGACAGCATGTCCGCGGAAGACCAGGCCTATTACCGTCGTCTTTATGCCGCGCAGGGTCCCAAGGCCATCCTGATGGAGGCAGGGCGCAAGCAGGTGCTGGGTCAGCCGCTAGACAAGATCATGTTGCCGGACTTCGTTGACCCTACAGTGGGGGAGATGAAGCGACAGGCCCGTCGTGGTGCGATTCGAAAGAGTGCGATGGTGCCCACAGTGCTGCCGTTACAGATTGTCATCATCGGTCAGGTGGCAATCGTGTGTTGCCCGGGAGAGTTCACCACCACGGCGGGACAGCGTGTGCGTCAGACGGTGGCTGAGCGCTTGCAGGGGCGAGGCATTCGCCATGTGCTGATCTGCACGTACTGCAATGACTACATGGGTTATGTCACGACGAACGAGGAATACCAGGAGCAAGCCTACGAAGGAGGCCACACGATTTTCGGGCAGTGGACGTTGGCCGCTTTCCAGACGCGCTTTGCCGGGCTGGCTGCCGAGTTGTTGAAACCCGACTCCAGCCGGCAGCACGACCGGGAGATGCGACCGGTGCCTGTGCCTGCTGATGAGCTTGCTTTGCGGTCTAATCTTCCCATCCCGAGTTGAAGGGCCTTCGTTACGCGGCAGGGCGTTGGACCAAGGAACAGAGAGCACAAAAAAGCCGGCATTTGCCGGCTTTTTTGTTGCAGCACGGGAGCGCGAATCAGAAGCGATACTTGCCCTGCTGGATGTTGTCGAAAATCTCGGCTGTGAGCAGTACGTATTCCGTGGTACCTGGCAGCACCACGTAGATCGGATCGCCCTTGACCTGCGCCGGGTCGAAGCCTTCCTTCTTCAGCGTGTTCTTCTGGTACTTGAAGGTGCCAGTGGTTTCCACCACTTTCTGTTCACGCAGGAACACGGGGATGGCGTAGGCCGGCAGTTCTCGCTTGAGCAGGGCATACAGTCCCGGCAGGTCCAGCTCGTCCATGGAGTGGCCTTCGTGCGGGGTGATGGCAGCCATGCCGGCTCGACCGTTGGTGTTGGGAATTTCAACGCCATACACCACCGCATCCTGGAGGGTCGGGTGTCCCGTCATGATGTTTTCGACTTCGGTGGTGGAGACGTTTTCACCCTTCCAGCGGAAGGTGTCACCCGTGCGGTCCACGAACTGCGCGTGACGGAAGCCGATGTCGCGCAGCAGGTCCCCGGTGTTGAAGTAGCGGTCACCCTTCACGAATACGTCGCGCAGGATGCAGGCTTCGTTCTTGGCGGGATCGGTATAGCCGTCGAACGGGGTCTTGTCGGTGATTTCGGCGATCATCAGCCCGGCTTCGCCTTTCTTTACCTTTTTCATGAAGCCGTCTTTGCCGCGAACCGGCTGCTCGTTTTCCTTGTCATACTGGACAATGGCGTAAGGCAGCGGACAGAAGCCGACAGTGTTGTCGAAATTGAAGATGTTCGAGAAGCCGACGTTACCTTCGGAGGACGCGTACAGTTCCAGCACCTGCTCGATGCCAAAACGTGTCTTGAAGGGCATCCAGATGCCGGGACGCAGGCCGTTGCCGATGATCTTGCGCACCATGTGGTCGCGATCGCTGGGCTTTGCCGGTACCTCGTTCAGGTAGCGGCAAAGTTCGCCCACATAGCCGATGGCGGTGGCACGGTACTTGCGGCAGTCATCCCAGAACTCGCGAGCCGAGAACTTTCGACGCATGGCGATGCCCGCCGCTCCGGCCAGTGCCGAGCCCCAGCACACGCACATGGCGGTGGCGTGATAGAAGGGCAGGGTGACGTAGATGACGTCGGTCTTGCCCATCTGCATGGTATAGCCGAAGGCACCGTAGGCTTTCATCCAGCGACCGTGCGAGAAAATGGCGGCCTTGGGCATGCCGGTGGTGCCGGACGTATAGATGTAGAACAGGCCATCGTTGCGATAGACCTGGTTGGTCGTCGCGGGGTTATAGGTGGGCTGCGCGGAGATCTCGCTGGCCAGGTTGCGGTAGCCGGAAGGTTCCGTGCCTGGGTTCTTAAGGGTGTCGTCATCGGCCAGCCAGTACAGCTTGTCACTGTCGAGCTCGAGATCGGCCAGCACATCATTGAAGTTGCCGACCAGTTCGTCGCCGATGATGGCCATTTTGGGCTTCACGAGATTGACGCTGTGCGTCAGCACCTTGCCGATTTGCGAAGTATTCACCAGCGCAGAAATCACGCCGATTTTGCCGAGGCCGGTCGCGATGGCGAGCAGCTCCGGACGGTTTTCCAGGTATACCGCGACCACGTCACCCTTCTGCAGTCCCTTGGACAGGAAGTAATGGGCGATGCGGTTGGCCCACTGATTGAACTGCGTGTAAGTGAGGCGGGTTTCCTTGTAGAGGATGGCCGTGCCATGGGGATTCTCACGGGTGGCCTTTTCCACGCACCAGCCGAGGCCGACGGGAACCGTCGCATCGGTGTTGGAGGCCATCTTGAGGCCGACGAGCATCTTGGGGAGCTTCGGCGTGATGGCGGCAAGCTTGCGGGCAAAGGTGACAGGCGTGATGAGGTCTTGATGGCTCATGTTTTTGTGTGTCCTCGGTGGCCCGTACTGCAAGTCACGGGCTCCGCTGGCTGTATGTTCAGGGAGAATGGCCGGAATGTGACGAACCGGTCGCAAAAGTGGGCCTAAGGTACCTTCCCACCGCCGTGGCATCAAGACATTGACAGTCCTGAATGCCACGGTGACCGGACTTTTGGCCCGGATTGACAGGTGTCAGTCGAGGAAGAAGTCGCGTTGCAGCTTGTCCTCGTTGCCGGGGATGCAACTGTAGGGCCGCAGGTCGGTAATGCCGACGCGGGCCAGGGCCTGTTCGTCCAGCAGGCTCTGCCCTGTCAGCTCGCCGCGGGCAGTGCTCAGGATGGCATGGGCGGCGTCGGCCATGATCTCGGGCTTGCGGCTGACCTGGACGGCGCCATCCCCCCCGAGGTTCACTTCGACGGCGGCGGTGGCGATGTAGGTCGCTGGCCACAGGGTGTTGCAGGAAATGCCGTAGTCACGGAATTCCTCGGCCATGCCCAGCGTCAGGATGGTCATGCCGTACTTGGACACCGTGTAGGGCGAGAACGGCTTGAGCCAGTGCGGCGCCATGTTCACGGGGGGCGACAGGCTCAGGATGTGGCCCTGCGTGGACTGCTTGAGGTAAGGCAGCGCGGCCTGGGCGCACAGGAAGGTGGCGCGATGGTTGACGCCCTGGATGAGGTCGTACTTCTTCAAAGGCGTGTGTTCGACGCCCATCAGGTTGATGGCACCGGCATTGTTGACCAGCATGTCGATCCCGCCGAAGTGCTCGGCAGCCTTGGCCATGGCCGCACGGACCTGGTCTTCCTCACGTACGTCCACCTGGAGGGGCAGGGCACGTCCGCCAGCGGCCTCGATTTCCTCTGCCACCGAGTAGATGGTGCCGGGCAGCTTGGCGTGGGGTTCGGCCGACTTGGCGGCGATGACCACGTTGGCCCCGTCACGGGCGGCGCGCAGGGCGATGGCCCGGCCAATGCCGCGGCTACCGCCGGTGATGAAGAGGGTTTTGCCCTTGAGACTGCTCATGCGGGACTCCTGGTTCCGTGTGTGGATTATTCGATCACCAGCAGGAGCTGGCGCTTTTTCAATTGCTGTTTTGCACTGGTGCTGAGGGTCTTCACCACGCCGTCACGGTTGGCCTTGAGCTGATGTTCGATCTTCATGGCTTCCATGATGATGAGGGTCTGTCCTTTCTTGACCGCTGCACCTTCCGATACCAGAACGTCGACCACGGCACCGTCCATGGGCGCACGCAGCTGACCGTCGCCTTCACCGTCGGCGGTAGCTGGCGGGGCCTGGGTCACGTCGACGAGATGCAGGTTGCCGTTGGCGGTATCGAGGAACAGGTTGTGGCCATCCCGGGCAAAGGCCATGCGGCGGCGCACGCCGTCCATTTCGTAGACCAGTTCGGCGTCCTTTTCCGCCAGCACGGTGAGGGCGGCTTGCGTGCCGTTGATATCGGCCGTAAGCGTTCCGTTGTTGACGGCCAGGCGCAGCATGATATTGCTCTCACCGCACTGCACGATCAGCGGTGTGGCACCAGGCAGGCCGGTGTGGAAATGGCCGGGCAGGTCATGCAGGAAGAGGGCGGCGGCCACAAGCAGCGCCTCGTTGTCGGCCACGGCCGGCTTCAGGCTGCTGTCGTTGCTGAAGTGTTGTTCGATGAAGGCGGTGGAGGTATCGCCGCTGACAAATACCGGATGGCGCAGCAGGTTGGCCAGGAAGCGCTTGTTGTGGTTCACGCCGAGCAGGACGGTGTCGTCCAGTGCACGCGCGAGCAGGCGGGCGGCATCGGTACGGGTTTTGCCGTAGGCGATGACCTTGGCCACCATGGGATCGTAATGCGGGCTGACTTCGCCGGCTTCGCGCATGCCGTGGTCGATGCGCACGCCGGGCAGGCCAGCGGGCTGCCAGCGCAACACCTTGCCCGTTTGCGGCAGGAAATTCGCGCCGGGATCTTCGGCATACAGGCGCACTTCGATGGCGGCTCCGGTGAGCGTGATTTCATGCTGCTGCAGGGGGAGCGGCTCACCGTTGGCCACACGCAATTGCCATTCGACCAGATCCTGACCGGTGACAAGCTCGGTGACGGGGTGCTCCACCTGCAGGCGAGTGTTCATTTCCAGAAAGTAGAAGTGATTGTCCTTGTCGAGCAGGAACTCGACGGTGCCGGCACCCACGTAATTCACGCTTTTGGCAGCGGCCACGGCGGCCTCGCCCATCTGGCGGCGCAGTTCCGGCGTCATCACGGGGCAGGGGGATTCTTCCACCACTTTCTGGTGGCGACGCTGGATGGAGCAGTCACGTTCGCCGAGGTGGACACAATTGCCGAGCGTGTCGCCGAAAATCTGGATTTCAACATGGCGCGGCGCGATCACGGCCTTTTCCAGGATCAGCTCGCCGGAGCCGAAGGCGTTCTGGGCTTCAGAGCGCGCCGTTGCCAGTGCCGCCGGCAATTCTTCGGCCGTGTTCACCAAGCGCATGCCACGGCCACCACCGCCGGCCGAGGCTTTTACCATGACCGGAAAGCCGATGCGCGCGGCATGGCTGACAAAGGTGGCGTCGGCCTGATCCGCGCCTTCATAGCCGGGGACGCAGGGTACGCCGGCTTCGATCATGCGCACCTTGGAAATGCGCTTGCTGCCCATCAGCTCGATGGCCTCCGGGCTCGGGCCGATGAAGGTGATGCCGTGGTCGATACAGGCCTGGGCAAACTGCTCGTTCTCGGAGAGAAAGCCGTAGCCGGGGTGCACGGCATCCGCCCCCGTCTTTTTGCAGGCGTCGAGAATGGCATCGACACGGAGGTAGGAGTCCGACACCTTGGCCGGGCCGATGCAGACGGCTTCGTCGGCTTCCTGCACGTGCAGGGCATGGGCGTCGGCTTCGGAATAAACGGCGACGGTGCGGTAGCCGAGTGCGCGGGCGGTACGCATGACGCGGCAGGCGATTTCCCCGCGGTTTGCTACCAGAACTTTGGTAAATGCCATTTCATCAATTCCTGATCATTCGGCAGACAAGGTTGTGCTGCGGCTCACTCGGCCCATTTGGCCGGACGTTTCTGTACAAACGCCATGGTGCCTTCGGCCCCCTCGGGGCTGGCCACTGCGCGGGCAAATTGCCGGGCCGCATCGTCCAGCAGCGACTCCAGCGGTTCGTGGCCGACACGGTGCAAGAGGGCCTTGGTGACACGGTTGGCGTTTGGTGCGCATTTCTTCACCTGCGACAGCGTCTGGGCCAATGCGGCCTCCAGTGCGGCAGCGTCCGCAACCACCTCATGCACGATGCCGAGACGGGCCGCTTCGCTGCCGTTGAAGCGCGCACCGAGCAGGGCCAGGCGACGGGCCTGTGTCATGCCGATGCGCTGTACCACAAACGGGGCGATTTGCGCGGGAATCACGCCGAGGCCGGTTTCCGGCAGGCCGAATTGCGCCGTCTCGACGGCAATGGCGATATCCGACACGCAGGCCAGACCAAAACCACCACCGAGCACGGCGCCTTCCAGCAGCGCCACGACCACCTGCGGCGCGTGATCGACCTGCGTGATCATGTGACCGAAGGCACGGTTCAGTTCGGCGTAGGCTTCGTCATTACCGCTCTCGGCGGCCCGCATGCGTGCGCCTGCCATGTCCTTGATGTCGCCACCGGCACAGAAATGGCCGTTGGCGCCACGCAGCACGACCACACGGATGTGTTCGCTGGTCTCGATGGCGGAAAAAACGGCGCGCAATTCCTGCGTCATCTGCAGGCTCATGGCATTGCGTGATTCCGGGCGGTTTAGCGTGACGTGCAGGACAAAGCCGTCTTCACGCAACTGCAGGGTGTCAGTGACGGGCAGGCTCATGGCTTACTCCGCCTTTTTCTTCTTGCCGGGCAGGATGTTCATCAGCTTGCAGATGATGCCCAGCATGATTTCGTCGGCACCCCCGCCGATGGAGGCGAGGCGGCCATCACGATAGAGTTGGCCGGCGGGGTTGTCCCACATGAAGCCCATGCCGCCCCAGTACTGCAGGCAGGAATCGGACACTTCACGAATCAGGCGGCCGGCCTTGAGTTTGGCCATGGAGGCGAGCTTGGTGACGTCTTCTCCGGCGATGTGCGCTTCGGTGGCCTGGTAGACCAGGGCGCGCAGGCATTCGATCTCGGTTTGCAGTTCGGCCATGCGGAAATGCACGACCTGGTTATCGATGAGCGGCTGGCCGAAGGTGGTGCGCTGGCGGCAATACTCGATGGTCTGGTCAACACACAGCTGCAGGCCGCCCAAGGCATTGGCGGCACCCCACAGGCGCTCTTCCTGGAACTGCATCATCTGCATCATGAAGCCCATGCCTTCGGCACCGATGCGGTTGCGCTGCGGCACGCGCACGTTGTCGAAGAACACCTGGGCGGTATCGGAGGAGCGCATGCCGAGCTTGTCCAGTTTTTCGGAGAAGGTGATGCCCGGGGTCTTGGCCGGCACCACGATCAGCGACTTGTTGAAGTGCGGCTTGTCGTCCGAGGTGTTCGCGAGCAGACAGAAGAAATCGGCCTGGGTGGAGTTGGTGATCCACATCTTGGTGCCGTTGATGATGTAGTCGTCGCCGTCCTTCTTTGCAGTGGTCTTGATGGCGGCAACGTCGGATCCCGCATGCGGTTCGGACACGGCAATGGCCGCCACGTAGTCACCGGCAATGGCCGGCGCGAGGAACTCACGCTTGAGCTCTTCGGATCCGAAGCGGGCAAGGGCGGGGGTGGCCATGTCGGTTTGGACGCCAATGGCCAGTGGTACACCGCCACAGTGGGCGCGACCGATTTCGTCGGCAACCACCAGGTTGTAGGAATAATCCAGGCCCATGCCACCGTACTCGACCGGCTTGCAGATGCCGAGCAGGCCCAGGTCGCCCATCTTCTTGAACAGTTCGTGGGCGGGGAAAGGGCCGTTCTCCTCCCACTCCTTCACGTTCGGATTGATTTCCTTTTCGACAAAGGCGCGTGCCGTGCGGCGGAGTTCTTCGTGTTCTTGCGTAAACTTCATGGTGCTTCTCCGTAAGGGGTTCTGGTGGGTAACTGGCCGTTAGAATCGCGCCACACCAAAACTGTTGGGGTTCAATTGACGCTGGTCGCCTTCGTTGATGGTTTGCAGCAGGAACACGAGTAAACGACGGCTATCACGCGGGTCAATAAGACCGTCATCGAACAAATGCGCCGTGTTGAATAGGGCGGTGGACTGGGCATCCAGTTTGACTGCCGTGCTTTGCTCGATGAAGTCGAGCATTTGCGGGTTGACCTCGATGCCGGCCTTCTTCTGTTTTTGCTCGGTCACGATGCGCAGTACCTTGCCCGCCTGGGCGCCACCCATGACCGCGGTGCGGGAGTTGGGCCAGGCGAAGATGAAGCGTGGGTCAAGGCCACGACCGCACATGGCGTAGTTGCCGGCCCCGTACGAGCCGCCCACCACCAGCGAGATCTTGGGGACGCGGCAGTTGGCGACGGCCTGTATCATCTTGGAGCCGTGCTTGATCACGCCGTTCTGCTCGGAATCCGTACCCACCATGAAGCCGGTGGTGTTGTGCAGGAACAGCAAGGGGCGCTGCGTCTGGTCGCAGAGCTGGATGAACTGCGAGGCCTTGGCGGCGCCTTGCGGCGTGATCGGACCGTTGTTGGTAATGATGCCGATCGGGAAACCGCCGATACGGGCCCAGCCACACACGGTCTGGCTGTCGTATTCGTTCTTGAATTCGAGGAAGTCAGAGGCATCGACCAGACGGGCGATGATTTCCTTCATGTCGAAGGGCTTTTTCGGATCGGCCGGCACCAGCCCCAGCAGGTCGTCTGCCGGATAGAGCGGCTCCTCGTGCTCGCGCACGACATCGGGCGTGGTTTCCTTCCAGTTCAGCAAGCCCACCACGTCGCGAATCATGCGGATGCCGTCGGCATCGTTTTCCGCCAGATACTCCGCGGTGCCGGCGACCTGGGCATGCATTTCGGCGCCGCCCAACTGCTCTTCTGTCGCCACTTCGCCCGTGGCGGCAAACAGCAGGGGAGGGCCGGCCAGGAACATCTGCGTGCGCTTGCGCACTACGACCACATAATCGGAGAGGCCCGGCTGGTAGGCGCCACCAGCCGTAGCATTGCCGTGCACGACCGAGAGCAGGGGAATGCCGGCCGCCGACAGGCGGGCCTGGTTGGCAAACGTGCGGGCACCTTCGACAAAGATTTCGCCGGCGTAGTTCAGGTTGGCGCCACCGGACTCACTGAGGGTGACGATGGGCAGCTTGTTCTCCAGCGCTACCTGTTGCAGGCGCAGCGTTTTCTGCAGGCCCGCCGGCGAGATGGTGCCGCCCTTGATGGCGCTGTTGCTGGCCGTGACCAGACAGCGCACGCCGTTGACGAAGCCGATGCCGGCG
Organism: Gammaproteobacteria bacterium; assembly: GCA_046566745.1. GTDB lineage: Bacteria > Pseudomonadota > Gammaproteobacteria > Pseudomonadales > Moraxellaceae > UBA2031. The sequence continues at coordinate 14,471 of JBKHWB010000035.1, forward strand.
ATGATGCCGCCGCCGGCATCGGAGCCATCCTTGTCGTCGTGCATCTGGTAGCCGGCCAGGCCGCACAGCTCAACAAACGGCGAGCCCGGATCGAGCAGCAACTGCACGCGCTCGTGCGGCAGCACCTGACCGCGCTTGTCGTACTTGGGCTTGGCCTCGTACGACTTGTCGACGACTTTCTGCTGGATGCCGCGCATTTCCGCAACGGTTTTTTCCAGTGCCTCGCGGTTGGCCTGGAACTCGGCGCTGTTGCGGTCAATGGTGGATTCGATGATGGCCATTAATCGTTTTCCTTCAGCACGTCCGGAATGAAAGCGCGGTGGAAGCCGTTGTAGGGTTCGTTGTTCCTGGCCGGTGCCAGGTCGTACAGGCGCGTGCCGAGCGAGGCCGCGCCGTCGATACGGATGGTCATGCCGGAGACAAACGCCGCGGCAGGCGACAACAGGAAGCAGGTCACCCCGGACACTTCGGATTCCGTGCCCATGCGCTTCAGCGGCACCTTGTCGGCCAACTTCGGAATGAGGGCGCGGAAGGCCCCCTGGTAGGTGTCCATGCCGGACGACATGATCCAGCCGGGGGCCACGGCATTCACGCGCACGCCGGACTGGGCCCACTCCACGGCCGCGGTCTTGGTGAGGTTGTCGACGCCGGCACGCGCGGCGCCGGAGTGGCCCATGCCGGGCATGCCGCCCCACATGTCAGCCGTCATGTTCACGATGCTGCCACCGTGATCGGCCATCCACTGGTTATACGCTTCGCGCATCATCAGGAAGGTGCCCTGCAGGTTGTTGCGCACCACGGCTTCAAAGCCATTGCCGGAAATCATCGACAGCGGGGCAGGGAACTGGCCGCCGGCATTGTTGACCAAGCCATCGATCCGGCCGAATTCGCGGATGACGGTGGCAATCGTTTCCTTGACCTGTTCTTCGTTGCGGATGTCGCAGACCAGTGCGCGCACCTTTCCGCCATCGTGGGTGATTTCCTCTACCACGCCATCCAGCTTTTCCTGCTTGCGCCCGGTAATGACGACCTGGGCGCCCAGTGCGGCCAGTTCGTGTGCCGTGCAGCGACCGATGCCGGAGCCGCCGCCGGTCACGATGACGACTTTGCCGGCAAAGACGTCAGGGTTGAAAACGGATTGGTATGTCATGAAAGCGTTCCGTGTTTAAGTCAGCAGGTGAGCCGGAATCCTGACCGGCATTTCAAGAAGTTGCTGTGCAAAGGCCTTGCCCTGCGGATCAATGCGCAGGCTGGCAATGCCGCCGCCGCCAAGCGCGTTTTCCAGCAGCAGGTTGATGGCATGCAATCCCGGCAGCTCATAGCGCTGTACGCGGCCGGTGTCGGGATCAAGCACATGTGCCATATAGGCCGCTACAGACTGCTCGGAAAGTGCAGCGCGAATCCACGGCAGGTACTCGGCCTTGCGGGCAATCACCCCGATGTTCGAATGGTTGCCCTTGTCGCCGCTGCGGGCCCACGCCAGACGGATCAGCGGTACCTCGGTTTCGTTACCCAGCGGCGTGGCGACTTCGCCTGACGGCATCGGCGCAACGGCGCCACTGAAGCGGGAAGGAATCACGCAGGTGGTACGTTGGCCGTCGAGGTCGATTTCGACCGGCACATTGTCTTTCTTCACCAGGCAGGAGAAGAGCTTGACCACGGGCGAGGCTTTCGGGCGACCACCGACAATGCCGGTGATGCCGGGAGCCATGCCGGTCGCGGCCTGGGCAATTTCCGAGGCAAAGAACAGGCAGGCTTCCTTGACCGGATGTGTCACCGCCATTTTCACCACGACTTCACGCGAATCCTGATGGCGGGCTCGGGGCCCATATGTGGCTTCCGTACCCAGGATCTCGACGCTCTTGCCGGTGAAGGGCGGCGCGCCACGCATCATCAGCACGCGTTCGCATTTGGTCAGGATGGCATCGGACACGCGCCGTGCTTTTTTCTTGGCATCGATGCCGCCGATCATGAAGCTCACGGTGACACGGAAGCCGTCCGGGTAGGTGGCGCTGACCTTGTAGGAGTCGGTCGGGGCCCGGCCTTTGGCGCCGGTTACCTGCACACGGTTCTCGCCGACCTGTTCCAGCGTGACGTGCGAGAAGTCGGCCGTGACATCCGGCAGCAGATACGACTGCGGGTCGCCGATTTCATAGACGATCTGCTCGCCGACCGTGGCGGGAGAGACCAGGCCGCCGGTACCCGCCGGCTTGGTGACAACAAAGCTGCCATCGGCACTCACTTCAACAATGGGAAAGCCCATGTTCTCGTAGCCGGGCACGGTCTCCCAGTCGGTGAAGTTGCCGCCGGTGCATTGGGCGCCGCATTCGATGATGTGGCCGGCCAGCGAGGCCTGGGCCAGCTTGTCAAAGTCGTCGGCGGCCCAGCCGAACTCGTGCATGAGGGGACCGACCACCACGGCCGAGTCCACGACACGACCGGTGATCACGATGTCCGCCCCGGCGGCCAGCGCGTCTCGGATCGGCGTCGCGCCCAGATAGGCATTCATGCTGGCCAGCATTCCGGGCATGTCGGCTCCGCTGAACATTTCCTTCATGCCGGTATCGCGGAATTCCTGCTGGCGCGTTGCGAGGTCATCACCCAGCACCACGGCCACTTTCAGGTTGAGGCCGGCGTCGGCAATCAGCTTGTTGAGGGCATCACGGCAGGCCAGCGGATTCACGCCGCCGGCATTGCTGATGACCTTGATGTTCTTGGCAGCGATGTCCTTGATCAGCGGCCCCATCACGCGGGTGACGAAGTCGGTGGCGTAGCCGGCATTCGGGTCCTTGAGGCGGGCACCGGCCATGATGGACATGGTGATTTCGGCGAGATAGTCGAAAACGAGGTAGTCGATCTCGGCCATTTTCACCAGCTGGAAGGCGGCGGTATTCGTGTCGCCCCAGAAGCCGGAGGCACAGCCAATGCGAAGAGTGCGGTCCATGGGAAACAGCTCTGGCGTTGTGGATGAACGAGGGCTACGATAAGCGGCAGACCAAAACAAAGCAAGCGCTTGGTTTGTCCGATTTCCGGTCATCCGGGGCCACTCCGGGAGACCGCAACGGCGGGCATCCGGCGTTCTGCATGACTGCCCCCGGGACGTCCCGGAGGGCCTTGCGGCTGCTAGAATGCGCCGCCTTGAGAGGGTTTTATGGAACCGGCAACCACCTTGCAGTCCCTGGACAACATTCCCCATATGGGTGGGCTGGATGACAGCCCCCGCGGCCGCGTGCTGCGCGCTGCGGCCCACCTGTTCCGCACCCAGGGCTTCGAACGCACCACCGTGCGCGACCTGGCACGGGTGGTGGGTATCCAGTCTGGTAGCCTTTTCCACCATTTCAAGACGAAGGAAGACATCCTCTGTGCCGTCATGGAGGAGGCCATTACCTTCAATACGGCGCGCATGGTCGAGGCGGTCGAGGCGGGCAACACGCCGCGCGGGCAGTTGCGAGGGCTGATCCGGGCCGAGCTGGAGTCGATCAACGGCGACACCGGCGATGCCATGGCGGTGCTGGTGTATGAGTGGGGCGCACTGTCAGCCGAAAACCAGGAGCGTTTCCTGAAGATGCGCGCCCGCTACGAGAACCTGTGGCTGGACGTGCTGGCCGCGGCCCGCGCGCAGGGCCTGATCAATCATGATCCGTTTGTCTGGCGCCGCCTGATTGGCGGGGCCATTTCGTGGACGGTGACCTGGTACCGCCAGAGCGGTCCCGTGTCGCTGGACCAGCTTGCTGACATGGTGCTGGAAATGGCACTCAAATCCTCCCCCTGACAAGAAGGAAAACCCTTTTGGACAAGCCCGCTGTCGTTCTCGCCATTCTGTCTGCCGGTGTCTTTTTCCTTTCCGGCCTGCTCACCGGCGTCTGGAAATATCTCGCCATCATGAACAGCCCGCAGGCGAGGGCGCCGTACTACGTGGACATCGCCCACCGCACGTCGCTCATGTATGCGTTTGCGGCCCTGCTGCTGGCGGTATTTGCCTACCTGAGCGTGTGGTCGGATGCCGTAAATTTCTGGGCGACGCTGGCGCAGGTCGTGTTTTTTGGCGCGGCGATTGTCACCTATATCGTTCACGGCGCACTGGGCGATACCAATAACCAGTTGCAGCGTCCGCACCGTTTGGGTTCGGCCACGCTGCCCGGTTTCATGATCCAGGGCTTCATGTGGGCGCTGATTGCGGGTGAGGTGGGCGGATTTCTGGTGCTGTTTGCCGGCGCGGCCAAGGCGCTGCCGCTGACGATCCCGCTGTGACCGGCAAGTTGTTTTTGCACCGCCTCCAATGGCTGGGAGGTTAGCGCACAGCCGGGGCGTTCACCCCATCAGGGCGACCGACTTCACCTGAAGCCACAATTGCCGTCCTGGCGCAACGTCCAGCGCGGCCGCCGCGCGTCGGGTGAGTCGGGCGAGCACAAGGGAAGGGCCGACGCGCATGCGCACCAGTACCAGTCCAGGGTGGTCATCGTCACTCACGGCATCCACTTCGCCCTGCAGGACATTCTGGATGCTGCTGGTGCCGGGGTCTGCCGCCAGGCTCACGTCACGGGCGAGCACGCGGATGCGTACACGTCGACCCACCGCCAGTCCCTGATCCCTTGTCCACAGGCTGCCCCCGGCGAAGTCGACGCGCACCAGGTGCCATGTCGCATCCACTTCACCGACTACGCCGTCGAGGATGGCACCCGCGTCTTCTCCCAGCCGGATGGGCAGGTCGAGCCGGGTGAGGGTTTCGGCCAGCGGACCGCTGGCCTGCACCCGGCCATTGTCCAGTGCCACCAGATAGTCAGCCAGGCGAGCGACCTCGTCCGGCGCATGGCTGACGTACAGGACGGGGATATCCAGGGTTTCGTGCAGGCGCTCAAGGTAGGGCAGGATTTCCTGCTTGCGCGGGAGATCCAGCGACGCCAGCGGCTCATCCAGCAGCAGCAGGCGCGGGCTGACGGCCAAGGCACGGGCAATGCCCACGCGTTGGCGCTCGCCCCCGGAAAGCCGGTCCGGCTTGCGGTCGAGCAGGGGCGCAATGCCCAGCAGGTCGATAGCATGATCAATGCTGATCTGCGGTGTCTCGTGGCTGCGCGTCATGCCATAGCGCAGGTTGCCGAGTACGCTCAGGTGCGGAAAGAGGCTGGCTTCCTGGAAGACGTAGCCGATCGGGCGGCGGTGGACCGGCAGCCAGTGGCGAGAGTCCTGCCAGACCTCACCCTGGAACATCAGCTCGCCCTCAGCGGCGCGCTCCAGTCCGGCAATGCAACGCAGCAGGGTGGTCTTGCCGGAACCGGAAGGGCCAAAGATTGCGGTGACGCCGTGACCCGGTAGCGCGAGATCCACATTCATCGAGAATCCCTGCCAAGCCAGTCGGAAGCATGCCCTGATGTCACTCATGTCATGCCCCTGCCTTCGGGCCACGGCGCCAGGAATACAACACCAGCAACACCAGGAAGGAGAACACCAGCATCACGGCCGAGAGCCGATGGGCCTCCAGGTATTCCAGCGCTTCCACATGGTCATAGATTTGTACCGAGGCCACGCGGGTAACGCCAGGCAAGTTGCCGCCGATCATCAGCACCACGCCGAACTCGCCCACGGTATGCGCAAACGTGAGGATGCTGGCCGTCAGGAAGCCCGGGGCAGCCATGGGCACGGCAACCGTGAAGAAGGCATCAACCGGTGATGCCCGCAAGGTAGCTGCTACCTCCAGCGGGCGTTGCCCGATGGCATCGAAGGCGGTCTGCAGTGGTTGCACCATGAAGGGCAGTGAATAAAACACCGAGGCCACCACGAGCCCCCAGAAAGTGAAGGGCAAGGGAGATACTCCCAGCGCCTGTGTCAGTTGCCCGACCGGGCCACCGGGGCCCATGGCCAGCAACAGGTAGAAACCCATGACCGAGGGCGGCAGTACCAGCGGCAGTGCTACCACGGCACCCACCGGTCCTTTCCACCACGACCGGGTACGCGACAGCCACCAGGCGATGGGCGTGCCGATCAGCAGCAGGATCAGGGTGACCATTCCCGCCAGGCGTGCGGTCAGCCACAAGGCTTGCCAATCACTTTCAGTCAGCATGTCGTCCCTTTGGATTCTTCTGCACGCCATCCGGCACGATGGCCCTGATGCCGTCACGCTGGCCACTTAACGGCATCACGTTATTCTGCAACGGCATCGCCCGGTAGCACAAAGCCATAGCCGGTCATGATGGTACGCGCCACCGGGCTGCTCATGTAGTCAGCAAAGCGCCGGGCCAAGGCATTGCCTTCTGCGCGTTTTGTGATGATGAAGCCTTGCTCGAGCGGCGGGTGCAAGGTATCCGGAATCAGCCAGTAGCTGCCCTGGCGGGCCAACGCCGGATTGCGCGCCAGGGCCAGGGCGATGATGCCGGCCTGGGCATTGCCGGTCTGCACGAAC
>JBKHWB010000036.1:0-20345 GCA_046566745.1 Gammaproteobacteria bacterium
CGATCCCGGTAGTCTTCCAGTCGCGACTCGATGTAGTGGATGTCCTCGGCGCTGCCGCCCTGTTCGGTGCGTACCTTGTAGGGCAGGTGCTGGTCCAGGATGTCCTGGGCGACGGAGGGGCCCAGCAGGCCGGACAGGTTGGACTCGATCTGGTCGCGCAGCCGCCGCAGGGCATAGGGCCGGGTTTCGGCCGGATCCATGCCGAGATCCGCCAGCGCCATCTGCACTTCGCGTTCGGCGGTCAGCCGACCCAGCGGTTCGGACAGGCCGCGCACGAAATCGCCGGTGGTGGTGGCGACCAGCTCCCAGCGGTAGGGACGACGCAGGTTGTCCACGGAGCAGGTGTTGGCGGCAATCTGTTCGCTGGGGCTTTGCGTGCCGAGCCAGGAAACGGCGATGCCGACGATGGCATTGACGAGCGTGGCGCCCAGTCCCATGGATTGCCAGTAAACGGTGTTGCCGGCGAAGGATACGTCCAGCCAGGGCAGTTGCGGGATGGTGCGGGTTTCGATCAGGTAGGGCACGACCAGGGTGGCAAACCACAGCGTCATGCCGACCACGAGGCCGCTGACGAAGCCGGCCTGGTTGGCTCGTGGCCAGAACAGCACGCCAATGAGGCCGGGGGCGAACTGCAGGGTGGCGACGAAGGTCAGCATGGCCATCTCGGTCATGCTGCGTCGCTCGTCCAGCAGCACATAGAACAGGAAGGCCAGGGCAATCAGGGCGGTGATCAGCAGGCGCCGTATCCACAGCAGCCAGTGGTAGATGTTCTGGTCCGGGCGTGGCTGATAGACCGGCAGGACCAGGTGGTTGAGGATCATCGAGGCCATGGACAGTGTGCTCACGATGATGATGCCCGAGGCGGCGGCCAGTCCGCCGACGAAGACCAGCAGGGGCAGCCAGCGGGATTCCGAGGCCAGCGCCACGCCCATGGTGAAGTATTCGGGATTCAGTCGGACGCCCAGCTTGAGAGCAGCCCACAGCAGGATGGGGACGGCCAGCGCCATGCCGAACAGGTAGAGCGGCAGGCCCCAGCTGGCGGTGACCAGCGCTCGCGGATTCACGTTTTCCGTGAAGGCCAGCTGGTACATGTAGGGCATGACCACCGCTGAAAAGAGGAAGGCCAGGATCAGGCTGTGCCAGAAGCCACCCCCCAGCAGGGGCTCGTACAGCATCGTCAGCGATTGCGGATTATTGGTGAGCCAGTTCGTGAGGCCCTTCCTGCCATCAAGCACGCTGTCCCATGCAAACCACGCAACCGCGGCCAGTGCCGCAAACTTGATGACTGATTCCAGTGCGATGGCAACGACAAGCCCTTCATGCTTCTCCCGGGGAGAGAGGTGGCGCGCGCCAAACAGCACGGTGAACGCCACGATCACCACGCAGAAGACCAGGGCCAGCCACTCGTGCTGCAGCCCTGGCACCAGAATGTCGGCCGACTCGGCGACGGCGCGCACCTGCAGGGCAAGCAGGGGCATCATGCCGGCGACCATGGCAATCGTGGTAAGCGAGCCAGCCAGCTGGCTGCGGTAGCGGTAGGCAAACAGGTCGGCCAGCGACCCCAACTGGTGGCTTTTCGCCAGTCGCAGGATGGGGGCCAGCAGGACGGGCGCCAGCAGGAAAGCGCCCGAAACGCCGAGATAGAATGCCAGGAAGTTGTAGCCGCTCTGGTGGGCAAAGCCGACCACGGCATAGATGCCCCAGGCACTGACGTACACGCCCAGCGACAACACGTAAACCACCGGGTGGCGCAGCCAGCGCACCGGCACCAGGCCGGACTCACTCAGGTAGGCCACCAGGAACAGCAGCGAGAGGTAGCCGACGCCGAGGGCCAGCAGTTCAAAGGGACTGAATGTCATGGCAGCTGCGGCATCCGGTCAAAGGTCGGTGAGGTCACGGCTCTTGCCTATCCAGTAGCTGAGCGCGATCAGGCCCAGCCAGATCAGGTAAGGGCGGTACCAGGCGGTGCCGCCGTCGCTCCACCACTCAATGATGGCGGGTGACAGCAGGTAGGCGCCGGCAATGAACAGCAGGACAAGGCGGTCGATGTACATGACTGGGCAAGGCGTCGTTGTTGTTACTCAAGGTAACAGCTTGGCGGGCAGCGGGGAAGGGCGGCCCGTCAGGCTGGAGGCGCCGCAATGGCGGCGGTCGTCAGGCGCTGGCGATCCCAGTGGTGTACGGCCCAGTCCAGGATGACGGAGGGGCGCTCGGCCACCAGTTCGGGCGGCGGAGACTGCCGGAGCTGGTCAAGGGCTTGCAGCAGCAGCGGTGATGTTTCCTTGAGGGGGAGGGCTGGTGCGAAGGTCTGTTTTGACAGCTTGCTGCCATCGGGGTGGACCACCAGCGGAATATGCAGGTAGTCCGGGGTGGGCAGCCCCAGGTGCTGTTGCAAGACGATCTGGCGTGCGGTGTTGTCGAGCAGGTCGGCTCCCCTGACCACCTGTGTGATGCCCTGGTCTGCATCGTCCACGACTACGGCCAGCTGGTAGGCGTAGAGACCATCACGGCGTTTCAGCACGAAGTCGCCCACGGTCGCCGCCACCTCTTCCTGTTGCAGCCCGAACAGGGCGTCCGTGAACTGCACCGGGCCGGCAGCGACGACCAGTCGAGTCGCGGCATCGGGCCGCGGCGAGCGGAAGCGGCGACAGGTCCCTGGATAGGCGGGCGACGGCAGTCGCGCCAGGTCGGCACGGGAGCATCGGCACCAGAACAGCTCTCCCTGTCCGTGCAACTGCTGCAGGGCTGCCTCGTAGGCCTCATGGCGCTGGCTCTGGTAGCGGATGTCTCCATCCCACTCAAAGCCGCAGGCTTCCAGTTGGCGCAGGATGAGGTCGCTGGCACCCGGCATTTCGCGTGGCGGGTCCAGGTCTTCAATACGCACCAGCCAGCGCCCGCCCGCGACCCTGGCCTCGCAATAGCTGGCCAGTGCCGCCAGCAGCGAGCCGGCGTGCAGTGGCCCGGTCGGCGAGGGAGCAAAGCGGCCGATGCGCATGCGGCGTCCTCAGGGGGTGGGGATCAGCGGCCAGAATAGCGGAATCAGCAGGCTGGCCAACAGCCACACGATCAGGTTCAGCGGCAACCCCAGGCGCAGGAAGTCCTCGAAGCGGTAGTTGCCGGCGTTGTAGACAAGCGTATTGGTCTGGTATCCGATCGGGGTGGCAAAGCTCGCGCTGGCACAGACCATGACCGCCACCACGAAGGGGCGCGGGTCCAGTCCCAGTTGCTGGGCGATGCTGATGGCAACGGGAGTCAGCAGTACGGCCACGGCGTTGTTGCTGAATATCTCGGTCATCACTGAGGTGATGAGCAGGATCAGGGACAGGATGGCCCAGGGGGGGAGGCCCTGTCCCAGGTCGACGACGTGGGTGGCAACAAGGGCGGGCAGACCGACCTTGTCCATGGCAATGCTGATGGCCAGCATGCCGAATATCAGCATCAGGAGGGGCCACTCGATGGACTTGTAGGCGCCTTCGATGTCAAGACAACCGGTGGCGATGACGACTACGGCCCCGATGATGGCCAAGCCTTCGATGGGCATGATGCCGAGGGCGGCCAGCCCCATGACGCCGAGGATGGTGGCCAGGGCGATGGGGGCCTTGTCGTAGCGGCGTTTGTCGGTCTTGAGGGCATCCAGCGTGATCAGGTCGCCGTTGTCGACAAAGCGCCGGATCTGTTCCGGGCTGCCCTCGATCAGCAGCACGTCGCCGAAGTCCAGCCGGAAGTCGTCCAGGCCGGTATTCACGTTGGCGTCATGGCGATGCACGGCGATGACGTGAATGCCGTAGCGGGCCCCAATGTCGAGATCGCGCATAGGTCGCGCCGCGTAGCGCGATCCCTTCCCGACCAGCACCTCCATGGTAATGGCATCGCGCCGGTCCAGCGTTTCGAAGGCCGCGCTGCCGGTGCCGTAGGCCTGTGACTCGTGCAGGCTCAGGATGTCGCTGCGGTCGGTGTGAATGAACAGGCGGTCGCCGGCCCGCAAGGCCAGATCCTTGCCGGGCGCGTTCAGCTCCTGACCGTCGCGGATCAGCTTCAGCACCTGGGCGATGCTGTTGCCGTTGGCCAGGCGGGCCTCGCCCAGTGTCTTGCCGACCAGAGAGGACTGTTCCGGAATGAAAATGTCCGCCATGTAGCGCCGGCTGCTGCCGGAGCTCATCTGGTGTGCCAGTGACAGGCGGTCAGGCAGCAGTCGGGGTCCGAATACATACATGAACGCCAGGCCGGCCGCTGCAATGATGAGGGCCGGCACGGTCAGTTCGAACATGGAAAAAGGCTCCATTCCTGCCTTGCGCGCCACGCCGTCCACCAGGATGTTGGTGGAGGTGCCCACCATCGTGCACATGCCGCCCAGGATGGTGGCGTAGGAGAGCGGGATCAGGGTTTTGGAGGGGCTGATGCCGCGGCGGGTAGCCAGCGAGATGGCCACTGGAATCAGGATGATGACGACAGGGGTGTTGTTGATGAAGGGAGAGATCAGCAGGGCGGCGAGCATGATGGGCAGCATGGCGCCGCTGACGCCCTCGCCCGCCATCTTCTCCATACGGTCGCCCAGCCAGGCGATGCAGCCGGTGCGCTCGAGCGCTGCGCTGATGATGAACAGGGCTGCGATCGTTATCGGCGCATTGTTACTGAACACCGATGTCACGTCGCTGGCCGTCAGGATGCCCGTTGCCAGCAGGACGGCTACGGCGATCATCACCACTACGTCGGCTGTGAGGCGGGTGCGAATGAAGGCGTAGAACACCCAGGCCAACAGGAGGGAGACAAAAAGCAGTTGCCAGGACATGACGGCTCGCGGAGTCGGGGATCAAACCAGCGGCGCATGCTAGCCGGAAAACCGGCTACCTTTGAAACTGTTTTGCTATATGTTTATTCCATAAAGAAATAAGGCGCACGACCCGGAGGTGTGCGCCTTGTGGAGCAGAGGCAGGGGCCTGTCAGCCGACCAGCTGTTTTTCCTTGATCTCGGCCAGGCTCTTGCAGTCAATGCATAGCGTTGCAGTCGGGCGGGCCTCCAGGCGACGGATGCCGATCTCCACGCCGCAGTCGTCGCAGAAGCCGTAGTCATCCTTCTCGATGCGGTCGATGGTCTGGTCGATCTTCTTGATCAGCTTTCGCTCGCGATCACGAGTGCGCAGTTCCAGCGAGAACTCTTCTTCTTGCGTGGCGCGGTCGTTTGGATCCGGCAGATTGGCGGATTCGTCCTGCATGTGGTGCACGGTGCGATCCACTTCCTGCATCAGTTCATTCTTCCACGACAACAGGATCTGCTTGAAGTGTTCCAGTTGCTGCGGATTCATGTACTCCTCGTCCTTGCCTTCCTGGTAAGGCGCCTGACCATGAATCGGCGTGGTCGACGGCGGGAGCGGCTTGGCTTTCGGGGTGGCCTTGGGTGCCGGAGTCTTGCGTGCAGGGGTTTTTTCGGTTTCGGTTTTCACGGGTTCGGGTTTACTGGCGGGAGGAGCGGGAGGAGCGGCCACTTTGGTCTTTACGGACGCGGCGGTCAGCTCCGGTTTACGGGCAGCTTTGGCTGCAGGGGCTGTCACTGCAGTCTTGGCCGCCGGAGTCTTGCTGGCGGCGGGCTTGCCGGCCGGTTTGGCCGGAGCCTTGGCGGGTGCGGCAGGCTTGGCCGGGGCCTTGGCGGCCGGTTTGGCCGGAGCCTTGGCGGGTGCGGCGGGCTTGGCCGGAGTCTTGCCGGCCGGTTTGGCCGGAGCCTTGGCAGGTGCGGCAGGCTTGGCCGGAGTCTTGCCGGCCGGTTTGGCCGGAGCCTTGGCAGGTGCGGCAGGCTTGGCCGGGGTCTTGCCAGCCGGTTTGGCCGGAGCCTTGGCGGGTGCAGCGGGCTTGGCCGGGGTCTTGCCAGCCGGCTTGGCCGGCGACGTCACGGGCTTGTCGGTTTTTCCTGTGGCGGTCGCTGGCGTTTTTTTCTTGGTTTTGCTGCTGTCAGCGGAAGTGGCCATGTGCTGTTCCCTTGCTGTAATGGGCTAAAAACTAAACCCCATCTATATCAAGTTACCCTGCCCCGGACAACCGTGGCGCGTGGTGCCCGTCTCTCAGGGCGCTGCATCCGTCGTGGCCATCCATACGGTGCCATCGCGGACCACAACCGGAACGGGCTGCAGTGACTGGCCCTGGCAGGGGCCATGAATGCAGAGTCCGTCTTCAACCTGGAACAAGGCGCCGTGGTTGGCACACTGGATGAACATGCCGTCCAGGTCCATGAAGACATCCGGCTGGAAGTTGAGGTCGATACCGAGGTGCGGGCACAGGTTGCGATAGGCGTATATCTGCCCGTCGCGCTGCAGCAGGACCACCTCGCCCTGCCTGGTCATGACGGCAAGGCCTTCCTGCTCTGGAATGTCGCTTACCGCACAAAGCTGCATCATGGTCAGGATCCCGGTCAGGAGGCGAGGCATTATAGGGATGCCTCGCGATCATGCCAGCAGATAATCACTGCCCGGCGTTGAACTCGCGCAGCAGCGCCGCGTGGGCATCCAGCGGCAGGCGCGGGCCGAACTGGCTGACAACGGCGGCCGCTGCCTTGCTGGCCAGTGCACCAGCCCTGGCTGGTTCCCAGTCCCGGGTCAGTCCGAACAGGTAGGCGCCGGCAAACATGTCGCCGGCCCCGTTGGAGTCCACCGGTGTGGCAGGGCTGGCGGCCACGGTCATTTCCCGGGTGCCATCCCAGATCAGTGCGCCGTCCTTGCCGCGGGTGATGACCACCTGCCGGGCCAGGGTCTTGAGGGCGTCCAGCGCCTGTCCCACAGTCAGCGCGTCCGACCACAGGCAGGCTTCTTCCTCGTTGCAGAACAGCAGGTCGACACCGTCTTCGAGCATTTCGGCCAGGCCGGGCTTGAAGAAGCGCACCATGGCAGGATCGGAGAACGTCATGGCGACCGGAATACCGTTGGCACGGGCGATCCGGCGGGCTTCGCGAACCGCAGTGCGCGCGGAGTCGGAGCTCACCAGGTAGCCCTCGATGTACAGCCAGCGTGAGGCGGCCAGGGCGTCGGGATTGAGTTCGTTCACCGAGACATCCGACGTGATGCCGAGGAATGTCTGCATGGTGCGTTCCGCGTCGGGGGTGACCATCACCACACAGGTGCCGGTGGTACCGGTTTCGCGATCTGCTTTCAGGTTGCTGGAGACGCCGGCGGCATGCAGGTCGTGGACATAGAAATCGCCTGCGCCATCGGCTGCCACCTTGCAGCTGTAGAAGCTCTGTCCGCCAAAGGCGGCAACCGCAATGATGGTGTTGGCGGCCGAGCCACCGCTCGCGCGCTTTTCCAGGCCGACGTCGCTGTCCAGAGCCGCCAGCAGGCCCTGCTGCGCGGCCTCATCAATGAGGGTCATCATGCCTTTGGCGATGCCGTGCCGGGCCAGGAAGTCGTCGGAGACACGGTATTCGGTATCCACCAGCGCGTTGCCGATGGCATAAACATCAAAATGGGCCATGACGGGCTCCGTTACGAAATTGCGCTGATTATAGGGGCAGCCGCCATTCTGGCCAGCAGGTAGAATGCCGGCATCTCGACCCGATCCCCTGCTCCTATGCCCGTTTATCCGACACGTGCCCGCGGCTTTATCCTGACCACCCTGTTGATCCTGCTGGTGCTGGTGCTGGCGGGCGTGATCGGGGTGGGGCTGTGGTTTTTGCGCCTGGATGCCGTGGTCCAGGAAAAATTCGAAGGCAAGCGTTGGGCCATACCTGCCCGCGTGTTTGCCCGCCCGCTGGAGTTGTATAGCGGTGCGCCGCTGACGTTGAAGGATGTACAGGACGAACTGCGCATCCTCAACTACCGGGAGCAGGTGGCCACGACGCCCGGTACCTGGCAACAGAAAGGCGCCGAACTCTACGTACATACCCGTGGATTCCAGTTCAGTGACGGAACCGAAAAGGCGCAGGTGCTGCGGCTGCGCTTCAGTGGCAACAGCCTGACGGACGTCGCCAGCACCGTTCCGAACGAGCGCGGGCTGGTCCGGCTGGAGCCGCTGGCCATCGGGGGCATTTATCCCAAGCACAAGGAAGACCGCGTGCTGATGCAGCTGAAGGAGGCGCCGGTACACCTGGTGCCGGCCCTGCTGGCAACGGAAGATCGCTCATTCTACCGGCATCATGGTGTGTCGGTTCGCGGCATCCTGCGCGCCGTCTGGGTCAACATTACCGAGGGCGGTCTGCGCCAGGGCGGCAGCACCCTAACCCAACAGCTGGTCAAGAATTTCTATCTCAGTGACGAGCGTACCCTGTCGCGCAAGCTTAATGAGGCGGCCATGGCGGTCTTGCTGGAGCTGCATTACGGGAAGGACGAGATCCTTGAAACCTACCTGAATGAGGTGAATCTCGGACAAAGCGGCCAGCATTCGGTGAATGGCTTCGGCCTGGCGTCGCAGTTCTATTTCGGCCAACCGATTTCCGAGCTGCAGTTGCACCAGGTTGCCCTGCTGGTCGGCATGGTGCAGGGGCCGTCGTTGTACAACCCGCGCCGCAATCCGGAGCGGGCGCGCACCCGTCGCAATGTCGTGATCGACAACCTGTTTGCCGAGGGCAAGATCACCGCCGCCGAGCGTGATGCTGCCAGAAAGAGGCCGCTGGGCGTCATTGCCCGCCCGACGGCGGCCAGTGTGGTGTATCCGGCGTTCCTGGACGTGGTCAAGCGGCAGTTGAAGAGCGAGTACAAGGAGGAGGATCTCTCGTCCGAGGGGTTGCGCGTGTTTACCACGCTGGATCCGCGCGTGCAGGATGCGGCGGATGCGGCCTTCGTGGCGTCGCTGGGTCGCCTGCAGAAGACGTATGGCAAACGCATGGCGGACCTGCAGGGGGCCGTGCTGGTATCCAACCCGGAAAATGGTGAGCTGCTGGCCATTGTGGGCGGGCGGGGTGCGTTTACGGGTTACAACCGGGCGCTGGATGCCGATCGCCAGATCGGGTCGCTGATCAAGCCGGCGGCCTATCTCACCGCGCTGGAATCGGGCATGTACACGCTGGTCACGCCGCTGGACGACGGCCCGGTGCAACTGCTTAGCCAGAGCGGGAAGATCTGGGAACCGAAGAATTATGATCAGCAGGATCACGGCATGGTTCCGCTGTATGTGGCGCTGGCCCAGTCCTACAACCAGGCGACCATACGGCTGGGCATGACGATCGGCGTGCCGGCCGTCATCAACACCCTGAAGCGGTTGGGTGTGCAACAGAAGCTCGCCAACTACCCCTCGCTGTTGCTGGGTGCCGTCAACATGCGCCCCATCGAGGTCCTCACGCTCTACCAGACGCTCGCGGCCGGGGGCTTTCGCGCGCCCCCGCGCAGCATTCGCGAAGTCGTCGACAGTCAGGGCCGGTCGCTCAAGCGCTACGGTCTGGAGGTGCAGCAGGTGTTCGATCCCACGCCGTTGTACCTGCTTAATTTTGCCATGCAGGGCACTATGCGTGAGGGAACTGGTGCCAGCGCCTACCAGCGCCTGCCGGCAGACCTGGTGATGGCCGGCAAAACCGGAACCACCAACGATCTGCGGGATGCCTGGTTTGCCGGTTATACCGGGAACTACCTGGCAGTTGTCTGGCTGGGCCACGACGACAACCGCTCCACTGGCCTGTCCGGCGGGACGGGTGCCCTGCCGGTGTGGACGGATCTGATGGCGAGGTTGCATCCGGTCTCGCTGGCGCCGGTGCAGCCCGACAACGTGGAGTGGCACTGGGTTGAGCGCTCGACCGGGCGGTTGTCGGCCGAGCAGTGCCCGGACGCCGCCTACATACCTTTCCGTCTCGATACGGTGCCGCAGGAAGTGTCCGCCTGCGCGCAGGGCGGCGTTCCGGCTATGCTCGACCGGGTCATTGAGAAGGTGAAGGGGTGGTTCTGATGCGGACGGCGCTAGTGGTCGCGGCAGTGTGCGTTGGGCTCGCAGGGTGTGCCATCCAGCGTCCCGTGGCGGTGGTGTCCGTACCCACCACTCCCGAGACGACGCCACCCCCATCCGCTTCGGTGCCGGTGCCGGTGCCGGGAGCCGACAGTGTCCCTTCTGCAGGGGGCCAGGGGCTGCCGCGCACGCTGCCCACCCAGCCTCCCCGGCAGTTGGCAGATGGCAGCAAGGTGCCGGCGCTGCAGGGCCTGTTGCAGACAGCGGAGCGGGAGCGGCGGGCGGGTCGGCTGGATGCCGCAGCATCGGCACTCGAACGTGCCCAGCGCCTTGCCCCGCAGTCCTCCATCGTTTATCAGCGCCTGGCGGAGGTTCGCTTGCAGCAAAAGCGCCCGGCCGAGGCGGAACACTTGGCGCGCAAGGGCGTGGGCTTTGCCACTGGTGCCGGTGTGCAGGCGGTACTGTGGCGGTTGATTGCCGACGCGTGTCGCCAGCAGGGCCGTCTGCAGGCGGCCGAAGAGGCTGCACTGAAAGCGGGGACGCTGGAAACGCGCGCCCGCGAATCACTCTGATTATTCCGGGCTCGCCCCCGAGCCGGTCGGGACATCGCCACCATCAGCATCGTGCACCCGGTCCTTCAGCCAGGCCGGAATGTCATCGCCCTCCGGTGTCAGCACATGGTCGGAGGGGTCCCCCAGAACATTCTTGCCCTCGATCTCCAGTCGCTTGACGCGATACTCCACCGTGTCGCCCTTCCCGGTGCGCCCGATGAACTTGACGGGATAGTTGAGGTAGTCCGGTGCCAGCCACACTTCGTAACCGGCAATCAGGGTGCCGTCGGCCGGGTTGTAGCGCTCGCCGCGCAGGTGCAGCGTGCGCAGCGTTCCAACCGGCAGCTTGATGGTTTCCTCCGCGTCCAGAACGAGGCGAACCTCATAGAGACTTTTGCCCGACGTGACCTTGACGATCAGTGGTGATCCGGTGAACGTCACTGCGACATGGAAGGGAAGACTGGCCATGTCTTGCGGCGGCTCGGTCATCGTTTCGGCCTTCAGTGCGGAGGGCTTGCCGTAGTGCAGCGTTCCGTCGCGGTAGTCTGCCTGGTTGCGAATCCGTTCGTTGATCTTCATGCGGTAGCTGCCGGGTCGCAGGCCGCCGTCGGCGCCGATTTCACCCTCGCTGGACAGTTGCGCCTTGAAGCCGAACTTGCTGCCGTTGACGGTGATGAAGTAGCGGAAGCCTTCCATCACCCAGTGTTGTTCGGCAATGGCGGAAAGACTGTTCAGGCGCAGTTCGAGATCGGCCCGGATCTGTACCGGGAACGCTGGCGCTGGTTCCGGTGCGGGGCTGACGGTGCTGGCACCTTCTGCGTCGGGTGGTGTCTCTGGGTTGCTGGTGTCGATGCTATCCGTGTCGGGGGCTGCGTCGGCATCGGTATCGGCCGCTGCAACAGGCTCGGCGGGCGCCGGTTTCTTCTCGCTGGAGGGTGATGAGGGTGTTGGTGTCGGAGAGGCGTTGGACAAGAAGCGGGGCCCGCTGGCCGCCGGCTTCGGCTTCGGCGCAGCAGCGATACGCACGCGCTGGACATGTTCCGGCGCCTTGCGGGCCAGGATCTTGTCCGGAGGCGTGTAAAAGTCCGGCAGCGAGAGTTCGCTGCCGATCACGGCTACCAAGTGCAGGATGACCGACAGCAGCACGGCATTGGTCAGCGTTAGCTGACGACGGAAAAATCCTTTCTGCCCTGGGCTGTCGGTCATGGTGTCAGCGCTTGAAGCTGGCCAATGCCGCCAGCCCGGTGGCGGCCAGGTCATCGGCCGAGTGGGCGGCGGACACAAATCCCGCCTCGAACGCCGACGGTGCCATGTAGATGCCTTCGTCCAGCATGGCGTGGAAGAAACGCTTGAACGCTTCGACGTCGCAGGCAACGGCATCGGCGTAGCTGACGACCTTCTTCTCGCGGAAGAACAGGCCGAACATGCCGCCGACCTGGTTGGTTGTTGCCGCGACACCCGCTTCCCGTGCGGCGGCCTCGAGTGTTGCGCAGAGTTCGGCTGTCTTCTGGCTCAGGTGTTCGAAGAAGCCCGGCGCCGAAATCAGTTCCAGTGTTTTCAGTCCGGCCCGCATGGCGATCGGGTTGCCGGACAGCGTGCCAGCCTGGTACACGGGCCCGAGGGGCGCGATTTTTTCCATGATGGCCCGCTTGCCGCCAAAGGCACCGACCGGCATGCCACCACCGATCACCTTGCCCAGCGTGGTCAAATCGGGGGTCACACCATAGTGCGCCTGTGCCCCACCCAGCGCCACGCGAAAGCCGGTCATGACCTCGTCGAAGATCAGCACGGCGCCATACTCGTCGCAAAGCGAGCGCAGCCCCTCCAGGAATCCGGGTGCGGGCGGAATGCAGTTCATGTTGCCGGCAACGGGTTCCACGATGATGCAGGCCACCTGCTCCCCATGCTGGCGGAAGTACTCGCGCGTCTGGTCCAGGTTGTTGAACTCGAGTGTTATCGTATGTTGCGCCAGGCTGGCCGGCACGCCCGCCGAACTCGGCACGCCCAGTGTCAGCGCACCGGAGCCGGCTTTGACCAGCAGGGAGTCGGCATGGCCGTGATAGCAGCCTTCGAACTTCACCAGTACGTCACGGCCCGTGTAGCCGCGTGCCAGCCGGATGGCGCTCATGGTGGCCTCGGTGCCGGAGCTGACCATGCGCACCATGTCCATGGAGGGCAGCAGCGCGCAGACCTTGTCAGCCATGCGCACTTCCAGCTCGGTTGGCGCGCCGAACGTCAAGCCGTTGACGGCGGCCTCCTGCACTTCCCGAATCACCTCCGGGTGGGCATGGCCCAGGATGGCCGGACCCCAGGACCCGACATAGTCGATGTATTGCCGGCCGTCGGCATCGAACAGGTATGCCCCTTGGGCCCGGGAAAAAAACACAGGTGTCCCGCCCACGCCGCGGAAGGCGCGGACGGGGGAGTTGACGCCCCCGGGAATGTGGCGGCAGGCAGCGGAGAACAGTTCGTCGGATCGGCTCATGACAGGGTCTCGGAATACGTCAGAACAAGCAGGAAATGGCGCGGGCGCGCTCCGCGATGTCGGCGGCGCACCAGAGGCCGTTGATGACGGCAACGCAGTCAGCTCCGGCGGCAATAATGGGCGCGGCATTATCAGCGCTAATGCCGCCAATCGCCACTACCGGCAGCCCCCACTTCCGGCCGGTTTGCAGCGTATCCAGCGACGCGCCGGCTGCCCCGGGCTTGGTGCTTGACGGGTACATGGCACCAAAAGCAATGTAAGAGGCGCCACCGGCTACCGCTGTTGCAGCCAGGTCAAGCGAGTCGTGACAGGTGGCACCGATAATGGCGGTCGGCCCGAGTCGCTGGCGGGCCTGCGCCAGGGAACCATCGGTCTGGCCGAGATGAACGCCGTCAGCGCCCACCGCCACGCACAGCTCCACATCGTCATTGATCAGTAGTGGAACGCCGTAGCGCCGGCAGAGCAGGCGTAGGGCAATAGCCTCTTCCAGCCGGCGGGGGGTGTCGTCGCCTTTGTCCCGGTATTGCACGGCGATGGCTCCCCCTTGCAGTGCCGCCTCCACCGCCGACGTCAGGCGTCCGGCCAGCAGGGTGGTATCGGTGATGGCATACAGGCCGCGACTCAGCGAGGGCACGGCATCACCCTCAGCGGCAGAAACTGGCCGGCATCCCGCGGACGGTCGGCCCGCGCCAGCGCTCCGGCCACAAAGTCCTCGGCGCGGCGCACGGCTTCAACCGGTGTCAGTCGCATGGCCAGTCCCACTGCCACGGCCGATGCCAGCGTACAGCCCGATCCGTGAAACTCCCCTGCCAGCCGGGGCGTGCGGCTCTCGGCCAGTCGTCCCGACTTGCCATGCAAGGTGTTGATGATGACGTCCCCCGCCTCGTGACCGCCCTTGAGAAGCACCAGGTCGGCGCCGAGCTGGTGCAATCGATCCACGGCGCCGGGAAGGTCCTCCCGTTCGGCGAGGCGCCTGGCCTCCAGGGAGTTGGGCGTGATGATTGTCGCCCGAGGAAACAGCCGGAGCAGGCCCTGGGCCAGATCATCTCCCGCGAGGCTGCCGCCGGAGTTGGCGGCCAGCACCGGATCCAGCACCACTGGAATGTGGGGGTGTGCGGACAGGATGTCGCCCACCAGGGTGGCAATGGCACCGGAGCCCAGCATGCCCAGCTTGATGGCGCCCACCGGCAGGTCGGCCAGCACGGCATCGGCCTGTTGACGGATCAGTGCCGGGGATACTGCCTCGAACCCGTAGACACGGCTGGAGTCCTGTACGGTCAGAGCCGTACACACCACGGCGGCATGCCCGCCCAGCGCTGCAACAGCTTCGATATCCGCCTGCAGGCCGGCCCCACCCGAGGGATCCAGCCCCGAAAAACACAGCACGACCGGACGCATCAGAAAGGCCTCACGATGACGAGAATGACAATGGCCACCAGACCCACCACCGGTAGCTCGTTGAATACACGGAAAAAGACATGGCTGCGTGTATTGCGATCCTGGCTGAAGTCGGCAAGGAACTTGCCGCAGAGGAGATGATAGATGACCAGCAGAAGTGCCACGGCCAGTTTGGCGTGCATCCACCCCTGCACGCGGTAATACGCCCAGTTGTCAGCCAGCATCCAGGTACCCAGCACGATAGCTGCCAGCATTGCAGGCCACATGATGCCCCGGTATAGCTTGCGTTCCATCACCTTGAAACGCGCCCGGCCGGATTCGTCCTCGCACATGGCATGGTAGACAAACAGCCGCGGCAGGTAGAACAGCCCGGCAAACCAGCTCACCACGGCAATCAGGTGCCATGCCTTCAGCCACAGCATGATTCGCTACTCCAGAACAGATTTTGCAAGTCTGCCAAATACTTGGGTTACATTGCTATACAAGAAGGTGATTTGCCCGTCAGGAGGTCATGGCCGATAATCCGGGATCTTCATCCCTTTTGCAGACAGGCAGGTGGACGCGTGATCAAGGCAGGCATCGTTGGCGGTACCGGTTACACGGGCGTGGAGCTCCTCCGTCTGCTGGCCCAGCATCCGGATGTGGAGTTGCAGGCCATCACTTCGCGCTCCGAGGCTGGCATGCCGGTGGCACGGATGTTTCCCAGCCTGCGTGGCCGCGTCGACCTCGCCTTCAGCGAGCCCAGCCTTGACGTGCTAGGTGCCTGCGACGTCGTGTTTTTTGCCACCCCCCATGGCGTCGCCATGAAGCAGGCGCCCGAGTTGCTCGCCCATGGCGTTAAGGTGATTGATCTCGGTGCCGACTTCCGCCTGAAGGATATCGCCACGTTCGAGCGGTGGTACGGCATGCCGCACAGCTGCCCAGACATTCTCGCCGAGGCCGTCTACGGCCTCCCCGAAGTCAACCGTGAAGCCATTCGTCGGGCGCGCATCGTCGGTAATCCCGGCTGCTACCCGACAGCGGTCCAGCTTGGTTTCCTGCCGCTGCTCAAGGCCGGACTGATCGACGCGGCGCATCTCGTGGCTGATGCCAAGTCGGGTGTCTCGGGTGCCGGCCGGAAGGCCGAGGTGCATGCGCTGTTTGCCGAAGCGGGAGAGTCCTTCAAGGCCTACGGCGTTGGCGGTCATCGACACCTCCCCGAAATTTCCCAGGGCCTGGCGGGCATGACGGCCGACAACGTCGGCCTGACCTTCGTACCGCACCTGTTGCCCATGATCCGTGGCATTCATGCCACCCTGTACGGACGACTGACGGCCGATGCGGGTGACCTGCAGGCGCTGTTCGAGTCCACCTATGCCGACGAACCCTTCGTGGATGTCATGCCCCCCGGCTCCACGCCGGAGACCCGCAGTGTAAAGGGCGCGAACACCTGTCGCATGGCGGTCTATCTTCCGCAGGGCGGGGATACCGTTGTGGTGTTGTCGGTCATCGACAATCTGGTCAAGGGCGCGGCCGGGCAGGCCGTGCAGAACATGAATCTGATGTGTGGCTTGCCGGAAACGGCCGGTCTCACCCAGATCGCCCTGTTGCCCTGAAGGCCCACGCCATGTTCCGTCGAGAGCGAGAGACCCTGCAGAAGCTGGTGCTGGTGCCTTACCGCCCCTTCCGGAATCTGTCGCTGGGCATCGGTGGCGTGATCCTGATCATCGCCGCCGGCATGGGCGGTTTTTATGCCGGCTCGCGCTACGGCATCAAGTCGACCGGTGCTACCCCGGAAGAGGTGCAGCGCCTGCGCCAGACCGTGCGCATGTATGCCGACCGCTCGCAGGCCATGCGGGACGAGGCCGCCGTGGCGCTGCATGATCGCGAGATCGTGCTGGAAGCTACTGAGCAGTTGCGGCAGGAGAACAAGAACCTGCTCGCCAGCATGGCGGCGCTGGAGGAGCAGGTCGCGCTGTACAAGCGGCTCCTGTCCCCGAAAGGTGTGTCGCAGGGCTTGTCGGTCGAGCGCTTCGACCTGCAGTCCTCCAGCAAGCCGGGCGTCGTGCATTACCGCCTGCTGCTAACCCAGGTGAGCAGCAAGTCTGCGGACATCACCGGCACCATTGAGGCCCGCCTGGTCGCCGGCGGTAAGACCGTCACCGTCCCGGTGGCGGACGGCCGCTTTGCCTTTCAATACTTCCAGAGCCTGGCGGGTGAGTGGCAGGTACCGGCCGGTATGCGCCCGGAGCGGGTCGACATCATTCTGGTGTCGGGCAAGGGGCAGCGCATCCAGAAGAGTTTCAAGTGGGAAATCCAGGGCAAGGGATAAGCCACCAACCGATGACGACGAGGAGCACGACATGCTCGGCAAGAAGAAGACCGTCAGTGCCTACAAGGCCAGCAGTTACAAGGATCACAGCTATATTGCCCGCAACACGCAGGTGACCGGAGATATCAGCTTCGTAGGTGGCCTTCATGTGGAGGGCCAAGTCGCTGGCAACATCAGCTCCGAAGACGGCAGCCTGCATGTTCATGGCGAGGTCACGGGTGAAATCAGGGTCCCGCACATCATCATCAACGGCGTCGTCAACGGCAACGTTCATGCAGGCGAGCATGTCGAGCTGGCCGCCAAGGCCCGCATTCATGGCAATGTCTATTACAGGAGCATGGAAATGGTCATGGGCGCGCAGGTCAACGGCAACCTGCTGCACAGCGAAACCCCCATCGCGCGCATCGAGCACAAGCCCGAGCAGGAGATTGCGCCGGCACCCGAAAGTAATGGTTGACCATTTTACTCGGTCTTTAGGATAATCAGCGTCAGCCAACCGTCCAGTATCCGGTGACCTCCATGAACGACATGGCACAAGCCATGACCCTTACCGACAGCGCCGCCAACAAGGTTCGCAAGCTGCGCGAAGGCGAAGGTAATCCTGCCCTCAAGTTGCGCGTCTACATCACGGGCGGCGGTTGCTCAGGCTTTTCCTATGGATTCACGTTTGACGAGGAGCTCAAGGAGGGGGACTCGGTCTTCGGCAACGGCGACGTCACCATGCTGGTTGATCCGATGAGCTTCCAGTATCTGGCCGGCTCCGAAATCGACTACAAGGAAGGCCTGCAGGGCTCCCAGTTCGTGGTGAACAACCCCAACGCGACCAGCACCTGCGGCTGCGGTTCCTCTTTTTCCGTCTGACCCTTATTACAGCTCAGGGCGCGTAGAGTGCCCCCAGTACCCGCAGGCCCCTTGCGCCTGTCACGGCAGGATTGTTGCCAGGCAGATGGTGCACGCGCTGTCGGGCCAGCCACGCAAACGCACAGGCCTCCACCCATCCGGGTGCTATGCCCAGAGCGTTCGTGCTCGCGACGTGCCACGTGGGCAGTCGGGATGCCAGGCGGTGCCACAACGCCGTGTTGTGAGCCCCCCCCCCGCACAGGAAAAGGTCGCCTCCCGCCAGACCCAGTCCGTCAATGGCACTTGCGACCGTTTCACAGGTGAATGCCAGCAGGGTTGCCTGCACATCGGCATCCGTCACGCGCCCCTGCAAGGTGTCCAGAACGGCCAGCAACCAGTTCAGGTTGAAATCCTCGCGCCCGGTGCTCTTGGGGGGCTTCTGTTCCAGGAAGGCGTGATTCATCAGCCGCTGCAACAGCGCGGGATGAACGGAGCCCGAGGCCGCCCACTCGCCGCTGGCATCAAAGGGCTCGCCCCGGCAGGCAGCCGTCCAGCCATCCATGAGCAGGTTGGCCGGGCCTGTATCAAAGCCCGACAGGTTGTCGGCATCGCCCGCCGGCAGGACGGTTATGTTGGCGATGCCCCCCAGATTCAGGATGATTCGGTGGCGTTCAGGGTGGCTGAATACCGCCGCATGGAAGGCTGGAACCAGTGGTGCACCCTCGCCGCCAGCCGCAATGTCACGACGCCGGAAGTCCGCCACTACCGGAATCCCGGTCTGTTCGGCGATCACGTTGGGGTCACCAATCTGCAGCGTGAAGCCTGGCGACGCATGCGGCCTGTGGCGAACGGTCTGACCGTGGCTGCCGATCGCGCGGACATCCGCCGCCGAGTGTCCGCTACCCGCCAGCACGCCATTGGCGGCACGCGCGAAGAGCAGCCCCAGTTCGGCATCCAGTCGGCCCAGGCGTTCGATCTCGTCGGGTCCGGACCGGCACAACGCCGTCAGCTGCTCACGCATGACCGCCGGCATCGGGATGGAGTGGCTTGCCAGCAGTCGCACTCCGTCGCTGATCTCCACCAAGGCAGCATCTACCGCATCCATGCTGGTGCCCGACATCAATCCGATATACAGCTCGCTCATACTCGCCTCCTGGGGTATTGGGCAAGGGTAGCGTATGGCTGCAGGGGATGGTGATAGAATCCGCAGCTTTCCACGAATCGGATCCCGCTACATGACGCCGGAACAACAACTCGCCCTGATCAAGCGGGGCTGCGACGAACTCATTCAGGAAGAGGAACTACTGCAGCGTCTGCGTGAGAACCGACCGTTGCGCGTCAAGGCCGGTTTCGACCCCACGGCACCCGACCTGCACCTCGGCCACACCGTGCTGATGAACAAGCTGCGCACTTTTCAGCAGCTTGGTCACGAAGTGATTTTCCTTATCGGCGATTTCACCGGCATGATTGGCGACCCGACGGGCAAGAACGTCACCCGTAAGCCGCTGACTCGCGAACAGGTGCTGGCCAATGCAGAAACCTATCGCGAACAGGTGTTCAAGATCCTTGATCCGGCGCGCACCCGGGTCGTCTTCAATTCCGAGTGGATGGGCCAAAAGAGCGCTGCGGACCTGATCAGCCTCGCCGCGCAGTACACCGTGACCCGGATGCTGGAGCGCGATGACTTTACCAAGCGCTTCAACAACCAGCAGCCTATCGCCATCCACGAATTCCTCTATCCCCTGCTGCAGGGATATGACTCCGTCGAGCTACAGGCTGATATCGAACTGGGCGGAACCGACCAGAAGTTCAATCTGCTGATGGGCCGTACCCTGCAGGGGCGTTATGGCCAGAAGCCCCAGGTCATCCTGACCATGCCCATCCTCGAAGGGCTGGACGGCGTCCAGAAGATGTCAAAGTCTCTGGGTAATTATATTGGTGTGGCCGATGCCCCGGGGGAGATGTACCAGAAGCTGCTTTCCATGCCGGATGACCTCGTTTGGCGCTACTTCGAGTTGCTCAGCTTCCGCGTAATCGAGGAAGTGGAAGATTATCGTCGCCAGGTCGAGCAAGGGCGCAATCCGCAAGAGATCAAGAAGCTGCTGGCCGAAGAACTGATCACCCGCTTTCATGGGGCTGACGCCGCGGCTACGGCTCACAAGGCCGCCGGAAACGTGCTGGCCAAAGGTGAAATCCCGGAAGACCTCCCGGAGGTCCGTATTTCCGCCGACGGTCAGGCGGATCTGCCGCTGATGGCCGTGCTCAATCGTGCTGGATTGACGAAGAACTCGGCCGCCGCCAAGGATGTGATCGGTCGCGGGGGCGTCTACATTGATGGCCAGCAGGCCGCGTCCGACTTCCGCATGCGGGTGGGTAGCCAGCACGTGATCCAGGCCGGAAAGAAGGCAATTGCCAGGGTGGTGCTCGATAAGTAATCGTTTTTGGCCGTTTTTGCACAAAAATGCAGCGGTTGAACGGGAATGGCCGGGAATTCGCTAAAAAGGGTTTGACTCCTTTCTTGCGCCCCCTATAATGCGCCCCACACCGACGCGCTGATGCGGACTGAAGTTAAAAATCTCAGGAAAATCAGCGGGTTACAAGTGTCTTGAAAATTGGTTTGTTGGTAACGACGAAATAAATTGAACAAGATGCTTGACACGAAAGAGGGGCGCTGTAGAATGCGCACCTCCCGAGTGGGAAGGCCCTGATGACGAGTTAGGGTTTGCTATTTAACAGTTTAATCAGACAACTTGTGTGGATTCTTGATGTCGGGATTTATCGGAAGATGAATATCGAACCAAGAAGACTCGCAAATTTATTTGAGCGTTTTTTTGTAGTTCGAGCCAAGATTGGCGCCCTTAAGGTGCTAGTTGAAATTAAACTGAAGAGTTTGATCATGGCTCAGATT
>JBKHWB010000037.1:0-19430 GCA_046566745.1 Gammaproteobacteria bacterium
GGTACCATCGTGACCGGCGTGCTGGATTTCTCGGAGTGCAGCCACGACATCCTGCTGCTGGACATCGCCATCACCGCCAACGATTTCTGCCGGCAGTGGCCCGCCCATGAGCCGGATGGGATGCGGCTGGCCGCCTTTGTCGGCGGCTACGGTGAGATCCGAGCCTTGAGCGCGGACGAACAGGCGGCACTGCCAATCTTCCTGGCGGTGGCCGCCATGCGGTTCTGGCTGTCGCGTTTGGACATCGGCCAGCGCAATGCCGAGGAAGGGCGTGCCGGCGAGCACGTCACCCAGAAGAACCCCGATGAAATGAAACGCCTGCTCGCAGAGTGGCTGACAAGGATCTGACCCATGCACGCCCTGCAAGAAAAAGAACAGGAATCCCGCCAGTCCGGGCCTGCCGAATCCGTCACCGTGCTCAATCCGGCGACCGGCGAGAAACTTTACGATTTCACGCCAGCTTCCCGTGCCGACTGCCGTGCTGCCATGGAGCGCGCGCGGCAAGCCTCGCCGGCGCTGCGGGACATCCCGATGGCCCAGCGCCTCGAGGCGCTGGATGCCTTGCTGGCGTATCTGGAAACGAAGCAGGAATGGTTGCTCGACCGCATCGTGGCCGAATCCGGGCGCAGCCGCGGCGACGCCATGCTGTCCGACATCTTCCAGCTCACCGAAGACTGCCTGTGGCTTCGCCACCATGCGGAAAAAGCACTGACCGACGAGCAGGTGCCCACGCCCATTACCCTGATGGGCAAGCAGTGCCGCATCCTGTACCAGCCGCGCGGCGTGGTGGTGGTGATCTCACCCTGGAACCTGCCACTGGCCATCGGCATGACTGCCGCGATGTTCGCCTTCATGGCCGGCAACGCCGTGGTACTCAAGCCCTCCGAGCACACCCCGATGGTGCAGGCCCTGGAGGAAATCCGTCACCTGCATCCGCTCTTTGAACAGGCACTGCAGGTGGTGCATGGCAAGGGCGATGTCGCCGTCAACCTGATTGCCGAACGCCCGGACCTGATCTGCTTTACCGGCAGCGTTGCCACCGGCAAGAGGATCCTGGCGCAAGCGGCTCCCATGGTCATTCCGGTCATCATGGAGCTGGGCGCCAAGGACGCCATGCTCGTGTTCGGGGATGCCGACCTGTCGCGCGCCGTCGCCGCGGCTTGCTGGGGTAACCTGCACAACAGCGGCCAGAGCTGCACGGCTACCGAGCGCATTTTCGTGCATGATTCCGTTTACGAGGACTTCGTGCAGCGCCTGGTCAATGCCAGCCAGCAGATCCGTCTTGGCACCGGTGCCGATGCCGACCTGGGTGCCATCACCACGGACTTCCAGATGCGGCATATCGAATCACTGGTGGAAGATGCGCGCAGCAATGGCGCCCGCATCCTCTGTGGCGGCACGCGCAGTGATTGTGGCCGCTTCTACTTGCCCACCATTATTGCCAGCACCACCGATGCCATGCGCATCAGCCATGAGGAAATCTTCGGGCCGGTGCTGACCGTGTCTGCCTTCAGCAGCGAAGACGAAGTGATCGTCCGCCACAACAGCATGCCCTTCGGCCTGAGCAGCAGCATCTGGACAGAGGACAAGGCCCGTGCCGAACGCCTCACCCGCGCCCTGGACACCGGCTGCATCAACATCAACAACGTCATGCTGACCGAGGGCAATGCCTCGCTGCCGTTCGGCGGCGTGAAGTATTCGGGCTTTGGCCGCATGAAGGGCGTGGAAGGCCTGCGCGGCATGACCCGCTCCAAGGCCGTGATGAGCGACAGCACCCGCGGCAAGGCGGAACCGAACTGGTACCCGTACTCCGCCACCAAGCTCAACCTGATGCAGCAACTGTTGGCCATCCTCGGCCAGCGCAGTCCGCTGCGTTACCTGAAACTGGCCAAGGTGGGGATGGCCATCGACCGCCTGGCCAGAAAGACACCAAAAGCCTGACAGGGGTCGCCGTTAGCGAATGCCACCCAGGCAACGCTCGATCTCGTCCGCCATGCCGGCCAGCGCTGCCTCGTAGCCCTGCGGTCCACGGTGCGTACTGGCAAACAGTTCGTCCACGGCTGCCATGCGAAAGGTCTGTGTCCCGAAAATGCGGCGCGCCAGTGCCGCATCCGCCCCCGGCTCCGCCAGCAGGCAACCGATGTTTTCCTGCTGCACGCGTCGCGCCACCAGCAGTACATGCTGGGCACCGGGCTTGAGCTCCGGCTCCAGCGTCAGGCTGCCGCGGAAATTCAGCCCCATGGCATGGTCAAAGTAGTGCCAGGCATCGTGATAGGCCAGCAGGGGACGTGATTGAAGCGGGCGGAAGCGGACGAGCATGTCCGCCCTCTGCTGCTGCAGGCGTCCGGCAAAGGCGTCGGCGTTGCGACGGTAGCGCTCGGCATGCGCAGCATCCGCAGCCGCCAACCGTTCGGCCAGTGCGCGCGCAATGGCGGCGGCATTGTCCGGACTCAGCCACAGGTGCGGATCGGTGCTGCCCGGCACCGCGCTGCCATCCGACAGACGCCGCGACGGCAACTTCTGTACGCCGGGAAGGTCCTGCGCGGTCAGCACCGGGCGTCCGCGCAGAGCCCCCGGCAGAAAGTGCTCGTGTACCGGCCCCACCCACAGCACCAGCCCGGCCCGTGCCAGCAGGGCACGGTCCGAAGGCTTGAGGGCGTATTCATGGGAGGAGGCGCCATTGGGCACGAGCTGGCGCACCTGCCCCGGGTCCCCGGTCACGGCATCGGCAATCAGGGCCAGCGGCCGGATGCTGGCGACCACTTCCAGCGCCTGCACGGTGCACGGCAGGGCAAGGGCGAGCAACAGCAGCAGACGGGACATGGCAGAGCCTCCGGACTTCAAGGGGGGCGATATCATACCCAAAAGCCACCCCAAATATGTTATATTGT
The DNA here is from genome assembly GCA_046566745.1 of Gammaproteobacteria bacterium. GTDB lineage: Bacteria > Pseudomonadota > Gammaproteobacteria > Pseudomonadales > Moraxellaceae > UBA2031. The sequence continues at coordinate 2,892 of JBKHWB010000037.1, forward strand.
TGCAAATACTTCGTCGCGAGACTTGGCATGAGTACGCCTGCGTTCCAGCCACACGACCACAGCCATTGCGTCCACGGCGCCCTGCACGAGGCCGACCGCCTGTGCCGCGAGCGCGGCGTGCGCCTGACCGACATCCGCCGGCGCGTGCTGGAGCTGGTCTGGTCCAGCCACCAGCCGCTGGGGGCCTACGACATCCTCGACCGCCTGACGGCCGAGGGGCACAAGCCGGCGCCGCCCACGGTCTATCGCGCTCTGGAATTCCTGCTGGAGCAGAAGCTCATCCACCGCATTGCTTCGCGCAATGCCTTCATCGGCTGCACCCATCCGGGCGCTGCCCATGCCGGTTACTTCCTGCTCTGCACCACCTGCGGCAACGCCGAGGAAATCGAGGACAGCGCGCCGCTGGCCAAGGCCGTGGCCGCTGCCGCCGGCAAGGCCGACTTCCTTGTCGAAAGCCAGACCCTGGAGCTGGCTGGTACCTGCCGGCACTGCAGACATGACTGACGTTCTCGTACAGTTGCGCGACGTCCGCCTGCAGCGCGATGGCCGCACCATTCTCGATGGCGTGTCCCTGCAGGTGCGGGCGGGCGAGATCCATACCGTCATCGGCCCCAACGGTGCCGGCAAGACCTCGCTGGTGCGCGTCGCCCTGGGCCTCGTGCACGCCGACTCGGGCGAGCGTCATGTCCGTCCCGGCTTGCGCATCGGTTACATGCCGCAGAGGCTGGAGGTCAATCCGGCCCTGCCACTGACCGTGCAGCGCTTCCTGCAGCTGGCCCGGCCCGGCCTCAAGGCATCGGCACTGGACGCGGCCCTCGCCGAAGTGGGCGCCCGCCACGTAGGGGGCACGGCCGTCAGCCGTCTTTCCGGTGGTGAGCTGCAACGTGTGCTGCTGGCCCGCGCCCTGCTGCGCGAGCCCGAACTGCTGGTGCTGGACGAGCCCGCGCAGGGCGTCGACATCACCGGCCAGGAGGAGCTGTATACGCTGATCACCCGTGTGCGCGACCAGCGCGGCCTGGGCGTGCTCATGGTGTCGCACGACCTGCATCTGGTCATGGCGGCCACCGACCACGTGCTCTGCCTTAACCAGCATGTCTGCTGCGAGGGCCATCCGGAGTCCGTGGGTGCCCACCCGGAATACCTGCGCCTGTTCGGCGTGCAAGGCGTGAAGGGCCTGGCCGTGTACAGTCATCACCACGACCACCACCACGATGCCCACGGCGGCGTCTGCCGGCACGAGGGACCGCATGAGCACGTTTGACCTGTTCTGGCCCGCCTTGGCCGGCGGCCTGCTCACGGCACTGGTGTGCGGCCCGCTGGGCTCGCTGCTGGTGTGGCGGCGTCTCGCCTACTTTGGCGACAGCCTGTCGCATGCCGCCCTGCTGGGCGTCGGCCTTTCCCTGCTGCTCAGCATTCCCGGCTGGATCGGCATCATCACGGTTTGCCTGACCATGGCACTGCTACTGGGGCTCCTGATGAAACGGCCGGAGCTGGCCTCCGACACGCTGCTCACCATTCTCGCCACCAGCTCGCTCAGCCTTGGCCTGATCGTCACCAGCTTTGTCGACGGTTTGCGCGTTGACCTGATGGCCTATCTGTTTGGTGACCTGCTGGCGCTGGCACCGGCCGACCTGCCACCCCTGTTGCTCGGCGCGGTCGGCATTGTCGGCGTGGTGATATGGCAGTGGCGCGGACTGGTGGCCTCATCCATCAGCGAGGAACTCGCCGCCGTGGACGGCATACCGGTAGCGCGCCTGCGTTTGTTGCTGCTGATCCTGCTGGCGCTGGTGGTCACCGCGGCGATGAAGGTGGTGGGGGTGTTGCTGATCACCGCGCTGCTGGTGATTCCTGCGGCCGTGGCCCGACGCCTGGCGCGCACACCGGAGCAGATGGCGCTCGGTGCCAGCGTCGTCGGTGCCATCGCCGTGATGGCCGGACTGGGCGGCAGCCTGCAGTGGAACCTGCCGTTGGGACCGGCCATCGTCGTGGCCGCGGCAATCATGTTTGCACTGTCCACGCTGGTGACGGCAGGGAAGGGCGCGAGCTGAGCAACCGCCTTCGGCCGCCGCCTATACTCGGTCAGCGACCGCGGGCCTGTGCAACTTTCCGGGCAGATGCACCATGAACATCACCACTTCGCCCCTCCAGCGCCTGCGCTGGTGGCACCTTGCCGGCACACTGGCCGTGCTGCCCGTGCTGGCGATCATCCTGGCCTACGGCCTGAACGCCCAAGCCGGCACAGCTCCGGTCTGCAACCCGTTCCTGTCCGGCTGCGTATCGATTTCCCGCGCCGTCCGTGTCGAGCCCGGCCTGCCCTGGTTCCGGCTGCTGATGATCCCGTGTACAGCCCTGCTGGCGCCGTTCTGGATACGGCTTCCTGCACCATCAGTGATGCTCCGGCCGCGCCCGACCGCGACCCTGGTGGCCGGTCTGACCGGGGCCTTTTTCCTGCTGCTCTACATCAGCTTCCTTGGCACCACGGGCGAGATGTCGCAGTGGCTACGGCGCACCGGCATCATCTTTTTCTTCGCGGGTACCGGTCTTGCCCAGTTGCTGTTCGCGCACGCACTGCAGGGCGACGCCTCGGCAAGCGCACGGCAATGCCGCCAGCAATTGCTGGTGCTGTGCACCGCCATGGTCGTGCTGGGCGTGGTCAACACCATCACGCAATACGGCCTGGGGGCGCCCGAAGAATGGGAAAACATCGGTGAATGGTGGCTGGGCCTGCTGCTGTGTGCCGGCTTCGTCACGATAGCCCGCTGGCACTACCGGCACGCCACGGCACTGTCGAATTTTCGGCAGACTTGACCGCCGTCAAGTCGCCCGCGATGCGTCGTCTCTAAATTCCACAACATATTGTGTTTTACAAGATTTTAAACACCTCATGTTGTAAGGAACCCGACATGCACCACCAAAGGACGGTCTCGCCCGCCACCCCCTCCCGCAGCCACCAACCCCTGATCGACGTCGCCGCCGCCATGGACGAATACCTGTCCCGGGAAGACTGGCGGGTACGCGCCAATGCCAACCAGGGCTACTCGCTGGGCGGCCTGATCCTCAACGTGGCCGGCAAGGTGACCGCCAACTACTGGCTGGACGAGGTCTACAGCCCGCCCGTAGGCGCCGCACACCGCGAGGGCGACCTGCATATCCACGACCTCGACATGCTGGCCGGCTACTGCGCTGGCTGGTCCCTGCGCACCTTGCTCAACGAAGGCTTCAACGGCATCCCCGGCCGCGTCGAGGCCGGCCCGCCCAGGCACCTGTCCAGCGCGCTGGGGCAGATGGTCAATTTTCTCGGCACCCTGCAAAACGAATGGGCCGGCGCCCAGGCCTTCAGTTCCTTTGACACTTATCTTGCCCCCTTCATCCGCAAAGACGGCCTGGGTTACGGCGAGATCAGGCAGTGCCTGCAGGAGTTCATCTACAACCTGAACGTCCCCTCGCGCTGGGGCACGCAAACTCCGTTTACCAACCTGACCTTCGACTGGGTCTGCCCCGACGACCTGCGGGAGCAGGTACCGGTGATTGCCGGTGAGGAAATGCCGTTCACCTATGGCGACCTGCACGCCGAGATGGCACTGATCAATCGTGCCTACATCGAAGTCATGCAGGCCGGCGACGGCCTGGGGCGGGTCTTCACCTTCCCCATCCCTACCTACAACATCACGCCCGACTTTCCCTGGGACAGTGACAACGCCGACCTGCTGTTCGACATGACGGCACGCTACGGCCTGCCTTACTTCCAGAACTTCCTGAATTCGGACATGAAGCCCAACCAGGTACGCTCCATGTGCTGCCGGCTGCAGCTGGACGTGCGTGAGCTGCTCAAGCGCGGCGGCGGCCTGTTCGGCTCGGCGGAGCAGACCGGCTCACTGGGCGTGGTCACCCTCAACTGCGCCCGCCTGGGCTACCTGTATCGCCATGACACCGACGGACTGTACCGGCGCCTGGACCACTTGCTGGATCTCGCCCACGAAAGCCTGGAGGTAAAGCGCAAGGTCATCCAGAAGCACATGGACAACGGCCTGTACCCCTATACCAAGCGCTACCTCGGCACCCTGCGCAACCACTTCTCCACGATTGGCGTGAACGGCCTGCACGAAATGGTACGCAACCTGACGGCGGATGGTGACGGCATGCATACGCCTGCCGGCCGCGACATCGCCCTGCACCTGCTGGACCACATCCGGGCACGACTGGTGGCGTTCCAGGAGCAGAGCGGCCACCTCTACAACCTGGAGGCGACCCCGGCCGAAGGCACCACCTACCGCTTTGCCCGCGAAGACCGCAAGCGCTTCCCGGACATCCTCCAGGCCGGCACCGCGGATGCGCCTTACTACACCAACTCCTCACAACTGCCCGTAGGCTTTACCACCGATCCCTTCGAGGCGCTGGAGTTGCAGGACACGCTGCAATGCCGATACACCGGTGGCACCGTGCTGCATCTGTACATGGCCGAACGCATTTCCTCAGCCCAGGCCTGCAAGCAGCTCGTGCGCACCGCCCTCAGCCGCTTCCGCCTGCCCTACCTGACCGTGACGCCAACCTTTTCCATTTGTCCGGTGCATGGCTATCTGAGCGGCGAGCACGAATTCTGTCCGAAATGCGACGACGCCCTGCTGCAGCGACAGCTGTCCTGCGCCCCCGCCAGCTGTGCCTGAATCCCCCTTTTTCAACCCGCCAACAAGGAGCAACATCATGGATGTCCGCCACAACCTGCCACCGGAACAGCGCCAGCGCTGCGAAGTCTGGACGCGCGTCATGGGCTACCACCGCCCGGTTACCGCCTTCAATCCCGGCAAGCAATCCGAACATCGGGAGCGCCGGCATTTTGCCGAGCCACGGTGAACACGCCGCTCCGGGTCGGGGGCTTGCAGCCCCTGACCACCATCGACTATCCCGGCCACCTGGCCTGCGTCCTGTTCTGCCAGGGCTGTGCCTGGCGCTGCCGCTACTGCCACAACCCCGGACTGATTGCCGCCCGCAGCCGTGACGAACTGCGCTGGGAGAGCGTCCTGGCGTTTCTGCAACGCCGGCAAGGCCTGCTGCAAGCCGTCGTGTTCAGTGGCGGCGAAGCCACCCTGCAACCCGGACTCGCCGCCGCCATGGCAGAGGTTCGCGGCATGGGCTTCAAGACCGGCCTGCATACTGCCGGCATCAAACCGCAGGCACTGGCGGCCGCACTCCCGTATTGCGACTGGGTTGGATTTGACGTGAAGGCCCTGCCCGAATGGGCCGACCGCATCACCGGCATCCCCGGCAGCGGCAGCGCCAACTGGCAAAGCCTTGATCTGGTCGTGGCCAGCGGAGTTGCCATGGAATGCCGGACGACCGTGCACTCCCGGCTCATGAATGACGCGCAGCTGCTCGCCCTGGCGACCGCCGTGGCGGCGCGCGGCGTGCGCCACTTTGTGGTTCAGGAGGCCCGCAGCGCCAGCATGCTAGATCCGGCGCTAGGGCCTCACGCCCGCCTGGACAGCGGCACCTGGCCACGTTTGCAGGCCATGTTCGAGAGTGTCGTCGTGCGCTAGCCGCCGCGGATCGTTGCTTCAGTCCCCGGCCGAATCGAAGGTTGCCGGATCGGGAATGACCAGCTTGCCGCGCAGATGCACCAACTCGTCCCGGTGCCCGTCGGCCACTACCTCCAGCAAACGGTTGCCCGCCTCGGTCAGGCTGACTTCAACCTGGCGCCGGTCGCTCCGGCCGGGGCGCCGCTGCACCCAGCCCAGCTTTTCGCAGCGCGACACCAGCGCCACCACGCCGTGGTGTTGTGCCTGCAGGCGCTCCGCCAGCTCCCCCACCGTGGCCCAGTCGCGCCCGGGATAGCCCTTGAGGTGCAGCAGCATCAGGTACTGTAGCGGCGTGAGCTCGTGCTGGTGGCAGATCTCCTCGCTATAGCGGAGAAAAATGCGCAACTGGTAGCGAAACTCGGACAACTGCTCATAGTCATGCTTGGTCAGGCTTTTCGTCATGATCCCGTTTTCTTGAATTTATATCACGCCATGATATATTTATTTCGCATCCGATTAACGTGAAACCCGTCCTTGCGACCGCACACAACCCGGAGCCCCACCATGAAAGCGCTCGACTATCCCCTGATGCTGGTGTCCTACCACGATGGCTGGGACACCCTCCGTCACCAGCACCCCACCGCCACCACCACCTTGCTCAAGCTGGTGCTTCCGGCTGTCATGCTGCCGGTCGCCATGATTCTGTACGCAGCCAGCCGTCACGGCACCTATTACGGGCCAGACATTCCCACCAGCGCCTGGATCGTTGTGGCCGAACTGTTCTTCGTCGCCCAGTTGGCCTCGGTGCCCCTGATGGCCTGGGTCATCCAGTCAGCCGCCACCACTCGCCAACGGCGCTGCAGCTTCGACCGCTGCTTCCAGCTGGCGGCCACCAGTGCCATACCCCTCTGGCTGTCTTCTCTGACACTTCTGGTGCCCAGCATCCTGTTCAACGCGGTATGCGTGACAGGAGGGCTCGCAGCAGCTTTCAGCCTGATGTATCACGGCCTGCCCGCCATGATCGGCGAAGAGGAGGGCGTTGATGCGATGGGTCTTGCCTATACCGTCATGGCAGCCGGCGCGACACTCTGGGTGCTGCTGTGCGCACTGGTGATCATGCCGATGCTGTGACCGGTTGACCTACCGCGGCTTCCATTTCACCGCGCCATCAGAAGATGGCGATTCGGCCGGCGGAGGAGCTCCCTCCGTCGGCCGCTCTTCTTCATAACCGCAGGCCACGCACTCCATCCACTCGCGCGTGTCACTCTTGCAGGCGCGGATCTTGTCCATTTCGTTGCAGCGCGGGCATTTGGCGCCGGCAATGAACTGCTTCTTCACCATGGTTACAGGCCCGAGTGGCGCAACAGCGCATCGACAGTCGGTGCACGGCCACGGAATTCCGCGAACAGTTCCTGCGCCGGACGGCTGCCGCCTTGTGCCAGAATCGTTTCGCGGAAATTACGGCCGGTGGCCGGATTCATCACGCCTTCTTCCTCGAAGCGCGAGAAGGCATCGGCCGACAGCACTTCGGCCCACTTGTAGCTGTAATAGCCCGCTGCATAACCGCCGGCAAAGATGTGCGAGAAGCCATGCTGGAAACGGTTGAAGGCCGGCGGCACGATCACGGCCACGCGAGCACGCACGCCGTCCAGTACCTGTTGCACCGTGCTCGAATCAAACACGGTGCGCTGGTGCAGCTCCATGTCAAACAGCGCGAACTCCAGCTGGCGCAGCATCATCAGGCCGGACTGGAAATTCTTCGCCGCCAGCATCTTGTCGAGCAGGTCGTCCGGCAGCGGCGCACCCGTTTCTACGTGACCGGAAATCAGCTCCAGCGCCCTCGGCTCCCAGCACCAGTTTTCATGGAACTGGCTGGGCAACTCGACCGCATCCCAGGCCACGCCATTGATGCCGGACACTGCGGCCACTTCGATGCGTGTGAGCATGTGATGCAGGCCATGACCGAACTCGTGGAAGAGGGTGGTCACTTCGTCATGCGTGAGCAGTGCCGGCCTGCCGTCCACCGGCGGATTGAAATTGCAGGTGAGGAAGGCCACCGGCTTCTGCAGGCTGCCATCGTTGCGGCGACGACGTACGCGGCAATCCGCCATCCACGCGCCGCCGCGTTTGTTGGCGCGCGCATACGGATCGAGATAAAAGCTGGCCACCACGACGCCGTTTTCAGCAATTTCGTAGTACGTCACATCTTCATGCCAGACCTTGACGTCATGGCGCTCGCGAATCTCCAGTCCGTACAGCGTCTCGGCAATGCGCAGCATGCCGCTGATGACTTTCGGCGCCGGAAAATACGGCCGCAACTGCTCCTGCGAAATGGAATATTTCTTTTCCTTGAGCTTCTCGCTGGCAAAAGCGACATCCCAGGGCTGCAGTTCGCCAAGACCCAGTTCGTCACGCGCAAACGCGCGCAGCTCGGCCAGCTCGCGCTCGGCCCCGGGGCGCGTGCGCGCGGCAAGATCATCGAGGAAATCGATCACCTGTCGCGGGGACTCTGCCATCTTCGACACCAGCGACACTTCGGCATAGTTGGCATAGCCGAGCAGTTCCGCCATTTCCTGGCGGTTGCGCAGGATCTCCACCATGCAGGCCGAGTTGTCGAACTGGCCGGCCTGCGGACCCTGATCGGAAGCACGGGTGACAAAGGCGGTGTAGACCGCTTCGCGCAAGCCGCGATCGGCAGCGTGCATCATCACGGCCAGATACGACGGCGCGTCCAGCGTGATGCGGTAGCCGGTCTTTTCTTTCTGCTGCGCCAGCGCCGCCAGCAGGCCCTTGGCCGAGTCCGGCAGGCCGCCCAGGCGACTGTCGTCCTCCAGACACAATTCCCAGGCCTGGGTGGCGTCCAGCACGGCATCGGCAAAACCCGAACTCAGCTCGGCGAATTTTTCCTGAATGTCGGCAAACCGTTTTTTCTTGTCCGCGGGCAGGCCGATACCGCTCAGACGGAAATCACGCAGGGCGTGACGGATGCTCTGCTGTTGCGCCTGGTTGAAGCCGGCGAAGTGCGGCCCTTTTTCCAGCGCGTCGTAGACAGTGAACAGGTCTTCGTTCTGGCCCAGCTCGGTGCTGTAGGCCGCCAGCTTGGGCAGTGTGCCGTTGTAGGCCTCGCGCCAGGCCTCGGAGTTCATCACGGCATTCAGGTGCGAGACCGGCGACCAAGCCTGGTCGAGCCTGTCCTGCAACTGCTCCAGCACAGCCGGCACGCCCTCCCACGTCGCCGGCGCCGCCGCCAGCACGGCGATGGCCGCACGGTTTTCCGCGAGGATGGTGTCGATGGCAGGCGCCACATGCTCGGGCAGGATGCGGTCGAAGGGGGGCAGGTCGTGCGATTCCAGCAGGGGATTGCTCATGGGGGGTTCCGTTAATAACAGCAGCTCAGGGCTGCATTCAGTTGACCATCCTGACCGGCGCGCCGCGCTCGCGTAAACAGGGCAGGGGAGCGACAATACCGCCGGATTCAATCAGGTCGGGAGTACAGAGATGGTGACCAGCATACGTTCACACAAGGGCATCCGGCCACAGCTGCATGACAGTGTTTTTGTAGACCCGGCGGCCGTCGTCATCGGCGATGTGGTCATGGGCGCCGACAGTTCGGTCTGGCCCTTTGCCGTCATCCGTGGCGATATGCACCGCATCCGCATCGGCGAGCGTGTCTCGGTACAGGACGGCAGCGTGCTGCACATTACCCACGCCAGTGCCTACAACCCGGACGGCTACCCGCTCACCATCGGCAACGACGTCACCATCGGCCACCAGGCCACCCTGCACGGCTGCACCGTGCATGACCGCGTGCTGATCGGCATGAAGGCCATGGTGATGGACGGCGCCGTCATCGAATCCGACGTCATCCTGGGTGCCGGCGCCGTGGTGCCGCCCGGCAAGGTGCTGGCCTCGGGCCATGTCTACCTGGGCAACCCGGCAAAGGCCGTGCGTCCCATCACCGAGAAGGAACGCTCCTATTTCACCTACACCGCCGCCAACTACGCCCGCCTGAAAGACGAGCACCGGGCCGAGACCGCTCAGAACCGGTAATTCAGCCCCACCGAGGTCTGCGTGTCGTTGAGGTCGGCGGGGCCGTCATCCCGCTTGGTTTCGTAGGCCACGCTCAATGCCAGCACACTGGTGAGATCGAAGGTCAGCGCCGAGCGTGTACGCACCACCGTGCTGTCCTCGCCCATTTCCACCGACACATCTTCATTGACGCGCGCTCCGGGGCGGAATTTCCACTCGGCCTTCAGCGCCGCATTACCCAGCGCCTCGTTGTCCTCGTATCCCGAGAGGGCGTCCTTGTTATGCCGGACACCGGCACCCAGTTCGGATGACACCAGCAGGGTATCGGACTTGACGAAGATGTGCCCGTAACCCAGCGCCGCAAAAGCCTGGTAGTCATACGAGCTTTGCTGGTCCTTTTCCGTCTGCAGCTTGAGGAACAGGTAGTCGCGCTCGGTGAAATTCCAGCTAGACTTTTCCTGTGCCAGATAGCGCTCGCTGGTACGCACACCCGTGGCACCATCCGACTCGTTCAGCCCCTCCAGTTTCAGCTCATGCGTCCAGCGGCCATGCAGGTATTTTGTAGCCACCAGCCCCTTGAAGGTTTCCTTTGCGCTACTGCCCGTGGACTTGAGCCACGATACGTTCGCTTCACCGGAAAACGGTATCGTCTCTGCCGCCAAGGACAGGCCCGGCAACAGGCCAGCCACCAGAATGAAATGACGCAAACGGATACTCCTTGTTTTAAGATTTTGCAGACAGGGATGCGCGCAGCTGCGCCAGCACGCTGGCGGTCGGCGGACGTACCTGACGCCAGAGGAAGAACGCTTCGGCCGCCTGCTCAACCAGCATGCCCAAGCCGTCGCGGGTGAACGCACCCTGCTGTGCGGCCCAACGCAGGAACACGGTGGGGTCGGCGCCGTACATCATGTCGCAGGCAATGGCGCCCGGCGCCAGAAGGCCGTCGGGCAGCGGTGGCAGATCCCCCTGCAGGCTGGCCGACGTCCCGTTGATGACCACATCAAACTGGCTACCGGCCAGCGCCTCGAAGCCGCAACCACTGATGCGGCCCTCATCGGCAAACAGGTCTGCCAGCGCCTCGGCCTTGGTCGCCGTACGATTGGCCACCACCAGCAGCGCCGGCTGCTGAGCCAGCAGTGACCCCAGCACACCGCGTACCGCGCCGCCGGCCCCCAGCACCAGCACACGCTTGCCGGCCAGGATCACCCCGGCGTTATGCAGCAGGTCGCGTACCAGCCCGACGCCATCCGTATTGTCGCCGTACAAGCGGCCATCCTTGCCCCACAGCAGGGTATTCACCGCCCCGGCCTTTTCTGCCCGGGGCGACCGTACCTCGGCCAGCGCCCAGGCCTGCTCCTTGAAGGGCACCGTCACATTACAGCCCTTGCCGCCCTCCGAAAAAAAGGCGCGCAGACTGCCGGCAAAATCCTCCAGAGGTGCCAGACGTGCCTCATAACGTAGCGCCTGACCCGTCAGTTCTGCAAACGAAGCGTGAATGACGGGTGACTTGCTATGAGCCACCGGGTTTCCGAATACACAATACAAATCAGTCATCTCGTCCTCCGGGACGGGAGCTTCCGGGACAGGCGCCGAGGCGTCAACCCGTGCTTGCCAGGTTTGCTGCCCTTGCGGCAGCCTTACCCGGGCATCCGTCAATCCAAATGGAGTTGTTTGTCGTGCGAAGTGCCAAACCCCTCAGCCTCCTGCTGCTTGTTTTTGCCACCCTGTTGGCCGGGCCGGCCAACGCCGCGTCCGCCAGCCAGCTGCAATCCATCCGCGACAATGCCGTGCGCGCCGCCACCCAGATGATGATGTACGTAGCGCTGGACAAGGCAAAAGAACGACGCCAGCTCGCCCAGACCGCCATCAGCAATGTCGACACCGCCGTGGCCGGCCTCAATGATCCGGCGTTGGCCACGCACTGGCAGAGCACCCGTGCGGCCCTGACCCGCGACCCCTATCAGGACGGCGAGATCAACCAGCTGGCCATCTATGGCTGGGAGAACGAGGTCGTGTCATTCGCCAACGATCTTGACCAGCGCCAGCCGCGTGACACCGATCGGACACAGAAGGAGCTGTTCGAACTGGCCGGTCGCATGCAGCTGATGATGATGATCTACTTGCGCAACAGCGCTGATCCGTTGGGCGGCACCAATTATACCGGGGTGAATTCGGACAAGGAGCTGGACAAGCTGGCCAGTGCCTTCACCGCGCAACTGAACGACGTCATTCGCAAGAATCCGGCATTGAAGGCGCCGCTGGCCAAGGTCACGGCCAAGTGGACCTTCCTGTCCCAGCGTATCGGTGACCTGCAGCAACGCAACGTGCCCTTCATCGCCGACCTGTACGGTCGCCAGATCATCGACATGCTGCTGGCCACCGCCAACAAGGGCTGACGCCACCGCCCCCTGTCGCGCAAAAAAGCCGGCGGTTGCCGGCTTTTTCCATGGCACCCCGCGCGTCAGCGCAACGGCACCCAGTCGCGCGGCACCAGGAAGGTATCGTAAAGGGCGGCTTCGGGCGTGCCCGGTTCCGGTGCCCAGTCATAACGCCAGGCCACCAGGTTCGGCAGCGACATCAGGATGGACTCGGTGCGCCCACCCGACTGCAGGCCGAACAGGGTGCCGCGGTCGTATACCAGGTTGAACTCCACGTACCGGCCACGACGATACAGCTGGAAGTCGCGCTCGCGCTCGCCGTAGGGTGTGTCCTTGCGTTGCGCCAGGATAGGCTGGTAGGCCCGGATGTAGCCGTCACCCACGGCGCGCATGAAGGCGAAGCAGCGGTCCGCACCCCACTCGTTGAGGTCATCGTAAAACAGGCCGCCGATGCCGCGCGGCTCGTTGCGATGCTTGATGAAGAAGTAGGCATCGCACCAGCGCTTGTAATCCGGGTAGACCTTGTCGCCGAACGGCTCGCACAGCGATTTCGCCACCGAATGCCAGTGCACGCAGTCGTCTTCGTTACCGTAATACGGTGTCAGGTCGAAACCGCCGCCAAACCACCAGATCGGCTCCTGGCCTTCGCGCTCGGCCACGAACAGGCGCACGTTGGCATGCGAGGTAGGCACGTAGGGATTGCGCGGGTGGATGACCAGCGACACCCCCAGCGCCTGCGCACTGCAGCCGGCCAGCTCGGGGCGATGTGCCGTAGCCGAGGCCGGCATGCGCGCGATGTGCACGTGCGAGAACAGCACACCGCCTTTCTCGATCACATGGCCGTTTTCCAGCACACGCGAGCGGCCACCCCCGCCTTCGGCGCGCGTCCACTCGTCAGTGCGGAAGCGTCCTCCATCCTCCGCTTCCAGCATGGCGCAGATGCGATCCTGCAGGTCGAGCAGGTAGGCCTTTACGGCCGCTATATTCGGCGCCGCCTTGGCGTCGGATGCCGTCATGGGAAACCTCAACGTTTTCTCAACACGATGCCGGTACGGGCATCCCGAATTTCCGATGGCTTGCCATCACCGCCCAGCCGCCCCGGCAGGATGTAGTCCAGGCCACGGCCGAACTGCCGGCGCAGTTGCAGGGTATCCCGCGCCGTGGGCTTGCCGGAAAGATTGGCACTGGTCGACACGAGTGCACCACCAAAGGCCTGGCACAAGGCCTGTACGCCGGGATGCGCGGTGACGCGCACGGCGACGCTGTCATGGCGGCCGCGCAGCCACGTCGGCGCGGCCGCTGCCGGTACCACCCAGGTGTAGGGTCCCGGCCACGTCGCTGCGCACGCGGCGCGTTGCGCGGCATCCAGCCCCTGCAACCAGTGCTCCACCTGCGTCATCGACGCCGCAATGATAATGAGGCCCTTGGCCTCGGGACGTTGCTTCAGATCAAGCAGACGGCGAACGGCGACCTCGTTCAGCGGGTCACACCCCAGGCCCCAGACGCCCTCGGTCGGGTAGGCAATCACGCCACCACCCTGCAGCAGGCGGGCAGCAACACGGAGATGGACGGGGGAGGGCGTGGCAAGCGGCATCGGTCAGAATCTGGCAACGCAAAACGGGCCGACATTATCCACGTTGCCGGCCTGCTCTGCACCGCCCCCGCGCTCAGACCAGCGCCGCCCCCGCAGGCAGGCGCTCATAGCCACCCGGCACACTGGCCACCAGCCCGGCCATCTCCAGCGACGACAGCGCCCGCAGTGCCTGCGGAGGGGCCAGTCCGGACATCGCGATCAGCCAGTCGGCGTGCCTGCACTCCTGCCCCATCAGGGCCAGCAACTGCCGTGGCGCCTCTTCCAGCACCGGCGCGGGAGTGCCGCGCGTCTCCATCGCATCCACCGGGAGGACTAACTGTTCGCGCAGCCACCCGGCCAGCGCCGGCAGGTCTTCCAGGATGTGCGTCGTACGGGTCACCAGCGTAGCGCCTTCACGAATCAGCTGCAGGCAGCCGCGAGACTGCGGCTGGTGGCGCGAACCCGGCAGTGCCCACACCGTACGCCCCTGGTCGGCCGCCAGCCGGGCCGTGATGAGAGAACCACTGTCCGGCGCCGCTTCCACCACCAGCACGCCCAGCGACAGTCCACTGATAATGCGGTTGCGCCGCGGAAAGTGCGGCGCCAATGGCGGCGTATCCGGCAGGAATTCACTGACCACCAGCCCGCCATGGTCGAGCAGTTCGCCATAGAGTCGCCGGTGTTCGCGCGGGTAGGGCCGATCGGCGCCGGTCCCCAGCACGGCAATGGTGTGCCCTCCGGCCTGCAGGGCACCGGCGTGGGCCGCCCCGTCGATGCCACTGGCCAGGCCACTCGTAACCGCCAGGCCGGCCCGGACCAGTTCGGCGGCAAAATCGCGGGCATCGGCCAGGCCGGTCTGCGAGGGATGGCGGCTACCGACGATGGCCACCTGCGGCAGGGCGAGCAGGTCGGCGTTACCGCGCACGAAGAGCAGGGGAGGGGCATCCGGAATTTCACGCAACAATGCCGGGTAGTCAGGGCTGGCCCGCGTCAGCAAGCCCTGTCCGGGTTGCTCGCACCAGGCCATGTCCGCGGCCACAGTCTCGTCCAGCTCCCGTTGCAGTTCGGGATCCTGCCCGCTACGCCACAGCTGCAGCCGGCGGACAGCCGAGTCGCCGATGCCGGCCGCCCGCCAGTCGGAGGGAGAGGCCGCCAGGGCCTGGCCAGGATCGGAAAAGGCCGCAAGGGCCCGGTGGAAACGCTGGGAGGATTGCTGCAGCAGGCGCCACAGGCGCAGCCAGTCCATGTCCCGGACCGGCAGGGGGGAGGGGTCTTGCATGGCATCCTTGCCTCAAACAAACGGGCCGTCATCATGACGGCCCGGTGGAACATTATGACACGCGCTAGCGGATCAGTCGCCGCTGACCGGCGGCTTCACCTCGTCCCCCACCTTGACCGTGGTCGACGAGCGCAGCACCAGCGCGTAGCTCACCTTGGAGAAGGTGCGGAACACCATCGCCAAGCCGGCACGCTCGGAAGGCAAGCGCACGTATTCGTTGGTCACCCGGTCGCGCACGGATTCACCGCGCTTGTGGATGGCGAAGGTATGGCCCGACTTCACGCCATCGAGCTCGCCCCGGTTGAGCACGACCACGCTGTTCTGCGCACCGGAACCCAGGCTGTCGAACACGCGCAGGATGCGGCCCGCCTTCACGTTGTCCGGATTGCTCGGGTAGAACACGGTCGAGATGCGCTCGCTTTCGTTAGGCAGCAGCTTGTCCTCGATCCGGACTTCCTGCGTGGTGCGCGTTACCGACAACGTACCCACTTCGCCGTTCAGCGCCACGATCTTGCCGGCCCCGATGTCTTCGGCCTCGTAGCCCAGCACTTCCCGGGTGTCCGGATCAATGTAGGCACGGCCGCCGCGATAGATGCCGTAGACACCATGGTCTTCCAGCAGCTTGTTACGGTTGCGGATGTAGATGCTGTCGCCGGCACCCGTGATGATGCGCGTGTCCGGACCCGCCAACACATACGGCGCATTGTCGAGCTCGGTCTTGCTGACCACGCGCGACCCGTTCAGGTAGCGCTGGATTTCCTGCAGCGGAATCGCGGGAATGGCCAGGCTGAGCGGCTGGATGCGGGCCTGCGGGTGAAGCTTCTGGTCACGGCCGGTGCCGCTGATCACTTGCGTCGGCTTGCCGGAGGCGATGCGGGCCTCGACCTCGGCACACCCACCACCCATGTCGAGGGCCACCACGGCACGACCCTTGATCTGGCAGAGCAGCAACACGTCACCCGGATAGATCAGGTGCGGGTTCTTGACGTGGGGATTGGTTTCCCAGATTTCCGGCCAGCGCCAGGCATCCGCCAGGTAACGACTGGAGATGTCCCAAAGCGTATCGCCACGCACGACGGTGTAGCGCTCGGGCGCGGACTCCTTCACCTGCACCGGTGCTTCGGCCTGCACGACGCCGGCCATCAGGCAGGCTCCCACGATTCCCAAAAGACGTTTTTTCATTATGGTTCCCTTCAGGCTGGGCAGGCCGGACTGTCCGAGGCGGCCGGGTGTCGGTCGCATTTTCGGTTTGCACCCGTATAATAGGGCGAAGCCAAGCCACGCTCTGTGACGCGATTAGCAGACTTTTACAGTAACTTCATCACCTTAGCAAGCATTCTTGGGACGTTACTCCAAGTGTGCCGTGCCGGAAAACCGACCCAAACCATGGCCCTGCTCCCGATTCTGGAATACCCCGATCCCCGCCTGCGTACCAAGGCCAAGCCCGTGGCACAGGTGGACGATGCCGTCCGGCAGCTGATCCGCGACATGTTCGAGACCATGTACGAGGCCAAGGGCATCGGTCTGGCCGCCACCCAGGTGGACCGCCACCTGCAGTTGATCGTGATGGATCTGTCCGAAGAAAAGAATGCCCCGCGCGTCTACATCAATCCGGCCATCACCCCGCTCTGCGAGGAGAAGGCCCCCTACGACGAGGGCTGCCTCTCCGTTCCCGGCTTTTACGAAACCGTGGAGCGCCCGTCCCGGGTGAAGATCCATGCCCTGGACGGCGACGGCAAGGCCTTCGAGGAAATGGCCGACGGCCTG
>JBKHWB010000038.1:0-19161 GCA_046566745.1 Gammaproteobacteria bacterium
CATATTCCTCAGGCGAGCGTGCATCCCAGACGACATGGTCCGCGTCACGATGATGGGCTATGACATAGTCGGCATCGGCCACCGGCCCGGATTGCAGCGTGATGACCGCCTGGCGCGGCGTGGGCAGGTTTGGCGTGCTCTCCACCGGCAGACCCGCGGCCAGCCACGCATGAATGCCGCCATTGAGGTAGGAGTAGCGGGTGTGCCCGATGGCATCCAGCGTCCAGATGAAACGGCCGGCCCAGCCGCCCCCCTCGTCGTCGTAGACCACCACATGCGTGTCCGGTGTCAGGCCCATGGCCGAGAAGGCCTCGGCCAGCCGGTCCACGGACGGCAGGCGACCCGGAGCCGGCAACTCGCCGGACACCAGTTGCTTGCCGTTCACCAGAATGGCGCCGGGCACATGTGCCTGCTGGTAGACCGACTCCTTGCCCAGATCGACGATCAGCAGGTTGGCGTCCTGCAGGTGGGCATGGAGCATGTCGGGTTCAAGCAGCAAGGGCAGTGTCATGGGGGCAGCCTCATGGAAAACTGGCGGGGATTGTAATCCAGTCAGGCCTGTGCAGAAACCGCAGCCGGCAGGATGGCGCTGCCGGCAGGGCTTGATTACCCTTTGCTCCTCAGCCGGAGGTTCCGCATGCACATCCTTTATCCCGAGATCCAGCCTTACGCCACCCACCGCCTGCCCGTGGCGGCACCGCACGTGCTGCACGTAGAGGAGTGCGGTAATCCGGACGGATTGCCGGTGCTGTTCCTGCATGGCGGTCCCGGTGCCGGGTTCCAGTCGTGGAACCGCCGGTTTTTTGATCCCCAGCGCTACCGCATCGTGCTGTTCGACCAGCGTGGCGCCGGGCAGTCGACACCGCATGCGTACCTGGAGGGCAATACCACGCAGGCGCTGGTGGAGGATATCGAGGTGCTGCGTCGTTTCCTGGGTATCGAGCGTTGGGTGGTGTTTGGCGGCTCGTGGGGTTCCACCCTGGCACTGGCCTATGCCGAGGCGCATCCGGCCCATGTGATCGGCTTGATCCTGCGCGGCATTTTCCTGTGCCGTGACCAGGACATCCGCTGGTTCTACCAGGAGGGCGCCAGCCACGTGTTCCCGGATTACTGGGAGGACTATGTGCGGGTCATCCCCGAGGCGGAACGCGGCGATTTCGTGAAGGCGTTCTACCAGCGGTTGACCGGGACGGATGACATTGCCCGCATGGCGGCGGCCAAGGCCTGGTCGGTATGGGAGGGCTTGTGCGCCACCCTCAAGCCCAACGGCAGCGTCGTCGACCATTTTTCCGATCCGCACGTGGCCATGGCGCTGGCGCGGATCGAGTGCCACTACTTCATCAATCAGTCGTTCATGCGCCCCAACCAGCTGATCGAGGACGCGCACCGGCTGGCGGACATTCCCGGCGTCATCATCCACGGGCGCTATGACATGGTCTGCCCGCTGGATAACGCCTTTGCCCTGCACAAGGCCTGGCCGCATGCCGAGTTGCAGATCGTGCGCGATGCCGGCCATGCGGCGGCCGAGCCCGGCATCATTGATGCCCTGGTTCGGGCGACAGACGATTTCGCGCGGAAATACGGCAGACGGTAAAGGGGGGATCAGGCGTTGGCGAGGCGGCGCCTCTCCATGACACGGCCAAGGAACAGGCCGGCTTCAAACAGCAGCCACATGGGCACTGCGAGCATTGCCATCGACAGCGCATCCGGTGGCGTGAGGAACATCGCTACGAAGAAACAGCCTACGATCACGTAGCGGCGCTTGTCGATCAGGCTGTCACTGCTGACGATGCCCGACCAGATCAGCATGAACACGGCTACCGGGATCTCGAAGGTAAAGCCGAACACCAGGAACAGCTTCAGTACGAAATCCAGGTACAGGTTGATGTCGGTCATCATCGCCACCCCTTCGGGGCCGACCTGGGTGAAAAACCCAAGTATGGCGGGCAGCGTAATGAAATACGCAAAGGCCACGCCGACATAAAACAGCAGGATGCTGGATACGAGCAGCGGAATCGCAATCTTTTTCTCGTGCGCATACAGCGCGGGTGAAATGAAGCCCCAGATCTGGTGCAGCAGGTAAGGCACGGCTACAAACAGGCTGACAAAGAAGGTGAGCTTGAACGGCGCCATGAAGGGCGCGGTCACATCGGTGGCGATCATCGTGCTGCCGGCCGGCAGCAACTCGCGTAGCGGCAGGGACACCGCGGCATAAAGGTCGTTGCGGAAGTAGACCAGTCCGAAAAAAAGCACCAGCAGTACGCCCATGATGCGCATCAGTCGCGTGCGCAGTTCGATCAGATGGGCGACCAGCGGCATCTCCGGTCCGGGGGTGACGTCACTCATGAAGCCGTCTCGTCCTTGCCTGGCGTGATGTCAGGGGCAGTGGGTGGCTGTCGCAGGGACTTCTGACTGGCCAGCCAGTCGCGGTAGGCTTGCTCGCCATCCGCCACCGGTTCGTTGTCGGCAGCATCACGAGTGCCGGGTGCGGCCGCAGCGGTGTCGGGCGCCGGCCCTGTCGTGGCGGTGGCAGCCGTTGCGGGGGCTCCCACCGCCGTGGCCGGCGGCAGGATCGACTTCACGTCGGAAGCCATTTCCTGTGCCCCGGTCACGATGGCCTGGAAGGGATCCTGAATGTCGGTGGCGTCATGCGCCATGACCTTGGCCGCGTCGATCTCCTTCTGCAGGCGCTCGCGCAGTTCCTGCGCAGACACTTCGCGCTCGATTTCAGCCTGTACATTGCTGACGGTACGGCGGATGCGGCCCACCCAGGCCCCGGCCACCCGTGCGGCATGGGGCAGCTTTTCCGGCCCCAGCACCACCAGGGCCACGATGGCCATCAGGACAAGCTCGCTAAAGCCGACGTCAAACATGGATCAGTCAGCCGGTCAGACCTGGTCTTTCTTGTCGGATGTGCTGGCCTGCTGGCTGTTCTGGTTCTGCTGGCTCAACTGGGCGGGCGGCGCGGCATCGGCAGGCTTGTCATCTTCGCTCTTCATGCCTTCCTTGAAGCCCTTGAAGAAGCCGCCCAGGTCCTTGCCGGCATTCTTCAGTTTGCTGGTGCCGAAGACCAGCACGATGATGACGAGCAGCAGGATGATGTGGGGGAGGGAAAGTCCGGACAGCATGATGGTTTACTCCGCAGGGGTGGAAGGAGGGGTGGTTTGCCGGCTGGCCTTTTCCGCGTGTCCTGAGACATTGAAGCGGCGGGCCAGCTCATCAAGGATGCGCTCGGGCGGCACATTGAAATGAGAAAGCATGACCAATGTATGAAACCAGAGGTCAGTCGTCTCGTAGACCAGATCGTCCGTCTGCCCGGACTGTGCCGCGTCCTTGGCAGCAATCAGGGTTTCCGTGCATTCCTCGCCCACCTTTTCCAGTATCTTGTTCAGCCCCTTGTGGTAGAGGCTGGCAACATAGGAAGAGTCAGGGGAAGCGTGCTTGCGTTCCTCAAGCACGCGGGCCAGTTCGGCCAGCACATCACTGCTATTCATGATGATAGATCACTTCCGGGTCCTTGAGCACGGCATCCACCGTTACCCACTGGCCATTGTCAAAACGCCGGTAGAAGCAGGATTCGCGCCCGGTATGGCAGGCAATCCCGCCCAGTTGCTCCACCTGCAGGATGATGACGTCGCCGTCGCAGTCCAGGCGGAGTTCGTGCAGCTTCTGGATGTGACCGGATTCCTCGCCCTTGCGCCAGAGCTTGCGCCGGCTGCGCGACCAGTAGATGCCGCGCCCTTCCCGGGAAGTCAACTCCAGTGCTTCCCGGTTCATCCAGGCCACCATCAACACCTTTCCGGTGCGAAAGTCCTGCGCAATCGCCGGTACCAGCCCTTGGTCATCCCAGCGTACTTCATCCAGCCAGCCCATGCCGCCGTCCTGCCATTTTTTACAGAAGGGAAGAATACCCTAGTGCATCCGGTTTAGGCAGGTGCAGGCTATCGCGTTTCGTTGATCTGCCACCCTGTCGATGCCTATGTTCGGTGCTACGCTCAAGAGCATGGGTTCCCCTTGAAGGGGGTGCTGACAAGCCGGGGGCGGGAGGGCTGCGTCCGGAAAGGCCGTTGGCCGGTTGGCCAGGAGGAGTACAAGTGAGGCAGATGGCGTGGCGGTTCTTGCGGGAGGAGAGTGGCGCAACCGTGGTGGAGTATGCGGTGCTGGCGGCGTTTCTCTCGATTGCGGCAATAACGACAATCGTTGTGATTGGTCGTGATGTTGATGCCAAGTTCAATGCGTTGCTGGCGTTGCTGCCGGATGGTCGGTAAAGGGAATGAATTCGCCAATTGATATACGTCACTGTTGCGGAACGCTGTTTGAGTCCTATACTGATTTCGTGAACAGCCGCAAGGAAGTATCCGGGCTGGTAGCGTTGCAAGTCGGCCATGTGGCCATTTTCCTGGGAGAGAGTTGATGAAGAATCTGATGAAGAAGTTCCTGAACGACGAGTCTGGCGCCACCATGGTCGAGTACGCCGTGCTCGTGGCCCTGATTTCCATCGCCGCCATCGCCACCATCATCCTGGTGGGCCAGCGTGTTGATGACGCCTTCGGTCGTGTTGAAGAGGCACTGACCGGTGCTGCCGGTGGTGGTGGTGCCCCCGCTCCGTAAGCTCTTGCGGAGAGGCAGGGGGCGGGCACCGCAAAGGTGCCCGCCCTTTTTGATGGTGGATGTTGGTTGATCAGGAAGTCCGGGCAACATGATGCGTGACGAGTGGGTTCTTCTCCTGTTGATGGCGGTGATCGTGTTGCCGGCGGCATGGGTGGATTTTCGTCAGCGCCGGATTCCGAACGAAATTTCTCTGGCGGGCATTCTTCTTGGCGTGGCATTCCATCTCATCAGTCACGGCGTGGCGGGTGCGGGGGACGCGGTGTTGGGCTTGTTGCTCGCCTTTGCCATCGGTTTCCCGCTTTGGCTGCTCGGCTGGATGGGCGCCGGTGATGTCAAGCTGGTGGCGGCTGTCGGGGCCATTGTCGGTTTTTCCATGGTGTTGCCGGTGCTGGCGGGTATTGCCATCGCCGGGGGTGGGGTTGCCTTGGTCTACCTGCTCTGGAACCGCCTGCAGAACGAGCCGCTGGCGGTGATCATGGCCTCTGCGCTGGCAGGGTCTCGTGACGGTCAGGAGCGCCCTGCACAGGCGGTGCTTCCGGACAAGATTAAAAAAGGCATTCCCTATGCCATTCCGGTGGCATTCGGCAGTTTGGCGACTATTGTTTATCTGAGTTGATGCCGGAGTTCCGGCATTGCTTTTCAAATGGCGCGATTTTTTCGAGGAGCGCGTGATGCAGATTAGAGCCTTGATCATGCTGGCAGTGGCCCTGGTGTTGGGAGGGATCACTGTTTTTCTCGTGAACAACTTCCTGCAAAGCGAAGCGGGTGGCCAGGGACGAGTCCAGAAAATGCGGACGGTGCCGGTGGTGGTGGCGGCGCAGGACATCAAGTCGGGTACCAAGCTCGACAAGGTCATGCTGACCGTTGTCGACTGGCCGGAGGAAACGGTGCCCGAGGGAGTGTACGGCGATGTGGCGGCGGTCATTGGTGAAAAGCCGCCGGTGCTGCTCCAGGAAACCAAGCGTGGTGAAGTCATGCTGCCCTACAAGCTCTCGCCGCACGGTGCGCGAGGCGGTTTGCCCGCACGTATTCCCGAAGACATGCGCGCTGCCACCATTCCGGTGTCGGAAGTCACCGGCGTGGCGGGTTTCGTTGCCCCGGGCGATTTTGTCGACGTGCTGCACACCTCGGCCGTGGGGCGTACCGACGAGATTCCGGTGACTCGCGTGCTGCTGCAGAACGTGCAGGTGCTGGGCGTAGACCAGGTCAGCTCCGAAGACGATGCCAAGCCCAAGATCGTGAATGCCGTCACCCTGCTGGTGAATCCGGAGTCTGGTCAGCGTCTCACGCTCGCACTGGCCACCGGTTCGCTCAGCCTGATGCTGCGCAACGAGTTTGATGCATCCCTGCTGGCCACCAAGGACATCGGCTGGCGCCAGTTGGCACCGGAAGAAGTAGTGGTGGCGGTCGAGAGTCCCAAGGTGGTCAAGCGTGAGCGTCGTGTTGTCACGATCATCAAGCAGCAGGCACCGGCAACCGCCGTGCCGGCCGAAAAGGACCGCGTGGAAGTGATTCGCGGGCTGAACGTGTCCCGGCAAGAGGTTCCCTCAACGCCTGCAGCCAATGACGCGGCCGGTGCCAAGCCCGCCGAGGCCAAACCCTGATTACTGGAGATACCATGAAAACGAGCATGAAGCTTCATACCCTCGGGGCAGCCCTCCTGGCCACGGCACTGGTTGCCGTTCCGGTTACTGCGGTGCAGGCCGCTGAAACGGTCGCCCTGGAGTTCGGCGAACGCAAGCCGACCGACCTGCGCCTGGCCATTGGCCAGTCGCAGATCATCCAGTCGGCCGTGCCGCTGGAGCAGGTCGTGATCGGCAGTCCGGAAGTGGCGGACATCAAGCTGCTGTCGTCACGCCGCGTTCTCATCCTCGGCATCAAGCCGGGTCGGACCAATCTCGTGTTCCGGCAGAAGGATGGTGATCTGGTGGCGCTGATGGAAGTCAGCGTGGGTTACGACCTCACTGGCATCAAGTACAAGCTGCACGAACTCATGCCGCACGAGCCGGGCATGCAGGTGCGCGATACCAATGACCGCGTCATCCTCTCCGGTGAAGTCTCCAGCGCGCTGTCCATGGACAAGGCGCTGTCGGTAGCCCGCAGCTTCGTGCCGGCCGAGAAGGTGACCAACCTGTTGCAGGTGGCCGGCGGCCAGCAGGTCATGCTGGAGGCCCGCATTGCGGAAGTGAAGCGTGACTCCCTGAAAGAGCTGGGCATCAATGGGCAATTCCTGGATGGCTCCGGCAAGTGGGGTGTGGTCATGGGTAATCCATTGAACAACGCCCCTTTTGGTACCGTCAGCCCGCAGAACTTCGTCAGCAGCTCCACGGTGGCTGGCCTGGTAGGGCAGGGGCTTCCGGCGAACTCGTTGCGCCTCAGTCTTCAGGCCCTGGAAAAGAAGGGACTGGCAAAGTCACTGGCCGAACCGAATCTGGTGGCGTTGTCCGGCCAGGAGGCCAATTTCCTGGCGGGCGGCGAGTTCCCCATCCCGGTGGCGCAGTCTAAAAACGGCACCATCACGGTGGAGTACAAGACCTTCGGTGTCGGCCTGCGCTTCACCCCGACCGTGCTGGATAGCGACAAGATCAACCTGAAGTTGTTGACAGAAGTCTCTGAGGTGGATCGAAGCGAGACCTTTATTGTCAACAACCTGACGCTGCCCTCGTTTTTGACACGCCGTGCGGGCACTACAGTGGAGTTGGCGGATGGGCAGAGCTTTGCCGTTGCCGGTCTCATGTCCAACAACATGGATAACGCGGTCAGACAGTTTCCGATGCTGGGCAACATTCCGGTACTTGGCGCCCTGTTCCGCTCCACTGAGTTCCAGCGTAACGAGTCGGAGATTGTGGTAGTGGTCACGGCTCGCCTGGTCGGGCCCGTAAACAAGGGGCGACTGGCGCTGCCGACGGATGTGATCCTGGCGCCAAACGACATCGATCAGTACCTGCTGGGTCGCATGCAGGGCCGTGTGAAAGACCGGCCGGAGCCCTCTTCGACGGGAACCGCCAAGCGTTCGGCCTCGGGTGGTCTGGACGGCATGTATGGTCATCAGCTGAATCGGGAGAACGGCAATGTACAAAACTAAAGTCTTGCTGGTGACGGGTGCCGCGTTGTTGTTGGCAGCTTGTGGCACGGCACAAACCCTGTCGGCAGACCATGGCGTCAGCAACCAGCGCAACATTGCAATGCAGGTGATTGATGCCAAGGCGGGCGAGCGCGATCTCCTGCCGCAGACGCTGGACGGCATGAAGGCGGAAAAGGCGGTGGAGCGTTACCGCAAGGATCGTCCGGACGAAAGCCGCGCCAAGCTGGTTGATAACCTGTAAGGGAGGGGCCTCTGATGCCGTCACCGTCACTACGCCGTCAGCACGGTGCCATTCTGGTCATGACAGCGTTGTTCATCGTTGTGCTGATCGGGGTGGCGGCATTGGCCATGGATGTGGGTCGTCTCGTCATCTTGCGTAGCCAGATGCAGAACGCGGCAGATGCTGCCGCGCTCGCTGCTGCTGCCGAACTGGATGGCAAGGATGGCGCCCGCGAGCGTGCGGTCGCCGCCGCCCGCGACGCATTGCAGCATGACAACAGCTTTGCCCGTGTGCGAGACCTGCTCGGTCCGGGCGGACTGCCTGATGATGCCTTCACGTTTTATTGCGTGATTGGCGCGCAGTACGATCACAATCCTGACGACGTCACCGACTTCGGCATTTATTGCAACGGCTCGGATGACGGCAGCGGTCGCTATGCAGCCGTAACCGATCCCGAATCCCATTATGTGCGGGTGGATCTGGATCCGGCCAAGGCGCCGGGCCGCTTCAGTCTGGACCTGTTTTTCCTGCCAGTCCTGAGGCTGTTGAATACGGAAACAGCGACGGAGGCGGCCACGCGTGCCCAGGCAGTGGCGGGTCGGCACTCCATTCAGTGCAACTATCCGCCCATGGTGATCTGCGATCCCTTCGAGGGCCAGGGCAAGTCGTTCAAGAGAGACATGCCCATCGGTACGTCCATCGTATTGCGCGATCAAGGTGGCAACAGCAGTTGGGCTCCCGGGCAGTTCGGGTTCCTGACGCCCATTTCGGGCGCCACCGGAGCAAACGCAGGGTCGGAGGCGTTGGCAAGCCCGGAGGATCAGGGCTGTGATACCAACCGGGTGACTACCGAGCCCGGCCAGAATATGCAAAAAATGATTCAGGCCATCAATACGCGTTTCGACGAGTATGGCCACGCCGGCGGTTTCAATGCATCGGAGGCTCCACCTGCCCCCAATATTCATGAGTACATGGATGTCGACTCGCGCGTTGCCATTCCGGGTCTGGACGCCAGTCGGTTTTCACAACCAGACTGGAAGTACAACGACTGGAAGACCGCCCAGGAAGCCCGCTTCGGACCGATTGTCAATCCGCCGTGGGGCATGGGCAAGCCACTTCGTCATGACGTTTACCGCTGGGAGATTGCGAACAATCGTATTTTGACGAAGCCGATTCCGGCTCATGCGCCGGGTTCGCCAGAGCGCCGGGTGTTTGCCGTTGCCGTGATGAGTTGCCAAGCCTTGTCAATGAAAGGACGCATGAGTGCCCTGGTCAACGAACCGGACGGTTTTGCCAAAATTTTCATTCACAGCAAAGCAACCCCGCCATCGAATTCGCAGATATTAGGTGAATACATCGGTTGGTCCGGGCTGGGAGATGCGAACTACCATGTCAACATCCAGCTCTACGAGTGAGCGCGGGGTGGCGATGGTCGAGTTTGCGATCATCCTGCCGCTGTTGCTGATCATTTTTCTCGGCATTGCCGAGCTCGGGCGTGCACTGTTGTTCCAGCACCGGCTGACCAGTGCCGTTGAAGCTGGCGCCCGTTACGCTGCTCGCGCCACGGGGGCTGTTAACCCGGCGACCTGCGGTGCAACTGGTGGGGCATGGACGACGGCCGAGGCGACCGCGCGCCAGATGGTGACCTTCGGTCAGCTGTCTGGCGGTACCGAGCCGGTAGTGCCGGGACTCGCGACCGATGATGTGGCGGTATCACTGGCACAACGCACCGTGACCGGTATTGACGATCCGGTATGTGTGGTCAGGGTATTTGTCAGTGTCCAGTATCAGGGGATTTTCGGCGCGCAGTTCATTCCGTTGCTGGACATTCCGCAGCCAAGATTGGGGGCGACAAGTGAAGAGCGCTATATCGGGGAGTAAGCGGACCGGGCAGCAAGGCGCGGCCATGGTCGAAACGGCCCTCGTGCTGGCGCTGTTCATGCTGCTGGTGTTTGGCATCATCGAGTTTGCCCTGGCGTATTTCACCTGGCATCGGGCGGCCGAGGGCGCGCGCGACGGCTTGCGCTACGCCATCGTGTCGTCGCCTGCTACCGGCGGGCCGCTGGCCCTGACCTGCCCTGGCGGCCAAGTGACCGTGAGTTGCGGTACCGCTGCCTGTGCGCCGGTGCTGGCCCGCATCAACCGGGTGGCACCCTTCGTCACCGGGGACCAGGTATCACTGACCTACGCCTGTTCCACCACGGGAAATCCTGACCGGCCTGCCGCGATGGCCATTCCCGAGGTGAGCATCGAGGTGACGGATCTGAGTTACACCTTTGCCGTACCGGGAATACTCGGACTGGGTACTACCATGCAGTTACCGGATGTCAGGGCTTCCCGCACGGGCGAAGACCTTTATACGTCAGCCGGCGAATAAGGCATCCATCAGTTAAGGACGTATCATGCAGACGACACTGAACATTTTTGCACTCACCCGCTCGGAAAAAACCAGCAAGGACGTCTCTGCCTTTCTTGATGGCGTGGACGGACTGGTCACCAAGGTCAGCCTTCAGCCGGATGGCGTCACCCTCCCGGACGAGTCCGCGCTGCCGGATGTCCTGCTCTACGAGGTCACCGACCCTACCCAGGCCGAGCTCACGCTGCTGGAGTCCTTTATTGCGGCGCATCGCGCGAGTACTACCGTATTGGCCATCGGTACGACATCGGATACCGAGTTGCTGCGTCGACTGATGCGTGCCGGCGTCCGTGACGTGGTACCCAGTCCGCTGGTACGCCAGGAAATCGTGACCATTTGCACCAATTTGCTGTCCGACAAGCGTGCCCGTGAGGCCGAGCAGAGCGGTGCGATTCATGCTGTCTGTGCCTTCATGGATGCCAAGGGTGGCAGTGGCGCCACCACCATTGCCGTCAATGTGGCCGCCATGCTGGCGCAGGAGCGCAAGCTCAATGTCTGTCTGATCGATTTCGATCTTGGCTTCGGTGCCTGTGCCCACATGCTCGACCTGAAGCCCACCAGTTTCCTGACGGATGCCGTCCAGCAGTCGGACCGTCTGGATACCGTTTTCCTCAAGGCACTCATGACGACGCACAGTTCGGGCCTGCATGTGCTCGCGTCGCCAGCAAGTCCGGCATCGGACACTAGAGTGCTGACCGACGACATCGTCAAGAAAATCATCGGCATTGCCGCCGAGTTGTACGACGTGGTGATTGTGGACCTGCCGCGTGATACCTCCCCGTGGGCGATGGAGGTGGTGCGCGCCTCCACTCGCGGATTCGTGGTGATGCAGAATACCCTCGCCATCATCCGTGACGTGAAGCTGCTGCTGGATTACATGCCGCATGCGGGTATCGACATGCGCAAGATCGAGCTCATCAACAACCGTGCCATGGCCAAATCGCAGAGCGTCTCCATCGACCAGCTCAAGCAGGCGCTGGGGCGTGATCGCATCCATCGTGTACGCAACGACTACCACACGGCGCTGGCGGCAGCCGACCAGGGCATGCCGGTGTTCAAGGTGGCGGGCAACTCCGAGCTGACGGAAGACGTTCGCCATCTGGCCAGCGATATCTGGCAGACCCACGAGCCTGCCGAGACAGGCCGTAAAAGCTTTCTGGCAAAACTTTTCAATAATCGCAAGGCTCCGCAGAGCTGATCGAGGGGACACTCATCATGCCTAACACCAATGCGGCTCCCATGGACTTGCAGGTGCTGAAAGCACGCATTCATCGCCAGGTCATGGAGCAGATGAATCTCCGTATTCTGGACCAGTTGCCCACGGACCAGGTGCGCCAGCAGATTGCATTGCTGGTGCGTGAAATGCTCGTTCGGGATGACCTGCCGCTCAACCAGCAGGAACGCGACCTGATCTCGCAAGAGGTACAGGACGAAATTCTTGGCTATGGCCCGATCGAACCGTTGCTGCGCGACGCCACGGTTTCGGACATTCTGGTCAATACGGCGAAGCGCGTTTACGTGGAGCGCCGAGGCAAGCTGGAAAAGACGGATATCATCTTCCAGAACAACGATCACCTTCAGCGCATCATTGAAAAAATCGCGACATCGGTAGGTCGCCGGGTCGACGAGTCATCGCCTATGGTGGATGCCCGTTTGCCGGATGGTTCGCGTGTGAACGCCATCATTCCGCCGTTGTCGATTGACGGCCCCGTGTTGTCCATTCGCAAATTCAGCGTTGATCCACTGACCATGCGCGATCTGCTCAACTTCAAGTCGATTGCGCCGCCCATGGCGGAGTTCCTGAGTGCCGCCGTGAAGGCGCGCATGAATATCCTGATTTCCGGTGGTACCGGCTCCGGCAAGACCACCTTGTTGAACGTGATCTCCGGCAGCATTCCCGACAACGAGCGCATCATCACGATTGAAGACAGTGCGGAACTGCAACTCCAGCAGCCCCATGTCGTCCGGCTGGAAACACGGCCGCCAAACATCGAAGGCAAGGGTGAGGTCAAACAGCGCGACCTGGTGCGTAATGCCCTGCGTATGCGACCTGACCGCATCATCGTCGGCGAAGTGCGTGGCGCCGAGGCGCTGGACATGTTGCAGGCCATGAACACCGGTCATGACGGTTCGCTGACGACGATTCACGCCAATACCGCACGTGATGCGCTGACCCGTCTGGAGCACATGGTGGGTATGAGCGGGCTTCCCCTGTCAACGGGGGTTATCCGCCAGCAGGTGGCAGCCGCAATTCATCTCATCATCCAGTCGGAGCGTATGTCTGATGGCCGTCGTGTCATTTCCAGCATCCAGGAAATCACCGGCATGGAGGAGACGGTCGTCAACATGCAGGAAATCTTCGGATTTGTCCGGAAGGGCGTGGACGAACGGGGCCGCATCATTGGCGAGTTCAAGGCAACCGGTATTCGTCCGCGCATGCTGAAGCGCTTCCAGGAGCGCGGCATCCTGATCGACGAGAACAGTTTTGATCCGGAAAAGATTTACCAATGACAGGGGCTGATCGATGAATACATGGACGATCTACCTCATCTCCTTCGTGGCTTTCGTGACCGCGCTGGCGCTGGTGCAGGGGCTTTACATGCTCTGGCAGAGCCTCAACGTGGAGCGCAGTGTGCGCGTCAATCGCCGCTTGCGCTCCCTGTCGGCTGGTGGGGTCAATCGCGAGCAGGCGCTGTCCTTGCTGCGGCAACGCGCCTTGAGTGACCTGCCGTGGCTGAACCGGGTGCTGCTGCGGATTCCCCGTATGCACGCCGTGGATCGCATGCTGGAGCAGGCGGGTCTTGATATCACGGTGTCACGTTACATGCTGATACAGGTCATGCTCAGTTTGCTGTTCGTGCTGCTGCTGGTGCTGCTCACGCCTGGCAACCTGTTCGTGGTGGTGCCGCTGGCGCTCATAGCGGGCTTCTTCATCCCCTATGTGTATGTCATGCGCGCGCGGCGCAAGCGGTTGGAGTTGCTCAGTTCCCAGTTGCCGGATGCCATGGACTTCCTGGCGCGGTCGATGCGCGCAGGTAATCCTTTTACGGCCTCTTTGCGCAATGCGGCAACGCAACTGCATGAGCCGATTGCCAGTGAGTTCAGGACAACGTTCGAAGAAATGAATTTTGGCCTGGACGTAGAGCGTGCGATGCTAGATTTGGGCGAGCGTGTCGGCAACGAAGAGTTGCAGTACTTCATTACCGCCGTGCTGATTCAGCGTACCACCGGCGGTAACCTGGCCGAGGTGCTGAACCGCATTGCCGCCGTGATGCGTGCCCGTGAAACCACGCGGCGCGAGGTGCTGATCCTGTCGGCCGAAATGAAGTATTCCGCCAATGTGCTGATTGCGTTGCCCTTTATTGTCGGGGGCGCGTTGACCATACTGAACCCCGGTTATCTGGCCACACTGTTCGACAGTGAGCTGGGACTGGCCATCATCGGCCTGCAGGTGCTGCTGATGGCGACCGGTTATGCGGTGGTGCAAAAGATGGTGGATATTCGCGTATGAGGACTGCAGCATGACCGCCAATATAGGACTGATTCTTCTGCTGGTCTTTGTGACTACCGTCTTCGTGATCGTCGGTGCGTCCCATTGGCTGTTTGATACCTTCTCTCCCGCGCGCCGCCGCCTTCAGGAAATAGCCAACCCGAAGCAGCAGTTGCTGCAACATGAGGCGCGTGAAGGCGCCTTCACGGTTCGCATCATCGAGCCGGTGGCCAAGGTGATGTTGCCGGCCGAGGACTGGCGCAAGTCGCGCCTGAAAAGCCGCCTGGTGCAGGCCGGTTTCCGTCACCCCCGTGCCATGTCCTGGTTCCTGGCGATCAAGTTGATCGCGGCGTTTGTCCTGCCGCTGCTGGTGGTGCTGCCGCTGTTGATGCTGGGTATGCTGGGCGACAAGGCAGTGATTGCGGTTGCGCTGCTCAGTGTGTCCGGCCTGCTGGGTTTTTTCGGGCCCGACATTTTCCTGCATCATCGTATCGAGGAACGTCAGAACACCATTTCTGCTTCGTTCCCGGATGCGCTGGACATGCTCGTGGTCTGCGTGGAGGCTGGCCTTGGCCTGGATGCGGCGATCAACCGGGTGGCAAGTGAACTCGGCCACGCCCATCCCATGATCGCTGAGGAATTGCAGTTGGTCTCGCTGGAATTGAGGGCGGGCAAGGATCGTGACGCGGCGCTGCGCGGGCTGTCTGATCGTACCTCGGTGGAGGAAATCAGTGCCCTGACCAGCATCCTCATCCAGTCGGAGCAGTTTGGTACCAGTATTGCGTCGGCGCTGCGCGAGCATGCGGACGGCATGCGTCTGGTGCGCATCCAGATCGCGCGCGAAAAGGCGGCAAAGCTACCCGTCAAGCTGATCTTCCCGATCATGCTGTTTATCTTCCCTGCGTTGTTCCTGGTGATTCTGGGGCCGGCGTTCATTCGTATCTTCCAGGGTTTCATTGTTGGCATGGGTGGTCAGTGAACCAGTTTAAGCGTGCGTGCCGTGGTGCAGTGGCGGCTGGACTCCTGATGTCAGTGGTGGCGTGTAGCAGCAAGCCGGTTGCGCCGCCGGCAAAGCCGATGGCGTCGCCCGAAGAAATCCGCGGGGAGGCTGAACGTGCTACCCGCTTCGGTGATCACGCTGCCGCGCTGGCGGCGTGGCAACAGCTGCTTGCCAAGAATCCCGAGGACGTTGTTGCACTTCGTGGACTGGGGCAGGTCTATCTGGACGCAGGGGAAGCTGCCTTGGCGTTGTCCGTGTTCGAACAGTTGCTGGCACGTGATGCCGCCGATGTGGAGGCTCAGGAAGGGCGGGGCCTGGCGTTGCTCGGGCTCGGTCGCCTGCAGGCCGCAGGGGAGCAATTAGGGGTTGTACTGTCGTCCTCGCGGCAACGCTGGCGCAGCCTGAATGGCTTGGGGCTGGTGCTGGACATGCAGGGACAGTCAGTGGCGGCGCAGCAACATTATCGCGAGGCTGCCGCGCTGCAGCCGGGCCATCCCCTGATTCTCAACAACATGGGGTATTCGCGCATGATGGCGCAGGATTATGCGGCCGCCGAAGCACTGTTCCGTGAGGGGCTGCGTGCAGCGCCGGACGGCGCCTATCTGCAGTCCAATCTGGTGCTGGCCATTGCGTGGCAGGGGGAGTACGGACGTGCGCTGGTCGAGGCCATGCGCCGGCAGCCACGTGAGGAGGCGCTGAACAACATCGGTTACATCGCGTTGTTGAAGAAGGACTACCGGGCCGCCATCAGTTACTTCGAGCAAGCGCTTGAGGCCAGCCCACGCTGGTATCCCCGTGCAGCGTCCAACCTGGAGCGGGCGAAGCAGGAGGCTGCTGCCGCCCAGTCGACGGCTAGCGAGTAATCCGCCACGCAGCGGCCACGATGGCAACCAGGCCGCCAGCCACGGCCAGGGCGCCATCGGCCGACATGAGCACCATTACGCCTCCACCCACGCCGACCAGCGCCATGAAGTCCTGGCGCCGCGCGATCTGAAGGTCCTGTCGCAAGGAGGCGATTTCCCGCAGCTGACGGTCTTGCCATTGCCCGCTCTGGCGCATCTGTGTCAGCGCATCCAGAATGAGATCAGGCATGTCCGGCATGCCGGTGATGAGGGCGGGGGCCTGTTCACCCAGCCGCTTCAGCAGGGCCGCCGGACCGACCTGGTCATTCAGCCACCGCGTCAGCACAGGTTTGCCCAGCGTCCATATGTCCAGGGCCGGATAGAGGCTGCGTCCCAATCCTTCCACATGCACCAGCGTCTTGATCAGCAGCACCAACTGGACGGGAATTTCGAGGTGGTGTTCGCGCGCCATGTCCAGTACCGCGAGCAGTGTGGGGCCGAACTGGATCTGGTCGATCGGTTTTTCCAGTACGGGCGCAATGATGCGCTGCACTTCGGCCGTCAGCTGGTTGAGATTGGCGCCGGGGGGCAGCCAACCGGCGCGATGGGCGACACGGATGATCTCGCTATAATCACGCGACACCAGCGCCAGTGCCAGCCGCGCCACGGTGAGCTGGTCTTCGCGCGCCAGTTGGCCGACGATGGCGACATCCAGCGCAATGTAGCGGGGATTGGCCGGGTTGGCGGTTTCCACAAATACATTGCCCGGATGCATGTCGGCGTGGAAAAAGTTGTGGTTAAGCAGCTGCGTGAAAAAGATCGAGAAGCCCTTTTCAGCCAATTGCTGCCGGCTGATGCCCAGGCGGGCAAAGCTGGCATGGTCATCAATCGGTACGCCGTAGATCCGTTCCGCCACCATCACGTTGCTGGTGCACCAGGCGTCATGGATCTCCGGGACATACATCATGTCCGAGTTCAGAAAGTTGTTGCGCATCTGCCGGGTGTTCGCGGCCTCACGCAGCAGGTCGGTTTCGTCCAGGAGAGTCTGTTCGTAGTCGCGAGCGATGCGGTGCGGGTGAAACTGGGCCAGTTGCGGGAAGCGGGCTTCCAGCCAGAGCGTCAGGTCGCGCACCAATGCCATGTCGTTGCGAATCCGTGTCGCCACCCCTGGGCGCAGGACCTTGATCACGACTTCGCGACCGTCAGGCAATGCGGCAGTATGCACCTGGGCAATTGAGGCAGCTGCCAGCGGTTGCTCGTCGAAGCGCGAGAATTTTGCGCTGACGGGTTCGCCAAGTTCGGTCTCGATGAGGGCGATGGCAATGCGTGTGGGGAACGGCGCCACCTGGTCCTGCAGTTTGGCGAGTTCGTCCAGGATGGAGGCGGGCAACAAGTCGCGGCGAGTGGCCAGCAACTGCCCCAGCTTGATGAAGAGCGGGCCCAGTTCTTCGAATGCCTCGCGCAGGCGGGCAGGATGCCGGGCGCGCGCACCTGCCAGCCACCAGGCCGGATGCAGTCGTAGCAAGATCAACAGCAGAGTGCCGCGCAATCCCGGCGGCGGGGGCATCAGGGTGTCCAGACGGTAACGGGCAATCACGGTCCAGATCGCCAGCAGGCGCGGCAGGTGGGTCAGCATCAGGATGGCTCGCTTGTGTCCAGTTTGCTTACGCGCTTCTTCAGGCGCTCAAGGCGTGCCTCCACTCGCTCGACGTCGGCACGGAGGTCCTGGTTGTCATTCAGGTATTCATCGACTTCCCAGCGCACCGGCACGATTTCCTTTTCTTCCTGCAGGTACTCGCCGGTATTGCGCAGGAAAACATCGGCCGTGCGTCGTGCAAAGCCGAAAAGCCCTTTCAAGCCCTGCGAGACCGGGTGGGAGAAGGTGTTGCCGAACAGGCGCGACAGGCCGGCTTCCCAGTCGATATCAAGATCGCGGGCAAGGGCATGCAGCTCCTGGACAAGAATGACGTCGCCATGAACCTTCACCGGACCGCCGATGAAATGCGCATCATCACTCAGGGCCATTTTCAGCAGCTCCATGCTGGGGGCCTCGATGGTGGCATGCGGGTGGCGATCCCCTTCCGTGCGCAGGTGGACGCCGTCGCTTTCCAGCCAGACGAACAGTCCAAGCGCCGGTGCGCGGGTTTCCACATAGAGCCGCTTGCCGGCATAGGCCTGCAGGCGTTGCGAGGTGGCAGGATCAAGGGCTAGGGCCTGCCGGATCAATCCCTCCATGGCTTTCAGCGCAAGTACCTGGGGCAGCGATGTCACAGCTTGAACCCCCGGTGCAGGGCGACAATGCCGCCGGTCAGGTTGTGGTAGTCGGTCCGCTCGAATCCGGCGTTGGCCATCATGCCCTTCAGGGTTTCCTGGTCCGGATGCATGCGGATGGATTCGGCCAGATAACGATAGCTGTCGGCATCCTGCGTAATGATCCTGCCCAGTGCGGGCAACACGCTGAACGAATAGGCGTCATACACCTTGGACAGCGGTTCGATTACCGGCTTGGAAAACTCCAGCACCAGCAGGCGGCCACCCGGCTTCAGTACGCGGTACATCGAGGCCAGCGCCTTGTCCTTGTCGGTCACGTTGCGCAGCCCGAAGGAAATGGTAAGCAGGTCGAAGCTGTTGTCGGCAAAGGGCAGGCATTCGGCGTTGGCCTGCACAAACTCCAGGTTCTGCATCAGGCCGGTATCGATGAGGCGATCCCGGCCCACCCCCAGCATCGAGGCATTGATGTCTGACAGGATCACCTTGCCGGAAGGCCCGACACGCTTGCTGAAGGCCTTGGCCAGGTCGCCCGTGCCCCCGGCGATATCCAGTACCTGTTGACCGGGTCGCACGCCGGCCATCTCGATGGTGTACCGCTTCCAGAGGCGATGGATGCCGAAGGACATCAGGTCGTTCATGATGTCGTAGCGGTCAGCCACGGAATGAAAGACCTCGGCGACTTTCTTCGCTTTTTCGGTGGTGGCCACGGTCTGGTAGCCGAAGTGGGTGGTAGTCCCGGGTGCTACCGGCGAAACGGGGGTATCGGGCTTCTGGTCAGACATGATGGCGTCGTCAGCAACGGAGCCGGCATTGTCGGCCGGCCCCGCCATCGGTGCAAGCCGCAACGGCCTGCGAATTGCGCCAGGTCAGGGATTGAAGGGGTCGGCCTTGCCGGCGCAGAGGGCATCCACGATGGCGCGTTCCTTGCCGATGAAGTGGTTGAGGAAGTCCTGGGCCGAGCCCATGGGCCGCATGACCTCGAAGCCACGTCCGAGGAAGTCGTACAGGCCGCCGAGGCCGGCCATCTGGGCAGGCCGGTGGGCAATCTTGAAGGTGGCGTAGATGACGCGGGAGCGCACATAGCGGTCGAGGCCGCCACCGAGCTCGGCCAGCAGGTCCAGCTGGCGGTGGCGTTGTTCCTGGTAATTGCACAGGCGGTAGGCCTCGATGATGCCGGCCTCGGTGATGTCGGGGTGCTCCAGTGTTTCGAAGAGGGCGGTGGTAAG